>JAGBTT010000156.1 GCA_017631175.1 Bacteroidales bacterium
CTGCAGATGGCGTATTTCCTCAAGATGCAGGGATGGGAGGGATTCTCCCACTGGATGAAGGTGCATTCGGACGAGGAGAAGAAGCACGCTATGGACATGGCGGATTACCTCACTGACAGAGGCGGACAGGTGAAGCTCCAGATGGTGAACCTCGTTCCGGAAGGATGGGGATCTGTGCTGGAGGTGTTCGAGCATTCGCTCAGCCAGGAGAAGATGGTGTCCAAGATGATCGATAAGATCGTCCTGCATGCTATAGAGGAACAGGACTTTGCTACAGAAAACTTCTTCAGGACATTCGTGAACGAACAGGTTGAAGAGGAAGCACTGTTTGCCGGTATAGTCGACAGGATGAAGAGTGGCGGGAATGCCGGACTGCTGTTTCTGGATAAAGAGCTACATATGAGAAAATGAAATCTGCCCCCAAAGTCTGAATGATCAAGCTTTGGGGGCAGATTAATTATTTAATGATAGAGCGCTTCACCATCGGCGCATTTTTCATTCTTCCTTCGAATGACACCCTTGCAGGAGGGGTCATCATCTCATGTAATGAGTAAACTGAAGACTGAGTCTCGATAGGGGCCAGCTGATCAAGAGGAGATGCTCCATCCTTTGAAGGTTCCACAAGGATGCGGTGGAGAGGGCCGTTCAGGCCATCATAATCAGCAGCGAATCCAAAGATCGTACAAGGCCTCCACTCAACCCAGAACTGCTGGAGAGACTGATTGTATTTAGCCGCTCCGGAAGCAAGGATTGCGTTAATGGTTGCATCATAAGGATAACTGTTCTCATCTGTCATGTCACCGGCACCGACACATACGGCCCAATCATATGCAAAGGCATTAGGGCTGGCCTTTATCTGAAGGAGAACACGTCCCTGGGCTCCCGAATACATTACCGGATCCATCTCATAGAGGGCGTCACCATCGAAATATCTGTAGTCCAATTCAAGGTCCGCGTCTGAAATATCATCAGCGGCTGTCTTGAATGCCTTCTTGAAGCATGGGCCGAGATAATCACCGTCTTCGTCCATTGCGAATGCATAGACGTAATACTGGGTATCCACCTGAAGGTCATACCAATGGTCAGAAACAGGGCCAGCCAGAGTTACAGCAGCGATGACCTCTTCAAGTGACATGCCGATCTCCGAAGCATAGTTCGCAGCCTCGTTCTTCACCTCGACCATCATAGGAATGTCTCCAGGATATCCCTCCACAGGTGTCACTGCAAACCAGTAACGCACGGACGGATCAGAAGGAAGGATGCTGATAAGGCAAGTGGTACCCTTGATATCAGAAACCTCGATATCGAAAGTACACTCTGAAGGATCGCCTGCGACAGCAGTAGTGAACTTGACTACTGCAGGCTCAGAGGCAGCCTTGCCCTGTTCATCTATAGCCAATGCGTAGAAACACATTGTAGTTCCTGATGGGAGACCTTTCACAGTATCCGAATCCGGACCGTATGAAAGCATTGCTGCAAGGACATCACTCAACGAGAAAGAAGGATATTGTTCAAGGAGATAATCCATGTACTCGCTCACGATATAATACACATCACCGTTCACTCTGTTGAAGTCCTCCTCTGTACACACATCGAAGTAGTATCCCACAGTGTCATCACTTGGAATGACCTGGAGATCTGCCACAGTCGTGGTCACATTAGAATAGATAAGCTCGAATGTGATAGGCTCAGCCGGTGGCACAGGGATCTCAGGAACATTCACATATACCGGAAGCTTCACGACAGACTCTACGCCGTCCTCACCTGCAAACCTGACAACGATGTCACCCTCAAGCTCAGCAGTCTCATCTCCTTCTGCAGGTGCTGTCACAACAAAATCATTTTCTTCAAGCAATGCTGTCCAACCCTCCGGCTGCTCGATACCAAACTCAACGATATCGCTATACCTGACTGAGAAAGTCTTTGTCTGGCCGAATTCAAACTCAGCCTTCTTAGGGGCATTTACAAACTCAAACTTTGCAGAGCCCTTATCCTCTGGCTGCGGTTCTTCATTCGTCGGCTTTTCAGCACACGATGCAGCCACCACAAGCGCCATCACTGACGCAAAAAGAACGTTAAGAAACTTTTTCATTCCTATATACAGATAAATTAGAATGCGAGTACCGAGCGTACGCACATCGGATAATTCTTATTGTACCATGCGGTATATCCCGGCTGGAACATAGACGAGTCAAAGCATACATAGTACGCTCTATAAGTGTGAGCCGACGAGTCAATCCACTCTGTAGAAGACCAGTACTCGGCATCACGACGATACATCGGAGTCGCTTTGTCTCCCAACACCTCGAAAGACTGCTCGAGCCAACCCTTGAGGTTGCCGCTGTTGTTGAAGTATACCTGATCCCAGATGTACTGAAGCTGGTATGCAGATGGAAGGAACCAACCTGAGCTCTTTTCCGGAGCAGGACAAGCTTCCTCATATCCACGGGTCGCATAGTATGCTGCCGGATAGCTGTCCTGCGATGCCGAGAATTCCTTCTTCAACGCGATGCAGTTATGCTGGATGGCCAATGTATTGGTGTATCCAAGGAAGTCGTCAACCTCGATTGAGACCCCTGTAGGAGATGCATTTCCATCCCAGAAGCTCCACCATACTCCGCACTCGACCACGCCATACTCATTCTCAAACTGAGGGTCTGCATCATGGAGAGCGACTGCATAACCATGGAATTCATTCATCGGACCAGAGCCGTCCTTCACCTTATAGTATGCCTGATTGTCACCGAACTCCGTTGCTACGCCTGTATAGAAAACGATAGCCACAGGCTCCTTGGTCTGGTCAAGCTCAGTGCTCCATGTTCCGTCGCTATAATAGAAATCACCGATTGACGGTGCCACGACAGGACGAGCGGCAGTTGTAAATTCGAGAGCCTCCGAAAGCACGGCACCCGCTCCATCAAGATCAAGAGCGGCAGCATAGATCAGATATGCAGTCTCAGGGGTAAGGCCGCCTACTGTATACTGAACAGAAAGGTCATCTGCCTCAACGCCATTCTCAAGTACATACGCTGCATCCGGGGTCTGGGCGGTTGCCTCCGCTACAAGATAAGCGACCTTGCTTGAATACTCCGAAGCGATGCTGAAGACAACCTTCTCGGCTGCAGCCTCAACCAATGTAAGGGTTACAGTGGCTGCAGGAGTCGCTGTTGTCATGTTCAAAGTAACGACATCAGAATAGCCTGCAGCATTGTGGGCTGCAGCAACCACTACATACTCAGTGGAGAAATCAAGACCAGTGACAACATAGGTCTCGGCTACTGTAGCATCAGCCGGTGTTCCGGCGCTGCCTGATGAGGATGTAAGAAGATCTTCGGCTGTAGGAAGAGTCTCGCCTGCCTTATATACAGCATAACGCACTGATGTTGCGTTTGCAGGAGTGAGGACAAATGAGAGGCTTTCTGTTGTTGCCTCACCGGCAGTCAATGTCACTGTCGGTGCCACTTCCTCCTTTGGCGTGTCCGGATTCTCCTGGTTTGGAGTATCCGGTGTCTCGTTCTGCGGGAGTGGATCGCATGACACGAGTGGCAGCAACAGTACAAGTGCTGCTGCAATAAAATGTTTCAATAATTTCATTTGCTAATTTGTTAAATATACGTTTATATAGTTTCCAATACTACTCTGCAGGCACTGCGTCTACAACCATAGTATCAGTAGTTGCGAGAGTGTCCGCACACTCCACGACTTCCTCCACTACCTCAGTCTCGTTGTAGCGTGGGAGCGGTGAACCAAGTCCTGCCCAGTCAAGAAGATTGAATATCCAGAGACCGCCTGCTACAACCACGAGGGCTGCGAGAGAGATTGCCCACTTCTTCCAAGGAGCAAGGCCCTTCTTAGCGAACGGATCCTTAAGCTTCATCTTAGGGAACTTGGCAGAATCTGTGAGAGTCTCACCGAACGGAATGCTGATCTTCGAAGCCGCATTGACAGCCCAGCCGTTTGCATTGAGGAGCGGTGCAATGTTGCGGCGGCGGAGCTTGAGCCATGCGAGGATCATTGCAGGACCTGAGATCACGAGCATGATGCCGACAAATACAAGGATGAGTTTCCACCATTCAAGATCAGAAAGGCCGTCAAACAGAGCCACAAGGGCACTACCGATCATACCTAATGCCATACCGATAGCAGCAAAGATACCGGCGAACTTGGCGATGTCGAACGGTGGAGCTGCTGCAGGCTTGCCGTCAGCGCCCGCTGCAGGAACTGCAGTCGGAGCAGCATTGATCTTGGCTGTAGCATCAGCCATCATCTTTGCATCCTTGTCAGCTGCGCTCTTTGTGATGAGGTTCTCTACTGTCTTTGCCATTCTGCGGTATGGAGACCAGAATGACTGCGCGATGCTGATTGGGTTGTCGACAACCTTAGTGATCACAGCATCCCACTCAAGACCTGAGTTGTCATAGTAGATTGCGTTCTTACCTGCAACGAGGTCGCCGATCTCGCCTACAGTCACAGCTGCCACGATAGCGAGCTTGCCTGGCTTTGACTTGGTTGTACAGTCGCAGTAAACGAGGAACATTCCGCTGGCAGCAGCCGAAGCATTGTGCTTTGCAGCATCAGCAACCTGCATACAGAAGCGGCACTCTCTCTGGTCGATGATCAGGCGACCAGATTGGAAGATGGCAGAAACGCCCTTGTCCTTTGTATAGAAATCACTGAGAGTCACGAAGTTACGGAGAAGTCTATAGAAGTCGCGAAGGATATGGAGGAACTTGTCCACCATCTCGATGTTTGCAGCTTCCTCAGAAAGTGCAGCGTCCTGAGCAACAAGTTCAAGGAGCGCGGCCTTCTTGTCCTCTGCAAGGAACTTCTTCACTGTCTCAAGACCGAGAGCCTCAACTGAAGCACCTGCCTTAGCACCCTTCCAAGCTGTATAAGCAGCGAAAGCAGCACCTACAGCAGCCCAGTCAGCCTCAGTAAGCACCTTCTTGTCAGCAAAAGCGACTGACTTCACGAGCTCGAACTGAGCAGCCCATGCTGGGTTAACAGGCTCCGAAAGATCGATCTCAGCCTTACCTGTCACGCGTGCGATAGGATATGCAGCGATCTCGGCCATCTTACCTGTGAGGTTCTCAGCGCTGATTGCCTGGATACCTGCAGTCTGAACATCGAGAGAAGCTACGCTCTCAGGAGAGAACGCAGCAAGCTTAGAGCGCATGAAGAAGTCCTTCACCTTAGCGTCAAGTGCGTTGTAAGCTGCGATAGCTGCGTCAGTCTTATCTGCGAACGGAGCCTCGACTGCAGCATCACACCATGCAGCATAGTCAGCGAGTGCCTTATAGAAGCCCTCGATCATCTCAGCGTTCACGCCCATTGCTCCGCTTCTGTCAGCAACACCGCCCATAGCGGCAACTGCAGCAGCGATGACAGCCTTCAGGTCAGCGTCGTCTGACGAGCCCTCTGTGATGATGCCGTCGCCATTGAAACGTGTCTTCGCGAAAATCGCAGCGACATCTTTGGTATCAGCGAGAGAGATCACGTCGCCCTCCTTGCCGAGGTTCTCAAGTATCTGTTTTGCAGCAGCATATATCTTCTTTCCGTCAGCATTTTCCTGATCGATAGCACCAAGAGAAATTGAATCTTGACCAGCGGTAAGGACATTGAGGTCCTTCACGACTGCAGAGAGCCACTTCGATGTAGCGATCACATCGTTGACACGGATCTTTCCATCAGCATCTGTATCCATGTATGCAAGACTCTTCTCGCATATCTCAAGACCCTTTACCGGACATGAAAGGACAGTCCACATCTTAGGATCGAGCTCATCAAGGTGAGCGATGTCCTCGCCTGTAGAAATCTTCACACGTGAAGCTCCGCCGATGTTGGCGAACTCCCACTTGTACTTCTTTGATTTGTTAATGATTGCCATATAAATGAAAATTGATTAAATTCACGGAATATCTCGCGAATTTAATCAATTTTCACGATATCCAACACACCATCGCGCGTCATTGATATCCTGAAATGATGATATTCGACATCGCCGTCATGCTGAAGCTGGAACACGATGTTGACATAATAGATTTTCTCAACTTCAACCGTAGTGATCCTGCCATCCCCATCAACAGAATCGATAGGCACCACCGGGTTGTCCATCTTATGCGTAAAGCGATGCAGATGCAGTCGAAGTATTTCATTGATGCCCCTCATCGGATAGTCATCGTTCTCTTTCAAGGCTACATCATCGATGGTCACATGCTTACGGTACAGAAGTATCTTCTCCTCGAATATACGCGACTCATCCTCTACTGCCGAAGCCTTCTCACGCATGCGCATGACCTCCGCAGGAGTCTTTGAAGACGATATGAAGTCGAATCCCTCCTTTATCTCGCCGACGCGGTTCTTTCCTATGGTCACTACCGCCTTCTTGTCGTAGTACTTGTTTCCGAGCTTATGGGCAAAATAGTAGCGCAGAAGGTCCTTGATACGGTCCTTGAGCATATAGCTGATGACCAGGACAATGAACAGAGGCCATGTGATGTTACCATATTTAACCTGCGTATGCCATGCAACGCCGGTGGCAAAAATCATTGCCACGCCTGCTGCGAGACTATAATATATCTGCTCCAGCGCGACTCCATCCCTTTTCTTATCCAGACGTATATATAATTCACTCTCAATGAATTTCTTGAGCATACCGCGATGGTATATCAGTTCCCTGTCATGAACCTCCTCATTCATCATGACGCCATAGCCCTGGGACACCTTATAATTATGCTCACGCACGATCAGGCCCATGAAGTCCTCGCGGATCCTGGCATATGCCTCCGCATTGAGGGAAGCATCGATGGCACGGATGATCCTGATGGTCCTGAGCTCCACGACATGGCTCATGAACTCATCGCACATCCTGAAGAGGGCGCGGGTCTTGTCGGAAACCGTCGGCACATCTATGATCTGATACATCGCACGGAACTTCTCCAGCACCAGAGAAGAACTGCCCACATAATCGGCGACAAGGTAGTCCGCGGTTTCAAGCGAGCGGACCGAACGAAGATGGGCAGCCTGGTCGCGTAGAGCGCTCTTGAATATGGCAGCGAACATCTTCAGATGGTACTCGTATGCATCCGTCGCCTCCGGGCTCGGATTATACACGACACCCTCGAGGGCACGGCGCAGAGATGCCAGAGGCTGTGAGTCATCGAGTGCGATCTCACGCAGCAGATACACCGGAGTGATCAGTCTGATGTTGGACTTCACGTCACGGTAGAACTGCTTCTTGCCGTAGTTCTCCGAATTGATATCCAGACTGTTAGGCACGAACATCCATGCGTTGACTGAAAAGTCATCGCGTTTGCCATCCTCCTTGCAGTTGAATCCGAACTTGAACTCAACCGAGAAATTATCGTGCTTTTTTGCCTGTATTGATATCATATTAGAATAATCCAGGAGTGTATCCTAGCCAATGTAAAACAGTCTCACCCCAAACGAGAATCATAAACCATGCAACGAACATCATTATGATACCGAACTTGAAGGTGTCGCTCCAGCTGTAATGGTTTGTAGTATATAGCAGCGCTGCCGGCTTGCTGTTGAACGGCAGCACGTAAACATGTTCGATCAGAAGGGACACAGGGAACGAAAGGCTGAGCGGAGGAAGACCGAACTGCTGCTCCACACCGATGGCGATCGGCACGAATACAAGTGTCCTCATGTTCTTGGACTGGAAGATCAGCGCACTGAACAGCATCAGTCCGGTAAGAAGAAGGTACATCACGAAGAACGGAGTGTCGGCAGTGATGCCGAGCGCGTCCATTCCCGCTCCTACCATGACAGCAGGAAGATCGGTGGCATTGAGACCGGATCCGATCACATAGGCTCCTGCAGAGAAGATCATAAGATGCCAAGGGATATCCACATCGTTCCACTTGACAACACCGATTCCAGGCATCAGCGCAATGATGGCACCGATAAGCACGACCACCTCAGCAGAGATGCCGTGCAGGCTTTCTGTCACCCACATGATGACCACGCCGACAAAGATGGCCACCGACTTGAACTCATCCTTGGTCATCCTGCCCATCGCATTGAGTTCCTGACGCAGGCGCTCCATACCACCGGCGATCTGAGGCTTCTTCTCCTCCGGCTTAAGAGGGAAGATGAGCTTCGCTCCGACGAACCAGCCGATGACCAGCAGGATCATCGCAAGCGGGAAGGCTGCAGCCAGCCAGTCAGAGTAGATCAGTGACACAGAGCTGTAGGCACCGGTAAGGAGAGAGACAGCCAGAAGGTTGGCTCCCGATCCGGTCATGAATGCACTCGCACCGATGTTGATCTGGAAAAGATTCTGGAGCACGAGGTTACGGCCGAAGTTGTTTCGGTTGCCCTGGCTTGCTCCGAAGATTGCCGCCACGACCATGAATATAGGAAGAAGGATCGTCGCCTTGACTGTCGTAGCGGAAATGAAAAGAGACAGGACGACATTGATGACGAGGAAGCTGAAGAATATTCCCGCCGCGCTCTTACCGAACTTGAGCACGAACCAGAGGGCGAATCTCTTGGCAACCTTCGTCTTGACAAGCATGCTGGCGAGAACGAAAGACAGGATGTTGAGCCACATCACCGGATGTCCCAGCTGTGCGAACGCGTCCTTCTGGGTAGTCACCCCGCATATGATTACGGCCATGATCACCATGAGCGAAGTCAGGTAGCTCTGCACCGCCTCCGTAATCCACAGCACGATCGACGCACAGAAGATGGCGAGCATGGCGTAGCATGCCTTGATGAAGGCCGCCTCACCGATCACGGCGAGTCTTGCCTGTGCCTTGCTTGAGAGTCCTGAGAAATCAAGGTTGTCAAACAAAGGGATGTCAATCACCCAATATATAAGTACGAATACAATGGCAGCGATAGGTCCGCCCAGACGGGCCATCCACTTCTCGAATCCGGACTTCTCCATCTTCGGAAGCTTCTCCACCTTGTAGTTGTTCATATCCAGCGGGTCAAAAACCTGTGGCTGTTCCATTTCTGTGTGCTTGTCGGTCATAGTTTAGATTTATTAAGCAGTGGCCTGCAGCCGCAGGCCACTGCATGAAATTATTTAGCCCAATTCTTATATGGGTTCTTCATGAGCATAGAGTTGTAGTACTTGCCGTCTCCGGTAACCTCCTCACCGAGCCACTCAGGCTTTGCAAAAGCCTCGTCCTCAGAAGAAAGCTCAACCTCGGCCACTGTAAGGCCTTCGTTGTCACCGTAGAACTCGTCCACCTCATAAGTGTGCTCGCCAGCCTCAACGAGGTAA
>JAGBTT010000157.1 GCA_017631175.1 Bacteroidales bacterium
TTACATTCAATAAATTAAAAGCGCCCTATATTTACATATCAGTAAAACATGGGGCACTAAATTTAAAATTCATCAGCAAAAGAATTTCCGACGAAAGAGAACGAAGATACTTGACTGTATTGAATTTCAGACAGTTTGGCTAGAAAATCGACTCTTCAGTGTATGTAGTAAGTAGCTCTAATGCCTTCATTCCCAACACGGAATTGCCTTTAGAATTGAGTCGTGGACTCCATACCGCAACAGAGTATCTATGCGGATAAACCGCTATGATTCCTCCTCCGACTCCACTCTTTCCCGGAAGACCGACCAGATATGAGAACTCTCCGGCCTCATCGTAGAATCCGCATGTCTGCATTACAGCATTGAGTCGCTTGATGCGGGACTTGCTGAGCTTGTATCCGGCGTACTCGAATGGAGCATGGTTAGTGAATGCCAGGAATGCTTTAGCAAGCTCACGGCAGCTCATCTCGACGGAGCACATCTTGAAGTAGAACATCAGTACCTGCTCGATGTCGTTCTCGATGGTGCCATGATACTTGAGCATATTGGCAATTGCAGCATTAAGATAGCCCTTTTCCCTCTCTGACAGAGCCACTTCCATGTTATAATCAACAGTCTCGCTGCCACATAATGCACGCACAAACCTCAAGAATTCCGCCTCGGGATCCTCCAGTTCAGAGATCAGAAGGTCAGCAAGCACAATAGCACCGGCGTTTATGAACGGATTACGCGGAATACCCTTCTCCACTTCAAGCTGCACCAATGAATTGAACGCTGTACCAGAAGGTTCCTTGCCGACTCTCTTCCAGAGGGTCTCGCCCTTCATGGACAAGCACATAGCCAAGGCAAAAACCTTTGTGATACTCTGGATCGAAAATCTTGTATCAGCCTGCATATGGGCGTAAACCTCGCCAGAAACGGTCTCAAGGCACATTCCAAACTGATCAGGATTTACCTTAGCAAGCGCAGGGATATAATCAGCCTGCTTTCCGTCCTTGGCAAAGGGCTGAATCTCCTCGTAAATATCTTCTAATATCTTCTGATAGTCCATAATAAATTAAAATGCTCTGCTGACCCGAAATCAGCAGAGCAAAGTTAACATTTTTATGGTTCAATCCTAATAATTCTCCTTCATCGGCTCAAAATAAGCCTGTGGGAAGAGGCATGCCGGACATGTCTTAGGGGCATCCTGAGCCTCGCAGATGTATCCGCAGTTGCGGCACTGCCACCAGATCTTGCCGTCGCGGTGGAAGAAGTCACCGTCAGTCATGCGGCTGAGGAGCTTCATGTAGCGGCGCTCGTGCTCTGCCTCTACCTTTGCGATGTTCTTGAATGTAGCTGCGATTGCAGGGAATCCCTCCTCAATAGCCACCTCTGCAAACTCCTTGTAAAGAGTGTCCCACTCCTCCTTCTCACCCATTGCTGCTGCAAGAAGGTTCTCCTGAGTTGTTCCCACAATACCTGCAGGATATGTAGCAGTGATCTCGAGAGGACCGCCCTCAAGGAGATTGAAGAAACGCTTTGCGTGCTCTCTCTCCTGCTCTGCAGTCTCCATGAAAACTCCTGCAATCTGCTCATATCCTTCCTTCTTCGCTACCTCTGCAAAGAATGTATATCTGCTACGTGCCTGGCTCTCGCCTGCGAATGACTTAAGCAGGTTCTGCTCTGTTCTTGTTCCTTTTACGCTTTTCATATCTTGATAAATTTAATTGTTGTTTCTGTTTCTGATGCAAAGTTAATCAAATATTTTTAATTTGGAATAATTCTAATTTAAAAACTTTCACATTTTTCTCAAAATTCTACCTTAATAACAAATAATCGCCTTTAATAGACGATAGTTTGCCTTAGAATCAGTATATTCGTAGGACGAAAACACTTTAAAAGCTATGAATATTAAAAAGATCATGTTCATTACAGCATTAACGGCAATCACCGTTTCATGCGGAAAGCAAGAGTCATACCTGATAGACCAGAGGGGCGTGGAAGTTACAGCTCAGGAGAATAGAGAATACTCCTATACAAACAAAAAGTCCGGATACTGGTACGGAACGACGCATCAGGAAGAGCTACAGTGGTATTCTGGTTGGAATATGGCTAAGAAACGCGTGCTTGCAGACTATACTATCTCAGTTGACGGAAGAGTTCTTGACAGAAGTGAGGCAGAGTGCACCGTGTATCCAGACAGACTCGTGCGCAGGTGGGACAATACGACCGAAACTTTCAGAATGCTCGATAACCTACCTATTATATATATAGAAATC
Source organism: Bacteroidales bacterium (assembly GCA_017631175.1). Lineage (GTDB taxonomy): Bacteria > Bacteroidota > Bacteroidia > Bacteroidales > UBA932 > Cryptobacteroides. The sequence continues at coordinate 2,262 of JAGBTT010000157.1, forward strand.
AAGACAGAGAAACCGACAAGTGCAATAATCCTTGACAAGACCCTTATTGCTGACGAATACACTATGGACGGGCAGACGTTCTACATACCGGGCGAAGCTCCGGACATGCGCATCATGGTCGGAAGCGACGGGGCAAAGGGATTCGTGCTCACATACGGCACTGAGGACGAATGCCGCGCACTTCACGCGGAGTTCATGGAGAACGGACAGAAGCTCATGAAGGAGAGAAAGGACAGGATCAACTCCCTCATCACGGAATACAATCCCGTGAAGACCAACCTTCCGGAACTCGACAAGGCACTTGACTGGATTACAATCACCATGGATGAGCTGATCACATGCCAGCAGGGCAACGGCATCTATGCCGGCCTGCCTTGGTTCAACGAGTATTGGGGACGTGATATGTTCATCTCAATGCCAGGCGCGTGTCTTGTGACAGGTCAGTTTGAGATCGCTAAGGAAATCCTCAAGGACTTCGTGAAGCTCCAGGACACTGACCCGGAATCGGAAACATACGGCAGAATCCCTAACAGAGCGAACCTCGAGGGCATTCTCTACAACACCACTGACGGCACTCCACGTTTAGTTATCCAGGCATATCAGCTGGCACAGTACTCAGGCGACACAGAGTTCCTGCACGAACTCTACCCTGCCATCAAGATGAGCATCGACGCTTCCATCAAGAACTATACTGACGGAAAGGGCTATCTGACTCATGCTGACGCAGATACATGGATGGACGTGAAGAGAAATGGCATCCCTGGTTCCCCTCGCGGCAACCGAGCCAACGACATCCAGGCGCTCTGGTATGAGCAGCTCACTGCCGGAAGCCACATCGCTGCACTCATGGGTGACGACAGCGCGGCCGAAGAGTGGAGCGGTCTTGCGCAGATGCTCTCCGCAAACTTTGAGAGCGACTACTGCGACAAGGATGGCGCATACATCTATGACCACCTTAACGCAGACGGCTCAAAGGATACACAGTTCCGTCCAAATCAGGTCTACTGCTTCGACCTGATCGCCGATGACGAGTTCAAGCAGAAGGTCACAAGACGTGTCTGGGAAGAACTCGTATATCCATGGGGAGTCGCTTCGCTCGCACAGTGGGACCCTCAGTTCCACCCACAGCACGAGAACTGGCACTATTATCATAAGGACGACGCATACCACAACGGCACAATATGGCTCTGGAACAACGGAATGGCCATGCAGCGCATGATCGAGTACGGTCAGGTCGATGCCGCATGGGAACTGTTCTGCAATATGAATCGCCAAGCGCTGCATGAGGGCGCAGTCGGAAGTCTCAGCGAGAATGCCGATGCACATCCACGTGAGGGTCAGTCATGGGTGAAGCGTTCGGGTACATTCCTCCAGGCATGGAGCAACGCCGAGCACCTTCGCGTATGGTATCAGCATTTCCTCGGCATCCGTCCGAATCTGCTTGAAGGAAAGATCATCATCGAGCCTCGCATTCCTTCGGAAATCACTGATATCCAGACCAGTGTAAAGATCGGAAACGGCACGCTGCACTATACCTATAAGAATGGAAAGGTAAGCGTGAAGCTTGAAGGAGTGGACGCAGAGCTTGAAATCCACGAACCCGCAGGCCAGCAGAACTCCCCTCTCTTCGAAGGCGTGGGATTCTGCATGCCGGATCCGCTTGAAAGCTATCCATGCTTCGCTACTTATTACGAAACCGCACTGACTTATTAAGACACACCCGATATGAAAAAGACCGCATTCATTCTTCTTGGACTGATGTGCATGACAACAATCGCCACTGCCCAGGAAAAGCCGAACACTGCAGAGATCAAGGAGGACTTTGTGCCATCCGTAATGAACCAGCCGGGACAGGAGTACCCTATGGTGAACTCACAGGGATATGCTCGTTTTAGAATCCATGCCCCTGAAGCTCAGTCCGTTATCGTCAGCCTCGGCCTCGGCGGCCAGGGAGGCACCGTCCTGGCAAAGGACGCTGACGGCGTATGGACCGGCACCACTGCCGGACCTATGGACGAAGGATTCCACTACTATCGCATGACTATAGACGGAGCGGTGGTTAACGATCCGGGAACAAAGAACTACTATGGTTCGGTAAGATGGGAAAGCGGCATCGAGATTCCGGCTCACGACCAGGATTTCTATGCTATGAAGGACGTTCCTCACGGCCAGGTCAGCCAGATCCTCTACCCTTCCAAGGAGACCGGCCAGACCCACAGGGCATTCGTATACCTCCCGCCACAGTATGACGGAAAGAAGAAGTTCCCAGTGCTCTACCTCCAGCACGGATGGGGCGAAGATGAGACGGCATGGAGCAACCAGGGCCACGCCAACCTCATCATGGATAACCTCATTGCCGAAGGCAAATGCAAACCTTTCATCATCGTGATGGCATACGGAATGACCAACGAAGTAAAATGGGGCGGTCTTGCCAGCTTCGACTTCACGAAATTCGAAAGAGTCGTCGCAAACGACCTTATCCCATACATTGACTCACACTTCAAGACCATAGCCAAGAAAGAGATGCGCGCAATGGCAGGCCTGTCCATGGGTGGCATGGAAACCAAGCACATCACCCTTGCTCGCCCCGAGTTGTTCAACTACTACGGCATCTTCAGCGGCGGCCTATACTCCCCTGAAGAGATTGGCGACCCAAGCAAGGTCAAGCTCGTCTTCCTTAGCTGCGGCAGCAAGGAATATCCTGATGCCATCCTCAAGGCAACAGAAACCCTCAAAGCGGCAGGCTACAACGCTGTAAGCTACATCTCAGAAGGCACAGCCCACGAATTCCAGGCATGGAGACGCTCCCTCAAGGAGATGGCACCAATGCTATTCAGGTAAAAACATAAAAAACAACCAATGAAACGCACATCTATTTTAACAGCAACATGCGTCGGATTTATTATGGCATCATGTACAAACACCTCTGAAGCGCAGTTCGTTGATGCTGTGGCGGATGCCATGGCCAATGAGGGCAAGGTTAACATAGAACTGCTTGAGTGGACGAGGGAACCGCAGGGCTTCGAGGTCAGCGGCGATACACTTATCATCACTACTGCGCCGCATACGGATCTGTGGCAGAGGACATATTATCATTTCCGCAATGACAATGCACCAGTGTTGCAGATGAAGACAAGAGAGAAGTATTTCAGCTTCATGGTGAAGACGGATTTTACGCAGAGCCATCAACGTTTCGACCAGTGCGGTATCGTGATGTACCTGGACAGTGAAAACTGGCTGAAGGGTTCTGTGGAGTATGAGAACGAGATGTTCCAGCACCTTGGAAGTGTGGCGACCAACAATGGATACTCGGATTGGGCCACCACGGCGATTCCGGCGGATGTAAAGACCATGTGGTACCGCTTCTCGCGCCGTGCGGACGACTACTGCATCGAATGTTCGACCGACGGCGTGACATTCAGCCAGATGCGTATATGTCATATGTACAAAGGCGCTGACGAAATCACCTTCGGAATCTACGCGTGCTCCCCTGAGGAGTCGTCATTCACTGCGGTGTTCACTGACATGAAGATAACCGAGTGCATGTGGAAGGCTCACGACGGCCAGCAGCCTGACCAGGAATAGGCTTCATCCTACCGCATGACCTCATGCCTGACTTCATCCCTATTGCCGGATTTACCGACGACCTCACAGCCATCACCGCCTGCATCAAGACCGTATATGACAACATCACACCGGCAATAAAATCAAAAGCATCTAAGAAACTCAATGACGGGTTTACAGAAACAGAACACCGCGAGATAGAAGAATTTGACTCTGAGATCTAATCCCTATAGAACAAGACAGAACTATGGCAAAGATATATGTAGCAAGCAGCTGGAGAAACGTATACTATCCGGAAGTTGTGACCAAGCTCCTTGAAGCAGGTCACGAGGTATATGATTTCCGTAATCCGCCACATGGACAAGGCGGATTCTTCTGGAAAAACCTCGACCCTGACTTTGACAAATGGAACGTACAGGAATACAAGATCGGCCTTGAGCACCCCGCGTCAGAATTACAGTTCCAATGCGACCTGGATGCGCTGACCTGGGCAGACACATGCGTGCTTGTACTTCCTTGCGGGCGCAGTGCTCATACAGAAGCCGGTTGGATGAAGGGAGCAGGCAAGAAGGTGATAGCCTATATTCCCGAAATGCAGGAGCCAGAGCTGATGTACAAGCTCTTTGACCTTATAAGCGGCGATCTGGAGGAAGTTAATCAGTATCTGCAATAAAAAGATTCAGATCCATCTTCCACTCAAGGTCTTCAATGAACCTACTGAGCCCGAACCTCCACAGGCCGAGGTCGTAAGATGAAAATTATCGAATTGTTGTCAAATTGTTGTCAAATTTAGGTTCCGAAGAAAAAGAAAATCTCCTAAATCATTAATCTAGAATGATTTAGGAGATTTTTCGTGAGGTGCCTAGCGGAATTAAAATTCAGTACAAGAATGAATAGTACATTTCGCCTAAATTATATTAAATAGTTATTATTCAATTATTTCCGTATTTTGGTGTTCGGAATCATTTTCAGTTTGTGCGAGATTTTCAGTACATTTTCAGTACACTTTTCGGAAATATTCTTTATATTTGTAATGCGAATTTAAATACACAATTTTTATGTCAACTACATTCACATTACTCAAAAAGGAAGCGAAAGGCATCGTTCCTCTGTACATCAGAATCCAATCATCAAAACCCAAGATTAACATTCGTGTCAAGACTAATCTGCTGGTTCCTGCAGATAAGTGGATGCTTGATAGGAATGGTGTCGCCTTTGCCAATTTCATCAAATCTGAGGAGGGTTCAAAACTCAACAAGAAAATCATCAAGATCCAGGATGCAATCAATTATAAGCTTGAGTCCGGAGTTGAGCTGAGCATTGATCAGGTAAAGGAAATCTGCGATAATATCATCTATGCAGAGGAGAGAGAGGAAGAGGCTCGTTTGGCCGAGGAAGCTAGACTTGCTGCAGAAAGGGCAAGGAAGATGACTTTGTCTAAGTACATCAAACTGTTTATAGAGCAGATTGAAAACGGAGACAGGCAGACTGAAAAAGGAACTAA
>JAGBTT010000158.1 GCA_017631175.1 Bacteroidales bacterium
GGCTGCACCAGTAACGAGAATGGTCTTATCCTTGAAATTCTCAATGATCTCATCCATGGATATCTGGATCTCCTTGCGCATAAGAAGGTCTTCGATCTCAACGTTTCTGATATGAGGAGTCAGCTTTCCGTCTACAAGCTCATCAATGGATGGCACAATAAGACTCTTCAGATGTGCGGCTTCCGCAAAACGGACCAGCCTTTCCTGTTCCAGGAGGACATCCTTGTCAGATATATATAATATAGCATCGATCTCGTTTCGGTTCTTAAGGAGCACGATATCCTCCTCATCCATGAATCGATATATCTTCTTATCCAGAATAGTTGTCTTAGGGACTCCTGTTCCATATTCAATGAATCCGGCAACATAGAAGTTCTTGCTGTTCTGGAGACGCGTCACGACACTTACAGACTTGTCGCCTGTTCCATAGACAAGAAGCCTCTGGTGCTCATAACGGAATTTCTGGTGACTTTTTACAGCATCATACACGAGAATCATCGCCAGCCTGAGCATCAGAAGGAAACTCAAGGTAAGAACGAAATCCAAGCCCGCCAAAGCGAGTACCAGCCACCTGAAGCCAAACGAACATCCGTACACGAATGCAAGAAAGGCTGACTTGCTGAATGTAGCATATACAAAACGTATAAGCTGCTTTAATGTAGAGTGACGGATGATGATTCCGAAAGTCCTGAACAGATAGAAGAAGAATCCTGACAAGACGAGGGATGCTCCAAACCAAAGCGTCGTCTGGTCAAAATCCATCACATCGTGATTCAGAACGTGTATCAGGAATATCGTACATAAAGATGCCGCTAACGACACCAGTATATCTACGATAAATACCACCTTTGTACTCAGGTAACGATCAGTGTAAGACTGCAGTCTTTTAAGAATCCAACTCATTTTATTACAATGTGTTAAATTATTTCCAAATCCTCCGCCGCCACATAAGTTGTTGCCACAGCCAGCATGCCCGGGAGTTCGACCAGGATGCGACGGGACTTGCGGATACGGACAATCTTGCCTTCGACTCCCTTGAATGGGCCTTCCTTGACCTTGACGGTCTGGCCTTCGTGGAGCTTTGACGATATCTCTGTAAGATAGATTATGTCCTCATCCATAGTTGAGGCGACCTTGATGAAGTCTTCCATAACCTTCTCAGGCACAGTCAAGGCGCGGCCTGCGGTTCTGTCCCAGTAATAGTTTACCGGTGAGTTCCCACCGAAGCCACGGATGTATTCGTCTATATCATGCTTTGTCCAATACACAAAGCAGAGATTACTTACTGCCGGAACAAGTTTCTTGACTTCCCTACCGTCCTTTTCAACTCGTTTCCACATCATAGGGACGAATGTACGCACCCCCATGGCATTCAGTTGCGCCTGGACCTTGAGTTCACGAGAATATGTCGCACGAAGTGCATACCACGACGGTAGGACACCCGCAGAAGTATTCTTCGGGCGTCCGAGGTCAGTATTTACATGGTTACCAATTGGTCTTGTACTATCCAGCAACAAGGTTTCTTTGGTTTTAAATTTTGTTGAGCAGAGCGACATCGCTGTCAGACAATGTTTCTCTGCCGTATTGTTCCTTTACGGTGGAAAGCCTGTGACAATCACTGCCATAGTGGCTGTACCAGCCGTTCTTCAATATCATCTTTGCCTTCTTCTGGGCAGTCGGACCATAATAACCGGTCAACGACCCAAGATTCAGCTGAAAGCGCACACCCATGCCATTTAGCTTAACGTAATCCTTGTCCTCAAGGTAACGATAACGCTCCGGGTGCGCAAGGAGCGGGTGATACCCCGCTTTCATGATCTCTTTCAAGATCAAGTAAAAGTTTGTCGGAGGGTTCCATGTCGACGTCTCCACAAGGATAACGTCCTCCTCCATCGTCAGCAGGTCACCTGCCTTGAGTCTTTCTTCAAAAAGGTTATCAAGCATGTATTCTGCTGCCAGGTGGAGCCTTAGTGGCCCGTCGTACGCCTGCTGTAGCTCGGCAAAGCGCTTACGAAGTTCCTCGGTTGTATTAGGAAGGTCCTCCATGACATGTGGCGTACACCAGACGTCAGTCAAGCCAAGCTTTTCGTCATATTCCAGAACGTTGAGCGCTTCTTCCAGCGTCTTTACGCCGTCGTCAACGCCAAAGAGGGCATGGCAATGCCTGTCCTCCCCTCCTTTCAGGAGAGAACTTGAAACGATTGAATGACGCTTCCGGAATATGTCGAAAATGCCCATGAATTACTCCTTGTTTCCGTAACCATAGCCATAACCGTAGCCATAGCCGTATCCGTATCTTCCGTAACCATATTTCTTGTGGAATACATCCACTCCATTGAGCACCATTGCCATATGGTTATATTTACCGGACTGGTAAAGTTCCTCCACAAGCGGAAGAATCCTCTTGTCCATGAGGTTAGCCCTCATGATGAATACGGTCATGTCAGCAACCGGTGCAATAATGCTTGCGTCCGCAACGATATCGATTGGCGGACAGTCAAGGAAGATATATTCATATTCATCACGCAGATGCGCAATCATGTCCCTGAACCTGTCTGTAAGAAGAAGCTCGGCAGGGTTAGGCGGAAGCGAACCGACAGGGAGGAGAGAGAGATTCTCGCTTATCTTCTCTACATGGTCGTGATAATCTTCTGTCTTTCCGTTAAGGTAAGACGCAATACCTGTATGATTGAGTCCGAGCGCATTACTCAAAGTCGCCTTTCTAAGGTCAAGGTCTACGAGTATCACCTTCGAGCCCTTGAGCGCCATACTTGCTGCAAGGTTCATCACCGTAAATGTCTTACCGGCATTAGGGTTGAACGAAGTGAGCATGAGCACATGCGACTTGTCGTTCTTGTTGACCATCAAGTCGATATTTGTTCTTAACACACGGAACGCCTCGTTCATCATATCACGGCTGCCGTGCTGGACCATGATTCTTGTAAATGACTTGTCATTGTCATTCCTGAACCAGTATTTCTTCAGACGGCTTTCCTCATTAACAACTCGCGGAATCTCCACAAGGAAAGGCATGCTGATATTGCCAAGGTCTGCCTTGCTCTTGACAGTGTTGTCGAGCATCTTCCTGAGGAAGTAATACGCGAACGGAATACCGAAACCGAGCACAAGGGCAGCAAAGAGAATCATCATAGTGTTCGGAGACACCGGATATGGAGATCCGTTAGGGTTCATCAGAACTCGTGTATTACCGACGTTCACAAGGGCTGTGAGCTCATTCTCCTCACGCTTCTGGAGGAGGAACACATAAAGGTCCTGGGTGATCTGCTGCTGACGCTCAAGAGACAGGAGCTGGAACTCCTGACCGGATGTCGAGGAAATCCTCTGCATGACCTGCTTCTCCTGGCTGTTGATCTTGTCGAGCTGGAGAGTAAGCGTAGAGACCATATTGTCGATCGAGCGCAGGATTGCTGTACGGATTGATGCAATCGCAGTATTGAGGTCTGCAATCATAGGGTTGTTCTCACCGCTGCCTACAATGAGTCGGTCTCTCTGGAGGACAAGGTCGTTATACTCAGCGATCTGGCTTTCAACAGAAGTACTGGTAAGTCCGAGATTAGATGGTATAAGGCTCATGCTGTTAGCCGGATCGTTGAGGTGATCCTTAATGAAATTGGCTATGACAAGCTGGTTGTTTACCTCAAACGCCTTGGTCGAGTAGATGCTTGCTTCATTCACGTATGACTGCGCAGAGATCTTGATATCAGCCAGGTTATTGCTTGACTTGTATGACTTCAGAGCCTCCTCTACA
>JAGBTT010000020.1 GCA_017631175.1 Bacteroidales bacterium
AGACCTTACACCAGAGCAGGAGAAGGAGCTTCTTGAGAAGCACATGAACCGTGTCACTGACACATGTATCCCTGAGGAGGAGGCATTCCGTCGTCTTGAGGACCACCTTCTCGACGTATGGAACGAGATGAAGGCTACAGGCGAGAGACTCTTCCCTTGGGAGGTTATCTACAAGCTTCTCCGCAGCGGTGTTCTCGAGCAGTACTACGAGATCGACCCTAAGGACAGCTGGGTGCTTGCAGCATGCGAGAAGAACATTCCTATCATCGTTCCTGCATGGGAGGACTGTACTACAGCCAACATCTACACTGCACACTGTATCAGCGGCGAGTTCGAGCCTAACATGATCAAGAACGGTATCGAGACCATGATCTTCCTTACAGAGTGGTATCGCGAGAACTGCGGCGGACAGGGCGTTGGTTTCTTCCAGATCGGTGGTGGTACAGCAGGTGACTTCCCGATCTGCGTTGTGCCTATGATGGCTCAGGACCTCGCATGGCCAGATGTTCCACTTTGGGCTTATTTCTGCCAGATCTCAGACTGTACAACTTCATACGGTTCTTACTCTGGAGCAGTTCCAAACGAGAAGATCACATGGGGTAAGCTCGATGTCGACACTCCACGTTTCATCGTAGAGTCAGACGCAACTATTGTAGCTCCGCTCATCTTCTCTTATGTTCTCGGCTGGTAATCCTGCCGGAACCATATAGACGAAATTCATCCGGCACTCAAGCACACGGGTGCCGGTTTTTTATTAAATCTTAACCTTGTACTAGATGTCAGGCCTTGCCAGTATGGTATTCAATATTGAGCTGTCGCTTACAATAGCGATAGTTACCTCGTTTGTCCTTGCTTTTCTGCTCTTTCTGATCAATGTTCCAAATTCCGAGCACTCGCGTAAGCTTGTCAAGGCAAAGAATACCATAGCCATGTGCTTCTTCATATCCTCTATCTTGTTCTTCGTATGCTATACGTATTCGGGAATACAGGATTATGAAGTCTTTTCGTCGCTTATGATGTTCGTGGTGACGGCCATATCATCGGCAATCCTGTCATTCTCTCTTATGAATCTCCTGGAAGAAGGCGACAACGATAAGTTCTACCTGAATTTGGCTGTCATAGTCATCTTCAGCTGTATCTTGATGCGTTCGTTCTGGATGGAGCCGGGACCGCTTCGTACATTTATTCTGGCAGAATCAGTGATCTTGTTCATCATTAACTGTTTAATCCATATTGTCCTGTTCCATCGCACATACCTCAGGTCAGTGCAGAAGATCGAACAGTATTACGACGAGGAAGAGAACAATAAGATGAAATGGATCAGGTTCTGCTATGTCATGATGATGCTGACGGAGATGTTTGTTCTTGTGTATATGCTCCTGCCGCGAGGATTCATGAAGGTCTATACAATCTGGTATGCTCTCTTCATGCTGTATTTTTCTGCAAACTTCATTTCATTCCTCGGCAGCAATAAACTTCTGCTTGATGCCTTTGCATATAAGACTTTGTCAGGTCAGGAGATACTCGAAAGAATTGAGCGCAGGAAACGTATGAAGAAGGGCGCAAAGGATTCGCAGGTGACTGATTCTCAGTTGACCGAGTTGGAGATGAACAAGATTGACCGTTCTTTGGCCCAATGGGTAAAGGAGAAAAAGTTCCGCGCATACGACAAGACCAGAGAGGAGATTGCGAAGGAACTCAATACATCCAAAGAACTGCTGCATATGTTCTTTGTCACCCGCATGAGCGTGGATTTCAAGACATGGCGCACCCGTCTGCGTATTGAAGAAGCAAAGTCCCTTCTTCTGGATAATCCTGAAATGTCTATAAATATAGTAGCCGAACTTTCAGGCTTCAGCGACCGATCTAACTTCCATCGTCAGTTTACAAAGATTGTGGGCTGTTCTCCGAAGCAGTGGCGCGAGTCAAACGGTAAATGATAGATGACAAGGGACTATTGATGTCGCTTCTTTCCAGAATCGTGATTGTATCTGTTCTGGTTTCGAATTCTCCGCCATTTTCATGTCCGTCGATATCAGATATCTCCAATGATATAGTAAGCGGGTATCTTATATACGAAAAGTCCAGATCTGCCTGAAAAATTCCGTTTGCAGATGAGTAGACTGCAATCGGACTGAATGGTGAATCCCATTCCATGAATATCCTGATGTGGTCAATCGGATTCTCTTCTTCATCAGTCACCAGACCGGTAAGGCTGATGGTCTCTGCTATGTATGGACCATCATATGGTCCCCCTGCGCTACAGGATGCAGCGAGCCATAGTGTCAGAGTCATCAGTATGATGGATACCTTCTTCATTTTCTGTCAAGGAGAAAATTGCAGTCGTTGACTATGAATATTTTTGTCTCTGTATCATATGACGAACCCTTCCATGTGATGATTACCTGCTGTGTCTGGATTCCGTATGTGCCGCTTTCGTCCTCTGCGGTAATGGTGCATAGCAGTTGAAGGTCGGCTCCGTCTGAGTGGATCGAATATGTTCCTTTGCTGTTGGTGTAGACAGTTTCGGAACTTATAGGAGACGCGTCCGCCTGATCATGCGGATATGCCTTGAAATTTATAGTGATGTCTTCAAGAGGCTGACCGTACGTGTCTGATACCATTCCGGTGATGAGGATGCTTCTGTTATGATATGCGGGTTCGTTGTCCAGTATCGGTACAAAGTCTCCTGTACTGCATGACAGCACTGCTGTCGCTGCCGACAGCAGTGCTGCTATATAGGATATGTATGTTCTAAAAATCTTCATTCCGGATATAATACTTCCGGCTCGGGTTTAAGTACGCTGCAAATTTAGTTATTTTTCATTTATCTGCAAGTCTTCGACACTTATGCCAAGAAGCTCCATTTTCCGGAGAATCTGCGGGAGTTCATTCATCATGAACTCCTTCTTCATTGTGTAGAGGACTATGTCCCGTGCGTCAGGAGTGATGAAGTATCCGATGCCTCTTCTGTTGTATATGACACCGTCGTTTGTCAGTTTCTCATATGAGCGCATGACGGTATTTGGGTTCACTCCTATCTCAGCTCCGTACTCGCGCACCGAAGGGATGCGGGCGTCAGGCCCCAGCTCGCCGCTCAGTATCCGCTCGTATATCGCGTCACAGATCTGGAGGTATATTGATTTGTTGCTGTCGAATTCCATAATGTTAATGCTTCAAAGTCTTGATTCTGAACCAGATTCCTATCATTAAGGCGATGTTTACAATTGCATCCGAAATTGTGTCGATAAGCACCAGATTCATGAAGATTCCGTTGTCAAATATTATCATCGGATCACCATTCTTTACCCCATTCATCATATCAACAGCCAATTGTGTCATGAACGGTGTCGATATGATGCTGACTGCTGTGCTGAATGCAAATAATGCAATGAATGTCTTGACTGTCTTGCCGCTCCTGAAAAATACAGCTCCCATCAGGAATGGCAATGTTATTCCGAAGATTTCATCAATATAGAGCCATGGTGAGGTTATCTGAATCATGAACTCGTTTATCGTTTCCACGTCTTCTATCGGGATGCTCTCATTTGCGAGATTTAGAGTAACCTCGCCGGAAGCCAGCATGTTGGAGAAGAGCTCGCTGACTCCAGTTACAAGACTTCCGCCGCAGGTGGGGTCAAGTGCGCAGATTATCGCATCAAGGCCAATGAAGCTTCCTACACCGATGACAGGGACAATGATGCAGGTCATCAGGAACATGCTTACGAATTTCTCAAGTCTCGAAGCCGGCAATGTCAGCCAGAAGGAACCATACTGTTTTTCAGTTATCCTGCCATAGCATTTCACAGGCATCTGTACAACGATACATATCATTGCAATGCAGAAACATGTTGCTCTCAACCACATGTCAGGTCCATCCCATAAGCCGGACATCAATGCGTTGAAGCCGATAGTGATGCAATATATTGTGAGTGGAAGAAGGAGTGCCGTTACCAGCAGGCTGAGTCCAAAATTGGCCGCGCATGTCTTAAGATCCGAGGCGAAATATTTTCCGAATCTGCGGAAATCGAATATGTCGTTTGTCTTCATGGTGTCTATTTATTAAAGATTCCTTTAATCAGTTCCTTATGCTGGTGCACGGTGTTGAAGAGTGCCTCAATGTTCACCTTGCTGTCCTTTCCTTCCGTGTTAAGCGCCACCTGGATGTTTCCTCCAGGGATCATCTCACAGTAAAGCGCGTCAGTCAGCTTCTCGGTCGAGTAGTCGAAGTAGAGCTTCTCGGAGATTTCTTCGACAGAAGCATTCAGAAGCACATCCTGCCTGTCAAGGATTATGATCGGATCGATTATGTTCTCGAGGTCGCGCACCTGATGTGTGGAAATCAGGATTACCGAGTCCTCTCGGGTGTACTTGGTCACAGCCTTCCTGAACTGGGCCTTTGAGGGGATGTCAAGGCCGTTGGTCGGCTCGTCCATGAAAAGATACTTGGTGTTGCAGGCCAGGGCGAAGGAGATGTAAGTCTTCTTTAGCTGTCCGAACGACATCTTGTTCATCTTCTGCGCAGGGTCGTTCTCGAACACTCCCATAATCTCGACGAACTTGTCCATATCGAATCCGTCCCAGAACTTTCCGTAGTTCTTTGCGTACTCGAGTGCTGTCATGTTCATGGCCGCAACCTCATCGCTGAGGTAATACTGATCTGCGAGGAACGACGGTTCCCTGTCATAAGGGTTGTGTCCGTCGGTGTCGATGCTTCCGGACTTTACTGCCTTCAGACCGCAAAGTAATGTCAGAAGGGTTGTCTTTCCGACACCATTTTCTCCTAAAAGACCATAAATCCTGCCCTCTTCAAGGGTCATTGTAATGTTCTTCAGTACTGCTTTTTCGCCGTAGCTGAAGCCTAAGTCTTTAATTGTTATCATATTATGTCTATTTGTTAATAGTGTATTAGTATAATAGTACACTGCAAAGGTAGATAAATATTTCTATTTTCCAAGACTCTTGTCATAAAATATTCACTATATTTGTTAAGTATTTCAAAGTCTAACCAAATAATACATCAATATTATGAAGAAGATTTATTTTATTCTTGCGGCTGCGGCAATGTTCCTTGCCGTTGAAGCAAATGCCCAGTTGGGTGTAGGTGTCGGATACAACCACATCAACACAACCACAAAGATGGCTGACGAGTCGGATGATGAGTCTCTTGACGGATTTTACATCGAGGCTACCTATGACCTGAATTTTCTTGATGCGAATTGGGGAAGTCTCGGACTTCAGCCGGCGCTTCGTTATACTTTCGGAGGTGACAGCGAATCTGAGGAGATGTTAGGCGTAAATACAAGAGTAAGTATTGCTGAGCATTATCTTGATATTCCGGTCAATGTAAAGTACGGATATGATGTGCTCCCGTCTAAACTGAAGATCTTCGCATTCGCAGGTCCGGTCTTCTCTCTCGGATTGTCTTCAGTTACTTCAGCATCTGCAGATAATTCAATTGTCAAGACAAATCTTTATACAGGAACAGTCAAGACCAAGTTGAACAGCGAAACAACTAAAGCAAAAGGCGATGGTACAGACTACGGTCGTTTTGACATCAAGTTCGGTATCGGTGCCGGTGTGACAGTTGTGGAGAAGCTCAACGTGAAGCTCGGATACAACATCGGAATGCTCAACAGATATACCGGAGAGCAGATCAGCAGTGATCATAAGTTCAAGAGACACACAGGAGTGTTCTACCTCGGCGTAGGCTTCAACTTCTAGGAAACATCTATTTCACGATATGACATCCGTGCCTGAAGGCGCGGATGTTTTCTTTTAATGTGTCCTGCTCATCAGCCGGCAGAGCCCAATCGAGAAAGCGCTCGCAGATATAGTCTGCCGTCTGCTGGGTCGGGTGGCACATGTCTTCAGCATAGAAACGGTAGTCTCGGAGTTCGTCCATGACGATTTCATATGCAGGGAAGTAATCTGCCGTGTAATGTGGATTCATGCTCAGGTCCACTGGAGTAGCTGCAAGGGCTTCTTCTATGCCAAGCAGAAGCGACGCCTTGCTGATCTGGTTGCCGTGCGCTCCGTCCTTGAAGTGCCTTATCGGACTTACCGTGAATATGAACTGCTTGTCAGGACAGAGTTCCATGATTTCACGAAGTATGGCAGCAGTCCGGGACGCGGGAAGAAACTCTCTGATGAATTCCTTCGGATTGCGCTTGAGACAGTTCGAGACGATCATGTCCTTGCCGATGTGTCTGTAACACCAGCTTGTGCCGAGGGTTATGATGACCTTGTTGCACTTGTGGAAGAATTCCGCAGCTGCAGCCATAGAGGCATTGGCGTTTTCGATGAACTCGGATCCGGTTTTTCTGGCAAACGATGTGTGGTGGAAGAATGAGCATGTACGGCTGTCTCCTGCGCCGATTTCTACGCAATCCTCTTCGCAGAAGCATTTTCCTCCCAGCAATCTACTTACAGCGGAAAGAATGGACGCCGGATTATACAATGTGCCGAACGGATTTACGCATACGTCGAATCCGTAGTTCTTCAGACGGGAGCCGATGTTGTCTGAAAAACAGCTTCCAAGCATCATTATCTTGTCCTTATATGATATGCCGACCTTGCATGTGAGGTCGGTGACCGGTGTCTGCAGCTTCATGAGAAAATCGTTTTGTGCAAAAATACACGAAAAGTGCTATCTTTGAAAGTTTTAAACCTTAAAAACCGTGAAAAGACTCCTTGTAATCATATATTTATTGCTAGCGGCTACATCTCTCCATGCTGCCGACAGCCTCAAGACCGTGAGTCTTGCATACGACGTCGACTTCAAGATGAACTTCGACAACAGGGAACTGTACAAAAGCGCATTCTCCCGTTCGATGACCATCTTCGGAGCAAGAGTGACTCCTTCGATCGGCCTGGCCGTCCGTCCGCAAGCCGGAGAAGAGCACAAGGTCATGGTCGGGGCAGATGTGATGAAAGACTTCGGAGGCGTACAGACCAGGATTCTGGAAGAGCTGACATTATATTATAGGATGCAGAAGGACCTTGGCGACACAGACCTGACACTGTATGCCGGTATCTTCCCAAGAAGCAGGACCAAGGGTGACTATTCACCTGCATTCTTCTCGGACTCACTGCTTTTCTATGACAACAATCTCGAGGGTGTGATGCTGCAGATCAGGCGTCCGAAGGCTTCTTTCGAGCTAGCCTGCGACTGGATGGGACAGTATGGACCGGACAGAAGGGAGAAGTTCATGGTGTTCTCTGCCGGCGAAGGCAAAATTCTGCCGTTCATGTCGCTTGGATATGCCGGTTACCTGTATCATTTCGCAAACTCTTATACTCAGAAGGGCGTCGTGGATAACATTCTCCTGAATCCTTATTTGAAATTCGATTTCTCCGATGCGATCGGGCTGCAGTGCCTGGACGTGCGTCTGGGCTGGCTCCAGAGCCTGCAGAACGACAGGGTGCATGGAAACGGATATGTCTTCCCGTCAGGCGGAGAAGTTGATCTGGACATCAGGAACTGGAATGTAGGAGTGCGCAACAGGCTTTTCTGCGGCACCGACATGATGCCTCTGTATAACGACAAAGATAACACAGGTGTCAAATACGGCCCTGAACTTTATATGGGAGATCCGTTCTATCGTGTCTATGATGACGGTAACGACGGAATGGGAATCTATGACAGGCTTGAAGTCTATTATGAGCCCGATTTCTGGAGCTCATCGAAATACATCAACATCCGCATCGCGGCAATCTTCCATTTCAATGCAATGAAATACTGCGGCACGCAGCAGATGGTGACCGTCAGATTCAACCTGCAGTCGCTGCTTTGCAGATAGTCTCTCAGGCTTTCTTGTTGAAGATGAGTGACATGACTACGAGGATCGGGAAGATTTCAAGTCGTCCCAGGAACATGTCCATCGTGTATATGAACTTCGCAAACTCCGGTTGGGAAGCGTAGTTGCCCATTGTGCCGAGAGTTCCAAGTCCGGGGCCGACATTTCCAAGAGATGCCAGAGTGCCTGAGAATGCTTCCGCGATATCAACGCCGCATAGCAGTACAGCAACAAAGGACAGGAACATCACTATTATGTACAGTACGATGAACAGGAAGATTGAAGATACGGTATCTTCTGCAACGCATGCGTCTCCAACTCTTGTTCTGAAGACAGCCGACGGCGAAAGCCTCTTGCGGAAGTCTCCCGCTATTGCCTTGAATGAAATATACATTCTGTCAGCCTTGATGCCTCCAGTGGTCGATCCTGAACATCCGCAGTGGAAACCTGCGAAAAGAAGTATGGCATTGGCCATGATAGGCCAGAGAGAATTGTCCGCCTGTCCGAATCCCGTGGTGGAAATGAAACTGACCACCTGGAACGAGCCGCTCATGAGAGCTTCCGGTAACCTCTGTCCTCCCTGTATTGTCAGGGATAATGTGGTAAGGATGGAGAGAACCAGAATGACCAGGAAGTAGTACCTTGTGATCGGGTGTCTGAACGGTTTGAATGACCTTGTTGCAATGCTTGCATATATGACTCCGAAATGCATCGCAGCAAGAGCCATGAATATCATGATGATGATGTTTATCGCATTGGAATCATAAAACAAGATGGAGGTGTTCTTCGTACTGAATCCTCCTGTCGCAATTGTGCTGAAAGCGTGGTTTATTGCATCGAACGGGGTCATTCCGGCAGCCCATAGGCAGAAGAACTCTGCTATGGTAAGACCTATGTATGTCAATGTGATCACCCTTACTGTCTTGCCGGACTTGTATCTGTAGCCCTCCTTGGCAATCGATGAAAGTTCAAGATGGGACAGCTTGAACTTGAACGTGCTGGTGTCAGGTAGGATAAGAAGGAGAAATACTACAACTCCCAGTCCTCCGATATAATGTGTGGAGGAACGCCACATCAGCAGGCTTTTGGGAAGCGCTTCGATATCTGTGAGGATTGTTGATCCTGTGGTAGTGTAGCCTGATACGCTTTCAAACCAAGCGTTCATAAGGGTGAATTCTCCTCCCCAAAGAACATATGGGAGCATACCGAAGATAAATGACAGCAGCCAGGAAAGGACAATGGTAACGAATCCCTCCTGGGTCGTTTCCTGTTGGGAATCTTTTACGAAGATCAAAGGGAATGAGCCGGCTATGCTGGTAATCAGGAAACTCAGAAGCAGGGGTGTAAAGCCTGAGTCAAAGTCGCAGGCCACCGATACCCCCAAGGAAAGGAGCATAAACAAGGCATTGATCTGCAATGCTTTGCCGATGTCAAGCGATATGGCCTTTACATTCATCATATTCTATATCTCGCTTATGTCAATCAAACCTGAGAGGACAGCGTAGACTGTGAGTTTTCCTATCGATCTGGTCTGGAGCTTATCACAGACATTGTTTCTGTGAAATATGGCTGTCGGAACAGAAATGTTTAACTGATGCGCTATCTCTTTGTTGGTCATGCCTTTGACTATGAGCACCAGAACTTCTTTCTCTCTTTCGGACAGCCTGTCTGCTATCCTGCGCTTGCGTGCGGCCCCTTCTGTCACGTACCATCTGCGCTCCAGTTCGATTTCCATCAGCCTGTCCCTCAGCCTCTTCTCGGGAATCGTGCAGTCCAGCACCTTGAAGCCCGCCTTTTCAATAGCTTCGTTATTGCCTTCTGCCAGAACCGTGGTCTGCTCCTTGAGAGTCTCGAACTCATCTGCATTGCTGAACAGAATCTCCGTGCTCACGAAGAAATGCACGAAGTGCCTGTTGGAATCCCTGATCATCTCGTCCATCGTCTTGTATATGTGGATCTCCACATGGTCATAGACCTCCCAAAGCATGCTCCGCAGGGACGTGCTGGCCAAGGTATTCTTGTCTATGATTGCAAAACATGGATTCATACTAACGCAAATATAATGATTCTAAATCAAATTCACTATCTTTGTATGATTTTAGTGTTTATGCACGTGTCATGTCAAGCTAAGTCGAGACATCTGTAAATTGGAAATTAAGATACAATATGGAAAAAATAAGCAACAGAATCTATTCAGTAGGGGTAAATGACCAGGACAAGGTCCTTTTCGAAGGCCTTTGGCCTATTCCTTATGGCGTAAGCTATAATTCATACCTCGTCGTCGACGAGAAGATTGCGCTCATCGATACGGTCGAGTGCGGTTTTGAGGAGGAATATCTTGCAAACATCGATGAAGTCCTCGGTGGCAGGAAGATCGATTATCTTGTGGTGAACCATATGGAGCCGGATCACTCGTCGCTGATTGCATATATGCTTGAGAAACATCCTGAGCTCCAGATAGTTGCAAATGCAAAGACTGTCCCTATGCTAAAGGGCTACTATAAGACTCCGGAGGACAAGATCAAGGTTGTCGCAGAGGGCGAGTCTATAAGTCTCGGAACATGTACCCTCAGTTTCCACATGATCCCGATGGTGCACTGGCCGGAGACCATGGTTACATGGCTTGCTGAGGAGGGAACCATCTTCTCGGGAGATGCCTTCGGTACTTTCGGCGCTGTCAACGGTGGAATCGTAGATTCTGAAGGCACATTCGAGGAGTATCGTGACGAGATGATCAGATATTACTCGAACATCGTTGGAAAGTATGGCGCACCTGTCCAGCAGGCCCTCAAGAAACTTGGCGGACTTGACATCAAGAGAGTGTGCAGTACGCATGGACCAGTATGGGAGACAAATATCGCAGAGGTTGTGGCGCTATATGACAGGATGAGCCGATACGATGTCGACAGGGGAGTATGTATCGTATACGGTTCCATGTATGGCAATACTGCGGCTGCAGCAGACGCCCTGGCAATGGAGCTTGAGGCGCGTGGTATCCCATATGCAATCCATGACCTCGCAGGAAACAACGCAGGAGAGCTGGGAGTTTCTGGAGCGATCAGAGACGCGTTCAAGTATGATACGATTGTGGCGGGATCTCCTACCTATAATAACGGAATCTTCCCTCCGGTGGAGACCTTCATGAGATCATTGAAGGCGCGCCAGGTGAAGGGAAGACGATTCTATGCATTCGGCTCATACACTTGGGCTGGAGCCAGCGTGAAGCAGCTCAATGCACTTGCCGGGGAAATGGGCTTCGAGGTACTCGGAGACGGTATGTCGTTCCCGCAGGCATATACTAGCGAAAAATGCAACATGGCAGCCGTCGCTGACCTGCTGATGTAGCCTAGAACAGTTTTATATTATCACGGCAAGGTTTGAGCTCGCCTTTCTCGATGGCATGTATGATCTCCACCACCTTGTCATTCATAGGAGTAGGACATCCGACCTTGCGTCCATAGTCTGACACAGCGCCGTTGATTGCATCTACCTCTGTAAGCTTGCCTTTCTCCAGGTCCTGCAGCATGCTGGCCTTGAGGAGGGCATGCTTGCGTATGGCGATAGGTATGATGAAGAATGAGATAGCCTTCTTTACTGCGCCCTTGTAGTCAAGTAGTTTCACTATGTCCTTGCCCTGCACCGGCTCTATCCTGATGCCGCCTTTAGCGCATACATCAATGCACTCCTTTATGAGCGCCTGGACGATGCGGCGGGAGTCCTTCGGTCCGGCAGCCTCTCCGAATGTGCAGCCCAGGACTGCACTCATGCCGGAGAATGCGGCGTTGATCAGGAGCTTGCTCCAGCGTGTAACTATGAAGTTCTCCTCAACATCCACAGTTCCCATGGCCTCCAGCATCAGCTTTACCTGGTCAAAATGCTTGTGCTTGTCGGCAGTGATGGCTCCAAGTGAGAATGAAAGCGCATCAGGTTCACTGGTCAGCTCGCACACTCCCGGCGACTGCATGGTCGCACCCCATGCCACGGTGCAGCCCAGCACGCGCTCCTCTCCGAGGATCGATGCTATCTGCACTTCAGGAAGACCGTTCTGGAATGTCACCAGCACTCCGTCCGGTGCAAGGTAGTCCTTCAACATCGTCACGACTTCCTTGTTGTTCTGCTGCTTTGTCATCAGGAAGATCACGTCATATGTGCCTGACATCTGGTCAGGTGTATATGCAGTGACCTTTTGAGTGAACTCCATTGTGCCCACTACATGTGCTCCGCCTTCGTTCAGGGCCTCCACATGGGCCTTGTTGCGGTTGATAAGTTCGATAGGCATTCCTGCCTTCGCAATGAATGCTCCCAGTATTGTGCCCAATGATCCGGCACCATATATCGCTGTTCTCATAAAGTTTTGTTTTCAAAAAGTTTATAAATATAGTCAGCACTTAACTGTTTGATAATGAGTGATCTATGGGTAAATGCCTGCTGCGGAAGTTCGCAGGCGTATACCTCTAAATGATTGATTTGCATGACTTTAGGTGCTGACGGTTCTGCGTGTTAGCCAACGATCAGTCTTCCGATTTTTGGAATGCGGCGGATGATGATGCTCGCTATGGCAGTGAGGATGAAGCCGCACAGTGCGGATGCTACTATCTGCACTGGAGTTGTCCACACTCCAAGGCTGCCCTCAAGGCCGAGGCCAAGCAGGTTCCTGAAGAAACCGCATACCGGTACAAGTATCAGCAGGTGGGCAAGATAGATGCCGTAGCTGGCGTTCGATACCGGCAGCAGAACCTTCTGATAGAATGAACCTTCCGCCTTGCACTTCTTGAAGAGAAGAATCCACGCGACAGACATCAGTACGACTCCGATGGTGTCGTTGCACCACGTCGTCTCCCACCAGACTGCCATGTCAACCATGCCTCCGACAGGATATGTGCCACCGGCACTTTCGAATACCCTCCACAGGAATCCGCCGAAACAGATTGCAAATCCCGCCAGGAAAGACGGAACGGCTATCAGGAGAGTCTTCTTCCAGGAAAGCTCGCCCACGAACTTACGGAAATACAGACCCAGCAGCAAGTATCCAATGAAGCCGCTGAAGTAGTAGAATGTTCCGTATGCATTCCAGCTGGCCTCGCCCCAGAACGGCACGAGGGCCTGGCGTGGCAGGCCTGAAGGACCGTAGATCACGGTCGGAGCGGCTTCCATATACCAGTCCCTGAAAAGAGGAATCAGCGTTGTGAACAGCCACAGACCCAGATAGACCTGAAGTTCCTTCTTGCCGACCTTCTCTGCCCATGGCGAGAGGAGAGGCATGAGGAGGTATACTCCGATCAGCATATATACAAACCAGAGGTGTCCGGCGCTGTAGTTGAAATTGAAAATAAGGTTCTTGAAGTTGACTGCCGGTTCTCCCCATGCGAATGCATAGACGGCTGTCCATATGATGAACGGAATCAGGATTCGCACGGCTCTTCTGCGGAAGAACTCGCCTGTGGAGTAGTGCAGCGGGAACTGCAGGTAGCTTGACGCTATGATGAATAGAGGTACGCAGGCGCGTACGATAGTGTCGAAGAATGATGACCAGAAGGCATCCGACTTGGTAAGGATCAGCGATCCGTCGCCACCAAGGTAAAATGGTTCGGTGCTGTGCACTATGATGACCATAAGGCAGGCCGCCACTCTCATCCAGTCTATCCAGACTTCTCTTTTTCTGTTTTTCATATTTGTGTTGATTGCAATCAAGACAAATGTAATAAAAAATCTTTACTTTTGCCGAGTTTAAGATCTGACGGTATGAACAATTCGGTATTGAGAGCGTCCGGTGACCCTATGGGAGCGGCGATATATGACTATCACAAGAACGGCAAGGCTGCCAAACTGAGGGTATTCTCCTCGCAGTTCGATGAGGATGAGATCCCGGTTGAGGATCTGTTCCGCAGTTTCGAGGATATGCCCGAACTGGAGCAGGTTGCGCTGAAGGCAGCACAGGGCCGTATCCTTGACGTAGGTGCCGGAAGTGGCTGTCATTCTATAGCGCTGACAGGCATGGGTAAGGATGTCATGGCCATAGACATATCCCCGCTTTCGGTCCAGGTGATGCTGGAAAGGGGAGTGCATGCCCGTCAGGTCAACTTCTATGACGATTCCTTCAACGAGAAGTTTGATACGATCCTTATGCTCATGAACGGAACAGGCATCGTGGGCACCCTCGACAAGATGCCGGCTTTCTTCAAGCGTATCAAGCAGCTGCTCGCTCCGGGCGGAAGCCTCCTGATCGATTCAAGTGACCTCAAATATCTTTATGAGGAAGAGGATGGAAGCTTCATGATAGACCTCGCCGATGACTACTATGGTCAGATCGACTACCAGATGCAGTATAAGAATATAAAGGGACAATCGTTCGATTGGCTGTATGTGGATTTTGACACCCTGTCCTATTACGCAGAAGAGTCCGGCCTGAAGGCCGAACTCCTCTATGAAGGCGAGCATTATGATTTCCTTGCAAGGGTAATCTGCCCGTAGTCCTCGTCTTTGTAAGAATCTATATATCTTTTCCTCTTTTCATCGTAGATGTCCGCTACGGTGATTATCATCGCGGTGTCGTAGCAGTCTCCGAAATCCGGGTCGAATGTCGTTCCGAACGTCTTCATCGATGGCGAGAGCCATATGTATGAATGGATGAGCGGCGGAATCGTGTCTCCGAGTGACTTGACGAAGTTATTGAGGATCAGAT
>JAGBTT010000159.1 GCA_017631175.1 Bacteroidales bacterium
CGCTACAAGAAAGCACAGCAAATCGCTGTGCTTTTTTCGTATATAGGCATCAAGCTTCTCCCGAAGGGAGCGGACGTCGACACGACTGACGCTGAAAGCTTGCTTTCAAAGCGGCAGACGTGGAGATGACCGGCAGTGAGCAAAGCGAACGAAGCTTGATAGTCATAGCATAATATGAAAACAGCACAGAGTCCTAAGAACTTTCTTGGGTACCATGCGACCGGACAGAAAGGATTAGAAGGAGCCCTCCGGGCGACTGAAACATCCTGCGTCCCGCTACTTGAAAAAAGCACTTACGAAACTTTCGTGAGTGCTTTTTTCATACTCGGGAACACTGAGGGAACACAAACTATTTTATTTTTCACTTTTTAAACATAAAATAAGCCCGACAACGTCGGGCCTAAAATCATATAAGATATCGGAGGCTCCTTACCTCTTAGTCATCTTTATGCAGCAAATCAAAGATGGTGACCAGGATCATGATTTGAAAAATAATCATTAACGAGATTATCAGAATCGCCACATTCATACGATCTGTTCTTTACATTTTACAGGACCGGAACCTCTTTTCTTCCTCTTGCCCTCCAGAGATATGCGAGAGCAAGCCCTGACACAATGTGCCATACGCCCCACCACGCAGTGATTACGACCATTCCGCCATTGTTTGCCCAGATGACCGGGTCAAAGATTGCAGGATTGAACAGAAGCACGAGACCCAATCCTGAGTTCTGTATGCCTGTTTCAATGGTTATTGTCCTTCTATCCTTATATGGAACTTTCAATAATGTTCCTGTACCGAAGCCGATACCGAGTGCCAGAAGATTGTGTACCAATACAATCAGGAAAATATATCTGATACATTTCATGAATGCATCGATGTTGTTTCCGAATGTGAGCACTATCATCGCTATAAAGAATGCGATCGAGAGGTACTGCATAGGCTTTTTCAACGCATTTGCCACCTTAGGAAGATATTGCGAGCATAGGCACCCCAAAACAAGTGGAACACCTAAGAGTATCACTATGGTCTTGAATATTTCCCAGAAAGGGATGTCAAGTTCAGGCAATATCATTCTCTTCTCCGCAAAATTCAGATACATCTTTCCCCAGAAAGAGAAATTCAATGGGGTTGTAATGATGCAGGCTGCTGTATTGAATGCTGTCAAAGAAACGGAGAGTTCCGTATTTCCTCTTGAGAATGAAGTGATGAAGTTGGATATGTTTCCTCCAGGGCACGCAGCAACGAGTATCATACCCAACGCTATCATCGGAGATATCCAGTTCTTGAATGTGATTGTCAGCAGGAAGGTCAGTGCCGGCAGAAGGATGTTCTGACAGATTATTCCGACAATCATTGATTTTGGTTTACGGAAAACATCATGGAATGATGCCGGCTTGATTCCAAGTGCAACACCGAACATTACAAAGGCAAGGACAATATTTATTATGTCCATACCTGTCTTATTCATATTGACGTCAATAGCGTCAAGCAAAGCGATAACTTCAGGACTCATATGACAGATATTAAGATAAGTTGAACAATAACTGGTACACACCGCTTGTGAGGCCTAATGCAACCACACCGGCAAGACATATCACCAATGACAACCGCATCGACCTGCAACTCTTGAAATATGGAATTGGAGCCTCATTTTCGTCAATGAACATAGCCTTGACCACAAGCAGGTAATAATACAATGATATGACTGTGTTGATCAGGGCAAGGAAGACGACCAGATAATGACCGCCACTGAATGCCGCCGAAAATACCATGAACTTGCTGAAGAATCCGGCAAACGGAGGGATTCCGGCCAATGAGAACAGAGCCAATGTCATTATCATCGTCAGTTTCGGGTTTGTCTTGTAGAGCCCTCTGTAATCAGTACGATTGACCATGCCATGGGTCTGCTGTTCGATTGAATTGATGACTCCGAAGACGGCGAGGTTTGCAGCGATATATACGACTATATAATAAATCAATGATGCTGTGCCCTGCTGCGTGTTGCCAAGCAGGGCCAGCATTATATATCCGGCTTGTGATATACTGCTGAAAGCCATGAATCTCTTCATGTTGTTCTGACGCATGGCAAACAGGTTGCCTATCGTGATGGTTATCACAATGACGATTGAAAGCATCTGTATCCACAAGTCGCTCATATGGGCAAAGACCTTGAACAATACAGTCATCAGGGCAAATGCTGCGGCACCTTTTGATATGACGGACAGCATGCCCGAAACAGCTGTCGGGGCACCTTGATATGTGTCTGCCGTCCAAAGATGGAACGGAACAAGACTGAGTTTGAATGCCATGCCGGAAAACACAAACACCATACTCAGGGTCTGAAGTTCACATCCGTGCAACTTACCGGCTATGTCATCAAAGTACAATGAACCCGTCGCTCCGTAGAGCAATGATATACCATACAGGAAAATTCCACTTGAGAATAAAGAGTATAGGATGAACTTTGCCCCGGCTTCCGCACTATGGCCCTTATATTTATCAAACGCGACAAGGCAGGCCATTGGCACAGTAGCTAATTCCAGCCCCAAGAAGAACAGGAGGAAATGTCCGGAACTTATCATGAAATACATTCCTATCAGAGTACTGAGTGCCAGAATATAAAACTCTCCGGTCTTATGGGAAGCATCGGGACGATCAAGCCATTTGGTACTTTGAAGGAATATCACAAGTGTACCGAATGAGAGGACAGCCTTGATTATCGAAGTGATTTCGGTGGAGTTATACATACCGCCGAAAAGTGAAGCCTCATAGGGTTTTATCGCAATGATTGTCTGAACGAACAGAAGGGCACAGGCGATGGGATGCAGCATCTTTTTGTGTCTCTCAGGAATGAAGAGATCTGTAACAAACATCAGAAGGAAAGCAGCAATAAGAGCGACTTCCTGACGCATCTGTATGAACTGAGTTAAACTTTCCATATGATTATCTGATTATAATGTTGGACAAAAGTGGTGTGACGCTATGGCTGATAAGATCGCTCATCCAGAATGGAGCCAGTCCAAGAGCAGCCACACAGGCGATGAGAATAAAGACCGCCGTCTTCTCATCCCAGGTTGCATCTGTCAATTTGAGATATTCCGGATTGTTTACTTCACCATATAGGAACTTGCCGACAGTTCTGAGAATATACACAGCTGTGATTACAATACTGCATGTCGCAATGACTGTACATACGCGGTGGAAAACATCAACATTCTCAAATGAACCTACGAAAATCGTCATCTCGGCAATGAATCCGCTGAATCCGGGAAGACCTAGATTTGCAAGACCTGCAATCACATAACACACAGCCAGACAAGGCATCACCTTCATAAGTCCACTCATCTGACGGATATCACGAGTGTGCGTACGACCATAAATCATTCCGATCAATGCGAAGAAAAGCGCAGTCATCAGACCATGTGAAAGCATCTGAAGAATACCTCCCGTACATGATGTCCGGGTCATCATAAGGAGCGCAAAAAGGACAAGACCGCAGTGAGAGACGGAAGAGTACGCGTTGATGTACTTGAGGTCTGTCTGCACAACTGCACTGAAAGCGCCATATACAACAGATATTGTAGTCAGTACAAGGAAGACCTCATCCCACATCTGAAGCCCCTCAGGCATAAGATACATGGCAATCCTGAAGCATCCGTATCCTCCTAATTTCATAAGCACACCCGCGTGGAGCATAGAGACTGCTGTCGGTGCGCTTGCATGACCGTCCGGGCTCCAGGTATGGAACGGGAACAATGCTCCCAAGATGCCAAAACCGACAAACAGCAGCGGAAAGAAGATGTTCTGCATCTTGACCGGAATCTCCAGTTCCGCCAGTTCCACAACATTCATTGTTGTCGCACCTGCACCATAGTATGCACCAAGGATACCTATGAGGATAAGGGCAGAGCCTCCCATAAGCATCAGAGTCAGCTTCATGGCAGAATATTCCTTCTTACCGCTGCCCCATACTCCGATGAGAAGATACATCGGTATCAATGCAACTTCATAGAACATGAACATCGTGAAAAGGTCGGTCGATATGAAAAAGCCGTAAACTCCCGAACTGAGCAATGTGTACCAAAGAAAATATTCCTTGGTCATCGGCTGGAGCCTCCAGGATGCAAACGTGCCGGTAAATACTATAATCGAACTCAGAAGAAGCATTGCAACAGAGATTCCGTCGACACCGAAGGACAGACAGATGTCTAGCGGCTCATACCAGGATATGCTTGAAGTGTAAAGCATCTGAGCAGTCTCTCCAGCCTTACGGAGCCCGATATAATCAAAAACAAGGAATATTGACATGGCAAGCAGCAAGGAAGAACCGGCCACCATGACACCCCTGACCTGACGGACATTTCTTGAAAGCCAGAGCCCAAGCATCATCAGTAGGGGAATGATTATGAAAATTGTAAGTATATTGAACATCGTGTTAAAAAATCAGGATTATTGTAAGTATCACTGCACCTGCCAGGAACCATATGCAATATTGCTGAATCTGCGAATTCTGCATGAATCTGATTCCAGCGGCCACCTTTGATGTCACTTTTCCGCACAGATTGAAGAAACCATCAATGATATTGCGGTCGAACCATGCTATCGGAGTGCTTATGCATTTGAAAATGACCTTTTTGGTTACAAACAGCCAAGCATTATCTATGTAGAAGCGATTGTAGGCGGCTTTATGGAGGCCTGGGAATCTGTTGGCAAGAGCATCAGGAACTGACTGATTCTCACGGGCAAACATCCATGTGGATATGGCAATGGCAGCAACCGCCACGCAGATACTGATTCCAGCCACCTTCATGTCAATATGAATATGATATGAAGCGCCGTTGCTGCTGATAAATTCGCCGAACGGGATAAATCCTGCCACACATGTTATCACCGCCAATACAACAAGAGGCAGAGTCATGCTTAAAGGTGATTCGTGCGGTTTGTGTGTCTGATGCAGTTCCTTGTTTTCCTTTCCCCAGAAGATTCCGAAATACAGGCGGAACATATAGAACGCTGTAAGGCCTGCTATCGCTGTCATGACCCACCCCATTGCCGGATGGAAAGCAAAACATGCAGCAAGAATCTCATCCTTAGAGAAGAATCCCGAGAACGGATAAATACCGGCAATTGCAAGACAGGCGACAAGGAATGTGATATGTGTTACAGGCATATACTTTCTTAAACCACCCATCGCACTCATCTCGTTAGAATGAACTGCATGGATAATGCTGCCGGCTCCAAGGAAAAGAAGAGCCTTGAACATCGCGTGCGTGAACAAGTGGAAGAGCGAAGCCATATATCCGAGACCACCGGCATGAGGGTCAGCAGATGTACACACTCCCATAGCTACCATCATGAACCCGATCTGTGATATGGTCGAAAATGCCAGGACCCTCTTGATATCACTCTGTACGCAGGCAACCACAGCAGCATAAAGAGCTGTGACTGCTCCGACAACAGCAATCCAAGGGAGAAGATCAGGTGCGTATCCTATAAATAGAGGGAACATCCTTGCCACAAGATAGACACCGGCGACGACCATCGTTGCTGCATGGATAAGGGCACTGACTGGAGTCGGTCCTTCCATTGCATCAGGAAGCCATATGTGAAGCGGGAACATGGCACTTTTACCGGCACCGCCGACGAACATAAGGCCAAGAGCCAATGAAATCATCATTCCTGCTGACATAAGCCTGCTCGTTTCCGGAGTAAATGAGAATGTTCCTGCAAAGTAGCCATATATCAGGATTCCGATGAGGAAGCCAAGGTCTGCAAAACGTGTCACGATGAATGCCTTCTTGCTCGCAGCAATTGCTGCTGGCTTTGTATAGTAGAAACCTATAAGCAGATATGAACTAACGCCCACAAGTTCCCAGAACACATACATCTGGAATATATTGGTTGCGACGACAAGGCCCAGCATTGACATTGTGAAAAGCGACAGGAAAGCATAATAACGCTGAAAGCCCTTCTCGCCTTTCATATAGCCCATAGAATAGATGTGCACCATGAGACTGACAGTCGAAATGACCACAAGCATCATCACGGAAATCGGGTCAAGAAGGATTCCTATGTTTATGCTCAGGTTGTCCATGAATGGCAACCATCTGAAATCATACGGCATAAGCGTAGGGAAAAGACCATCAATTCCTCTTCCAGCACCGAAATATGAAAATGCCGTAATATATGACAATATCGTTACTCCGGCAAGTGACGCTGTACCTATCACACCGGTAGCCTTAGGCTTCATCTTATTTCCGCCAAGCCCCAGCAGAATGAAGCTGATAAGCGGCAGAAGCAATATCCAAATTGTATGTCCCATTTTATTCCTCCTGCATCTTATTAAGGTTCTTTACCTGAATATTCTTCATATTCCTGTAGATGTTGATGATTATGGCAATAGCCACAGCTGTCTCAGCCGCACTGACACCGATCGCAAAGATTGTAAAGAATACACCTTCCAGCTGATCCGGGAAAAGATAACGATTGAACACGGCAAAATTTATATCTACCGAATTAAGAATAAGCTCAATGCTGATGAGCATAGCCAGCAGGTTTCTTCTTACAAGAAAACCCAGAATGCCGACAAACATCATTATGGTCGATAAGACCAGATACCATTCCATCTGTACCATATCGTTACCTCCTATCTTTTACGTGCTATCATTATACCTCCGACAATGCAGGCAAGAAGCAATACACTTATAACTTCAAACGGGAGAATGTATTGATATTTCCCTGTACCCATCAGAGCGTTTCCTATTGTCTGGATATCCAACTCTCCAGACTCGAATACCGCAGTAGAGAACTTGTGCTTTAGAATAACAAAGACGCACAGTCCCGTTCCCACAAGGGTTGTTACAAGACCGGCAATCATCTTCCCGCTTTTCAGAGGCTCTGCCTTGTCTCCTTCGCTTGAGGTCAGGAGGATACTGAAGACATATAGAATGGTGATACCTCCGGCATAAATAAGCAGCTGAACCGCTCCAAGGAACGAATAATTCAGAAGAAAATATATTCCTGCTGTCGCAAACAGCACGAAAAGCAGGTATGTAGCAGAACGTAGAATTCGCCTGGTGAAGATGGCAAGCACCGAGCACACACATATCACGGCTGCCAATATGATGAAAATTATTGTCTGAATCGTCATACCTCTACTTGTTTAATGTGAGTTTCAAATGCTCGCGGTCATACACTGCATTTTCAAATTCCGTCGTGAAACATATAGCATCATGAGGACAGGCATTGACACAGAGCTGGCAGAACATACAGGCACCCAGATCATAGTCATAACTTACCAGTACCTTGCGTTTCTTTCCTGTCTCCTCGTCAGTGATGATCTGCGAAACAACCTTTATAGTATCATTAGGACAGTTTATCTGGCATAACCCGCATGCTATACATTTCTGCGGATCAGGCATTGACAGTCTTCCTCTGAAACGTGGAGAAATCTGAAGCGTATCCCTGTTGTCGGGATACTCCTCTGTAACCTTCCTGGTAAAGAATTCCCTGCCCGTAACCTTGAAGCCGGTCAGAAGAGTCGATATGCCGTGGAAGAGTTTTCCTAAATAACTTCTGTTCCTTTCCATTAGAAATGTAATTTAAATACAACAACAATGACCATAACCAACAAATTGACCAGGCTTATCGGAATCAGATATCTCCACTCCAATGTCAGAATCTGGTCGATTCGCAGACGAGGGAAAGTCCATTTCATCCACATAAGCAGCCATACGACAAAGAACGCCTTACCGAAGAACCAGATGAAGCCCGGAATCAGATCCATTATATGGTTGAATCCGTCAAGTCCGGAAACATGGAGCGGCATCCAGCCACCGAGAAATATTGTGGTTGCTACTCCGGCGATAATGAAAAGATTGACAAACTCCGCCACATAAAAGAGTCCGAAGTGCATTCCTGAATACTCTGTATGGTATCCTGCCGTCAGTTCGCTCTCGGCCTCAGGAAGGTCAAATGGTCCTCTGTTCACTTCGGCATTTCCTGCAATCAGATAGACAACAAATGCAATGACCGCTGGGATATGTCCCTTGAATATGAACCATCCGTCCTGCTGTCGCATCACAATTTCAGAAAACTGCATCGTGTCGGTGAGGACAATGATCGTAAGCAGACTGAGGCTGGCTGACAGTTCATAACTGATCATCTGCGCTCCGCTTCGCATCGCACCTATCAATGAATATTTATTGTTGGATCCCCAACCGGCAAGGAGGATACCGACCACTCCTATACTTGAAGATGCCATCAGGAAAAATACACCCACATTGAAGTCCAGCACAGACATTCCTCTGCCGAAAGGCAGACAACTGAACGCCATCACGGAAGCGAGAATCACTATGAACGGAGCAAGATTATATAGGAACTTGTCCGACTTCCGCACGGAAATGATTTCCTTGGTCAGCATCTTTATCATGTCGCAGATAAGCTGTATCGTGCCCCAAGGTCCCACTCTGTTCGGTCCGAGACGGCACTGGAAAGCCGCACAGACTTTCCTCTCCATATATATCATGATAACCGCTATCACGACATAGAGAAGGATGATGCACACGCCCACAAGAACACATTCAAGAAATGTAGCCAATCCCAGGGGCAGGTAACTTGTCAGGAATTCGTGTATCCAACTTGTAATTATCCCAAAATCAAACATATCTTATCTGTCTATATCTGGTACAACATAATCCACTGTCGCTCCGATTGCGATCAGATCGGCAATCTTTGCATCACGGCAGAGAGTGTCCATCGCCGCGACTAAAGGAAGACCGCTAGATCGGAATTTCAAACGATAAGGAAATTTATCTCCGCGGCTTTCCAGATACACTCCAAACTCGCCTCGACTTCCTTCCACTGCGGCATAATACGATCCTTCAGGCACCTTGATTATAGGTTTCATCTTCACCTGAATTTCGCCGTCAGGAATGTTATCTATAAGTTGTTCGATGATATTCAGACTCTGTTCGATCTCCTTCATCCTCACCATATATCGGGAAAAACAGTCTCCCTCAGTATAAAGAATCTCATCAAACTGCACTATGTCGTAAACTGCATAAGGATGCCTCTTACGGACATCGCAGGCCCAGCCTGAGGCACGTCCTGTACCTCCCGTTGCACCGAAAGAAACAGCATCCTCTTTCGACAGCACACCGACTCCCTTTGTCCTGCCCTGCATGATTACATTTCCTGTGAACACATCGTGGTATTCTTTGAGTGTCGGACGCATATAGGTGATGAACTCCTTGACTTTCTGCACAAAATCAGGTGCGATATCTGCCTGAAGACCTCCGATGGTGTAATAGTTCTGGATCAGACGACCTCCAGTAGTAGCCTCGAAGATATCGAGAATCTTCTCCCTGTCCCTGAAGCCATAGAAGAAGGCTGTCAGAGCACCCAAGTCCATGCACGCACAAGAGTAGAATAGCAGATGTGAGTCGATTCTCTGAAGTTCATCCATGATTGTGCGGATATACTGGACTCTTTCGCTCACTTCGATTCCCATAGCCTTTTCGATGCACATACAGAGGGCATGACGGTTATGATGGGCTGCCAGATAGTCAAGACGGTCGCTCAAAGCCAATGTCTGAGGGTAGGTCAGGCTTTCGCACATCTTTTCGATTCCTCTGTGAATATATCCGCAGTGAACATCCAGTTTCTTGATCGTCTCACCCTCAAGACTGACACGGAATCGGAGAACGCCGTGTGTTGCCGGATGTTGCGGACCGATATTGATGACATATTCATCCTCATCAAACAGCACTTCCCTTTTCTTGATGACGCTACCGTCCTTGAGAACCTCTATATTCTGGGTCATATCTGCCGTTACCTCATTGGTCATTCTTAAAGGATTCAGACTGAAGTCATAATCTTTCCTCAAAGGATGTCCCACCCAGTCTTCGCGAAGGAAAAGCCTTCTCATGTCGGGATGACCAAGGAAGCGGATTCCGAAATAATCAAATATCTCACGTTCATAGAACTCCGCACCTTTCCAGATGTCGCACACACTCAGGAGTATAGGGTCGGACAGTTCTGTAGTCTTCGTCTTGAGAACAACATTTTCCTGTGTCAATGTGTTCTCAAGATGATACACGGCACCCAAGCCGTCCTCTCCCCAGTCCATTCCCGTCAGGCAGCGGAGAAAATCGTAACCCTGTTCTTTATATTCAAGGGCCACATCATGAAAATCATACTTATCTATTGTGATTATATTATCCATATTATTCCTCCTTATCTGTCTTACGGTTCACATCACCGAAGAATTTCTGCACCTTGACCTTTTTCTGCAACTGCATCATTCCATATAGAAGAGCCTCCGGTCTTGGAGGACATCCGGGAATGAACACATCGACCGGAAGAATCTGATCGATTCCGTTTACGACATGGTAGGACTTCTTGAAAGGACCGCCGCTGATGGCACAGCCTCCCACCGCAATCACATATTTCGGGTCAGCCATCTGGTCGTACAGACGTCTAAGTACCGGAGCCATCTTATGAGTTATCGTTCCGGCCACCATGATCATGTCCGCCTGTCGGGGACTTGCACGTGTCACCTCGAATCCGAATCTGGCAAAATCATATCGGGCGGCTCCGACTGCCATATATTCGATACCGCAGCAGCTGGTGGCAAATGTAAGAGGCCATATCGAATTGCCCCTACCCCAGTTGATGAATTCGTCGAGACAACCAACAAACACTTTAGTGCCCGATTCGTTAAGCTGTCTGACCATATCGTCCAGATATTCCTTGTTCTTTATTTCCATTCCAATGCACCTTTTTTCCATGCGTAGGCAAGCCCCAGCACCAATATCAAAAGAAAGAAAAGCACGGTCAGCAATCCATTGACACCCATATTCTGCACCACTGATGCCCATGGAAACAGAAACACCGTCTCCACGTCAAACATAAGGAACAATATGGCGAACAGATA
Organism: Bacteroidales bacterium; assembly: GCA_017631175.1. Classification (GTDB taxonomy): domain Bacteria; phylum Bacteroidota; class Bacteroidia; order Bacteroidales; family UBA932; genus Cryptobacteroides. The sequence goes on from JAGBTT010000159.1 coordinate 10,938, forward strand.
GTATCCGACCTTAAACTGCATCCACGACTTTCCCTGAGTCGGGATTCCGCATTCATATGACTCGCCTTTCTGCGGGTTATATGAACGTGGGGAGATCAGTTTCGCAATACCAATCGCTGCAATCACTATCAGAATGGCAGAGATGATGACAACAATCAAGAATAAGAAGTTCATATATAAAAGACTATAAAGTTTAGAAGCCGATGGAGATAAGCATTCCGTATCCGAGCACGAAACCTATAACTCCGACAATAAGACCTACAACAGCCATCTGCTTGGTCTGGATAACACCTGTAGTGTGAGCGAGAGCATTCGGAGGTGTAGAGATCGGCAGACACATTGCAAGTGAAGCAGATACCGCCACACCAACGATGAGAGTCTTGAGACCGCCGGCAGCGATGAAGCCTTCTGCAGACGTCGGATTGTCAAGAAGGGCTGTACCTACTACTGCAAGGATAGGAACGATGAGGTTCGCAGCTGCTGAGTTCGAGATAAAGTTTGAAAGGAGGTAGCAGATGAATCCGCCTACAAGCATTACCACAAAGATGTTCCACTCTGCAAATGGTACAGCGTTGATAAGGCATGATGCAAGACCGGTCTTATTGAGAGCTGTTCCGAGTGCAAAACCTCCGGCAACCATCCAGAGAACGCTCCAGTCGATTTCCTTAAGATCTTTGCTGGTAAAGACGCCAGTTGCCGTGAATACTGCGAAAGGAATGAGAGCAACGATATTTGCGCTGATTCCGAACCAGTTCTCACACACCCAAAGAAGGATTGTAATAGCAAAAGTGATGGAAACGATGATCTTGTCCCTCTTTGGAGCATTGCTTGTACCTTCAATCTTGAGCTCAATTGCCTTGGTCTCGAATGGGAACATGACACTAAGAAGAATCCAGGCAAGGAAGAGCATTACGAGAACATAAGGAACCATTCTGATCATCCAGTCAACGAATGTGATATCAATTCCTGCATTCTGGAGAGCCCCGAGGGCAATAGCGTTAGGAGGCGTTCCGATTGGAGTACCCATACCACCGAGGTTGGCGGCAATAGGAATCGCAAGCGCAAGACCTATCTTACCCTTTTCTCCCTGAGGAAGCGATGCAATCACAGGAGCAAGGAATGTAAGGAACATTGCAGCTGTTGCTGTATTGCTCATAAACATCGAGAACACACCGATGATAAGAAGGAATCCGAGGAGAATCATCTTAGGATTCTTGCCGAAAGGCTTGAGGAGAGCCTTTGCAAGAATTACGTCAAGACCTACCTTCGAAGCTGCAATAGCGAGAACGAATCCACCGAGGAAGAGCATGATCACAGGATCTGCGAATGCTGCCATGATAGACTTATAATCTACAGATGCACCTGCACCATCATACATCATGAAGCCAAGCCCCTTATTGGAGATGGTCAGGAGCATAATTACCATAGAAACAACTGATGTTGTCCAAGTAGGAATCACTTCAATAATCCACATAAGTGCAGTGAACACAAAGATAGCGAGTGTTCTCTGCATTGTAGGTGTAAGACCTTCGATGCCGAAGAATGATGTCGGCACGGCCCACAGAAAGATAGTAAGCGCTAAGACAATACCAAGAGCGATTTTACTTTTCAAGGAAAGTTTAGTTGTAATCATGATATTAAAATTGGTTTATTTACTTCTAATTATTCTGAAAGGCGCGCTCAAGATCTTGAGAAACATTGATCATGAAGTCTCCCATCTTCTCCAATTCATTCACTATATCCATATAGTAAACGCTGGTATGGTAATTCTTCTGTCCGCTTTCGATATTTTCGATCTCGGCATCCCTGAGATGATTCCTCAGATTATTTATACGGTCCTCAGCATTGTACGCATTTGTCACCCGTATGAGGATATTGCTTTGAGCCAATGATAAATTGCCAATCATTACATCGTATGCCTTCTCGACTTCATCAGCCATCTGTTCGAGGTTCTTTACCGAATCTGCATCAAACACTTTTTTATGAATGTTCTTTCTTGAAAGAATGCGGCTGATGGACTCACCGGAATCACCCAACGATTCCAGTTCACCGATGACCTTGTACATCGCCTTTATCTTCTTCGAGGTATCCTCGCTGATATCACTGGCAGAAAGGTGGTTTAGGAATACCGCTATTTCTCCTTCTATACGATCGGAGATTTCCTCATATTTAACCAGTTTTGCACGCAATTCCTCAAATTTATCTGCGTCCTGTTCGCGTATCGCAGCCTTTGCATATTTGAATCCGTTCCTTGAAATCTCGGCAAAGTGTATAATTTCCTTCATAGCCTGTTCTGTGGCAAGTTCAGGTGTTGCAATCGGACCTGCTTCAATATACTTGAGTCTGAATAACTCCTTTTCGGCATTCTTCGGTTCTTTTATGATAGCACATACAAGTTTTTCTATTTGAGGAATCAACCAGATCAGGATGCAAGTGTTAATGGTATTGAAGAGTGTATGAAGCATTGAAAGTCCATAGAGTGCTGCTGTTTGAGAATCGGTCTGCATCGGCTGCTCGTCAACACCATGCAGCACTTCGACAGTAAAGTTCGCTCCCGCCGGATTTGGAACGCCGAAGATAGACGAAGTGATGAATCCGATAAGTTTAAGGAACAACGGGAAGGATATAAGTGCCCAGATTACACCAAAGACATTGAATACTGTATGAGCAAGAGCAGCTCTTTTAGCAGAGGTGTTGCCGACTGCAGCTGCTATGTTAGCGGTTATGGTCGTACCTATGTTCTCTCCCAGCACCATTGCGCACGCCATATCAAATCTTATCCAGCCCATATTCAGCATAATAAGGGTCAGAGCCATTGTGGCACTCGAAGACTGGAGTACCAATGTGAGTACAGTACCGAATACGAGGAAGATCAAGATTGAACCGAATCCGTGTCCCTGCCATCCCTGAATGAACGACAGCACCTCCGGTGTCTGCTGAAGATCCGGAACGGAGTTCTTCATGAGGGAAAGTCCGAGGAAGAGCAGGGAAAATCCTACTATCAACTCGGAAACACTTCTGTTCTTGTCTTTCTTTGAGATAGACAGAATAAATCCGAGCGCCATCAACGGAACTGCCAGGATGGAGATGTCGGCCTTGAACCCAAGCCACGACACAAGCCACGCCGTAACAGTCGTACCGATATTCGCACCCATTATGACGCTGATCGCCTGTGCAAGGGTAAGAAGGCCGGCGTTCACAAAACTGACGACCATCACTGTTGTCGCACTGGAAGACTGAATTACTGATGTGATGCCAAGACCAGTGAGAACACCCTTTGCAGGGTTTGAGGTCATCGCAGAAAGAAAATTGCGAAGTCTGTCTCCTGCAGCTTTCTGAAGGCCGGAGCTCATCATGTTCATTCCATAAAGGAACATACCGAGCGCTCCCAGCAAAGTTAATAGCTGAAGTGCCATAATCTACTATTTGAATTATTAGCTTGGATTATTTGATCAGGTTATTAACCTTGTCAATTTCATGCTCGACCACCGCCGAACATGGTTCGTATCTGTAAGGAACATACTCGAAAAGCTGAAGATAAGCCTTTCCGACTGATTTGTTGAAATAGATGTCAAGTTTCAGAGCGTTGCCCTTATCCTCCTGCGATAGATCGATTTTGCCAGGATCAGATACTATAGCATCTGATAAAGCAGCATGGAGAGCCTGCTGAAAGTATTTTTCTGTCTTTCTGTACTTGATTCCGGTTTCGGTATCCATATATCCTGTCTTGAGAAGAACAGCGACAAATATGCCACTAAAAACCAGGAAGCAACCGGTTATTGCAAGATGGTCACTTTCGGGTATCATAGAAAGAAGCAACCCCCCCCGACTACGAGTAATGAGGAGATAATATAATCCTTGACAGAGCGTACTCTGATAAATTCTTTGTTCATGATTTTAGATTTTGATAGTTGATATGTTGTATGACATTTCTGCATAGCAAAGCAGACGACATTTCACACCAATGTGCAAAATGCCGCAAACAATATGTACTATCGGAATCTAAATGGTGAGTCTGCCGATCCACACTAATTTATGAGTGTGGGCAGTTATAGATGTAGGTATAATTATAGGGCATCTCCTTTGTAGGAAGAATGCGGTACCGACATTGATAAGTTTGCAGGATTTAATGACTTGAAATGTATGCCTGCGGGTTTCTGTCTTTCTTGCGTTGCATCGGAAAGTGACCGGACCTGATACCGATACACGATTTGGAACAAAACATCCGGAATGATCAGGAGACAGACTTGTTGAAATTTCCATTGCCTGTTCCGGGATAGCGTATCCTGTGGAATCTTGCGATGAACGGTCACCGTAACCTGTGGCACTAAAAAATGCTACAACCACAGCAAGCGGTATCAGATATTTGAACAGGTTTTTCATTTCAGCGCGGAAATTTAGGCAATCTTCATACAATAGCAAAGAAAATTCACAATTTTTTAGGAGTCTTTCCCGTGTGCTTCTTGAAGAATTGGACGAAGGCGGAAGGGCTGGAAAAGTTCAGCCGTTCAGATATTTCCTGGACAGTCTGTCCACTGGTTATCAGAAGCACCTTGGCTTCAATCAGTACTGCTTCGTGGATCCATTCGAGTACCGGTCTGCCAGTAGATTTCTTTATCGCTGTCGAAAGATATTTCGGGGTAATGCTGAGTCTGTCTGCATAGAAACTCACCAACCGCTGCTCTCTATAATATACGGCAAGAAGATGGAAGAAACGGTCTGAGAGGTCATCAGATTTGATGGCTGCACCATTCCTTATATTATACTGTGCCTCATATTCTCCCGAAATTTCCAAAATCAGTGCATATAGAATAGATCTGATTATTTCTTCCTGGTATATGCTCTTCTCCCTGCTTTCCTTATGCAGGAATCTGAAATAATTCAGAAAATCATCATACTTACTTTCTGACACAGACAAAACGGGAATGTATCTGGAATAACTGAATATGTTGGTGTCAATTGGAGAAGGCATATCCAGTATATAGTTTGTCGTCACTGATATACAGAGCATCGAGTCTTCGGTAACGGGATTCGTGAAGGAAATCAGATGATTTTCCGGGAGAATTATCATATTACCAGGACGCACGACATAGGTCTTCCTGTCTATGGAAATGCTGCCCTCATAACCCGTACACAGGCATATTATCATTCCCCCGGTGATATGAAAAGTGTCTGGTTCATCTTCATTCCTGAAGAACCGGACGAGTTCCCCTTTACCTAAATTGATCTGACATACATCCTCAACTGTGCTCATAAGCGAAAAATTATAAATTTTTAGGGCAATAAATGTAATAATTAGTTCATTAAAAGGCAATACTTTTGCATCCTGAAATTCAATTCAAAACAACTTTTCAGTAAAAATGGAAACAGAACAGTTCACAACCGACCCTCTCAAGGGTCTCTCGCCTGAAGAGGTCGCTCAAAGGCAATCGAGGGATGGATTCAATGAATTCGAGAAGACCAAGCATACTACACTTTGGCAGAAATTCATCAGCCAGTTCAAAAGTTTCATGATCATCGTGCTGATATTTGCCGCTTTCATTTCCGGTGTTACGGGATATATGAACGGAGAAGGCATCACCGATGCACTGATCATTCTTTCAATCCTTATCGTAAATGCCATCATTGGAATGCTCCAGGAATCGAAGGCCGAGAAATCGCTTGATGCTCTTGAGAGGATGGCAGCACCTCATAGTAAGGTGATCAGAGACGGAGAGGTCAAGGTGATTGAATCGCGTGAATTGGTGAAGGGTGATATTGTTCTGATTGAGACCGGAGACAATGTACCTGCCGACCTGCGGCTTGTCGAATCAGTCAATCTGAAGATTCAGGAGGCCGCTCTGACAGGTGAATCCGTGCCGGTGGAGAAGGACGCCGATGCATTTGTTCCTGATGACGCACCTATCGGAGACAGGGTCAATATGGCATACAGCTCGTGCAGCGTGACATACGGTCATGGCAAGGGAATCGTAACTGCTATCGGAAACCAGACCGAGGTCGGCAAGATTGCGGCTATGATCCAGTCCGTACCTGAGATGAGGACTCCGATGCAGATCAAGCTTGACAAATTGGGCAAGACACTTGCGGTCATCTGCCTTGTGGTCTGCATAGTCATAATGATAATAGGTCTGTGCTACGACAGAGACCTTCTTGAGATGTTCATGACTGCCGTAAGCCTTGCGGTAGCAGCAATTCCTGAAGGACTCCCGGCTGTTTCTACCGTAGTACTTGCTCTCGGAGTTCAGAGAATAGCAAAAAAGAACGCGATTGTCCGTAATCTCCCTTCTGTAGAGACCCTCGGAAGCACGACAGTCATCTGCTCAGACAAGACGGGAACATTGACCCAGAACAGGATGACGGTTACAGATATTTATACTCAAGATGGCAATGACAGTACTTTGACAAAAGAAATGCTTAAGATCTCTGTCCTTGCCAACGATGCTACATTCAATGCCGAGAAGAAATCTATCGGTGATCCGACAGAAACCGCGCTTTTGGATGTCGGGCTGAAGCATGGTATCGACAAGTCTGTCTTAGAGGCTGATATGCCGAGATTCGCAGAAATTCCATTCGATTCTGAGAGAAAACTGATGACGACAGTGCACCTCGATACTGACGGGGAGTATCTTGTCGCTGTCAAGGGTGGACTTGACGAACTTCTATCATGTTGTACGAAGATAAATGACGGATCTTCTATCAGACCTCTTACAGAGGATGACAGAGTCAGGATATTGAAGGCTAATCTGGATATGGCGTCACGGGCTCTCAGAGTCTTGGCAATGGCCTCGAAATCTATAGCCGAACTTCCGGAAACAGTCAGTCCGGAAACTCTGGAAAATGACCTGATCTTCCTTGGAATGGTCGGAATGATAGACCCGCCGCGAGAAGAGGCAAGGGTTGCGGTGCAGCAGTGCAAGTCAGCAGGAATACGCCCTGTGATGATTACGGGAGACCATAAGATAACCGCATCCGCAATTGCAAGGAGTTTAGGAATATTGAACGAGGGTGACGGTGTTCTTACCGGAACCGAGGTGGAACAGATGGATGAGGAGCATCTGAGAAGAGTTGCTGGAAAGGTTTCAGTATTCGCCCGTGTGGCACCTGAGCATAAGGTCAGAATCGTGAAGGCATATCAGAGCAACGGGAATGTAGTTGCCATGACCGGTGACGGTGTGAATGATGCTCCTGCCCTTAAACTTGCAGATATCGGTGTGGCTATGGGAATCACAGGTACCGATGTGGCCAAGGAAGCAGCCGATGTGGTACTTACGGATGATAACTTCGCCACAATAGTCACTTCGGTACGAGAAGGAAGAAGGATATATGACAACCTTCTCAAGTCGATCCAGTTCATGATCTCGACAAACCTTGGCGAGATAGTTCTGCTGTTGGTCGCTGTACTGGCAAATCTCGACATGCCTCTGCTTCCTATACAGCTGCTGTTCATCAATCTCGTCGGTGATTCACTTCCGGCTCTGGCATTGAGCGTGGATCATGCTGACAAGGACATAATGAAACGCAAGCCTATCGAGCCGAATCAGGGTATATTCACAAAACCGTTTACGACGAGGGTGGTCGTTCAGGCATTGCTCATCGGCATAACTACTCTAGTTGCATATATGATCGGTCATGAAACTTCTGTAGAGACAGCTCGAACCATGACTTTCGCCGTGATGGTATTCTCACAGTTCACCATCATCTTCAGCATCCGTTCAGGAAAGAACTGGTTTACACATAAGATGTTTACCAACAGATGGCTGTGGCTCACCATAGCGTTCGTCACATTGCTTACCCTGTCGGTAATGCTTGTTCCAAGATTGCAGGCACTCTTCAAGCTTGCACCTCTTACCTCGGTTCAGTGGTGGACAGCAGTAGGACTTTCATTCGGAGTCCTTGCATTGAGTGAAATCTTCAAAGGCATCGGTAAATTGTTCAACAGATGACACGACTCCTTATCGGTATAATCGACTACTGTATCAGAAAAGTATGGAAAGGCCGTAATATAATTTAATCATGTTTGACGCAGCATCCTTTTTTCAATGGTTTGTAGAGAACGCGAGCTACCTGTTCGTTTTTATCTTCATGGTAATCGAGAGTTCCTTCATTCCATTCCCCTCCGAGGTGGTTGTTCCTCCGGCAGCATATCTGGCCTGCACAAAAGGGGATATGAATGTATTCCTCATCGTTCTGGTAGCGACTGCCGGTGCGATAGTCGGAGCCCTGATCAATTACTATCTGGCAATCTGGATAGGCAGACCGGTGGTGTACAAGTTTGCGAACAGCCGCTGGGGACGGCTTTGTCTGATTGATCAAGGAAAGGTAAAAAAGGCTGAGAAATACTTCTATGACCACGGTGCGATATCCACCTTGATAGGCCGCCTGATACCGGCAGTAAGACAACTGATCTCCATCCCGGCAGGTCTTGCGAAGATGAACATCTGGGTATTCATTCTGTTTACAGCCCTCGGTGCCACACTTTGGAATGTAATATTAGCGGCACTCGGCTACTGGCTTGGAGGGATAGTGCCACTTGACAATCTATACGATGCAGTAGAGGAATATAATCACTACCTCACCTGGGCAGGCATCGGCATCGGTCTCCTGTTCCTGCTGTTCATCATCCGCACCTTGTTCAAATCAAGGAAGGAAGAAGTTCAGGACTAAAGTCCATACCAGAATTAAAAGAGTGGACGTATGGATACTGACGTGGAACATCTCGGCATCAAGACGGAAAGTCTTGATAAACTGGAAACATAAGCAAGGCTATTGAAATGTTCCGGGAAGTGGATGCTCTCAGACAGACCATCAAGAACAATTACCCGATGAAACAATGAGCAAAGTTCGGAATCATGGACAAGCGGATTATCTTACTCTTTTCCACCTGATTCCCTTCATGTTTCGAGCATTTTCCAATGATATCATCCTTTGATCATCGGTTATACGGATTGCTCCATCTTTGCGGAAGTAGGCAGATTTGATAATACCTGATTTGTCCGTGTAATCAATAATCTTTTCTGTCTTTCCATAGGTAATACCATTGATGAAAACTGTCGTATCTGCAAGAACCTGACGTAGAGTGTCTGTATAAGCACAGTAGTCTTTTTCCTTTGCAAGACTGTTTCTTATTTCCGCCTTGACTACCTTCCGTCGTCCGGCGGCAGTAGCCTGGTATGCAAAATGGTATCTTTGTCCTGGAGATCGATGATTGAGACGTATGCTTGACTGATACAGCTCGTAACCTAAATACATCGGAGTATTGGTAAACCAAAAGTATGCGATCCCTCCTACCAGGACTTCTATCGCCAATATTATTGCAAGAGCCTTTGCGGACAGGTTCATCGTGAGAGTCAGCAGTGGAGATCGCTTCAGGCGCTCGGTCATTCGATTTATCTGTTCATTGAGACGAGTCTGACTTTCCTCAGATATCCTGGCGGTCATATCAAGACCTGTCATAGCCTCCCTGACAGCAGTATTGACCTCACTGCGGACAGATGTGTTTACATCATCTTTCCGGCATACCGTGATTGGAGTTCCGGCCTCCTTTGTCTTCCTCATTTCATCAAAAGATTCTTTCAAGGAGTCCGTACAGGCTTGAACGGAGGTTATAACCGTCTTTTGATCAAGTCTCGTCTGTGATATGTCCTCCTTTATTGTATTTATCTCAGGGGCAATGACATTAACCATATATGCCTCTGCTGTGGTTTCTGTTCTTACTTGTTTATGTGCCATGATGTGTTTTATTTCATTTTAATTCCTCTGCTCTGTGTTTGCTGCTGTGGTTGACCCAGAATCTGTTCCTGTCTAAAAGTCTGTTTTATATCCTTGATATCTTGCGCCAGACTCGCTCTTTGATCCCTTATCTTTTCCAGCTTATTGTTCTTGAATGCTATTACAAGAGATACACTAAGCACAGCTACCAATGCCCCTATGGGATCCATAAAACTAATGGCCAACATTGTTTCCAATGCTCCTTTTGCTATGCTCTTCGGAAGGCTCCGCTGTAACTTCTGTTCCTCTCTGCCGAGTCTCCACATCTGCCATCCGAGATCTCTACACTGTTGCTGGACTTTTTGAGGGATCACATGTGTGTCTTTGATTATGGAATGAATGTTAAGGATGTTCTGGGCCTCTGCTCGGAGAGACGGGAACCTGTGCCATACATTAATAATCTTCTCCAGACCGTGACAGGAGAACTTCCTGTCTATCTTGCTTCCACTGAATCTGCAGGTCACCATCTTTCCGCTCTCATCCCTCACCTGCTTGGAGAACGATATACCACATGGATTCCCTTTACCGTCGAGTTTCAGGTCAATAGTCACACCGTATTTTGTCATCAACACAGCTGGTAGTTCCTTAATGCTTCTCACTTGTGGTATGGCACTCGCAATGATCTGTGCTATCTCATATCGTGCGGATTCATATGTTCTCTGCCGACTATCGTGAGGTATCTGACTTTGATTGGCAGATTTGTGGCAGCCCCATGTAAAATCCATCTCCTTTGTAATCTTCTGGCATACTGAAACACTCCTTTTGCGTTCCATATAGTCGTTGATCTTCTTTCCGTTGTTATCTACAGCATTGACTACAACGTGACAATGTGGATTATCCGTCCCGTAATGGCGTATCACAAGATATTGAGTGTTATCATATCCCATTTCATTCAGGTAAGAACGAACGGCCCTCATCATCACTTCATTTGTCAGTCGTGACGCATCATCGGGTGGCCAACTGATAGCAAAGTGCTTTACCGGGTTGAACACCTTCTGATTCAGGCTTGCCTGTATCTCAAAACTCCTTGCAACATCCTGCACATTAGTGGCGAGCCGTCCCTCACTGTCATATTCCAGATCTAAACCTTCGTATCCTATGACTTCATATTCCTGCTCCTTCCCGAGCATACCGTGATCATACATAATTGCACCGGCGAAACTTGCGCCTGTAGTTATCTTTACCATCATAGCATCAATTGTTCTTGAATTTTCTTTTTCACCGACTTGAGCCACTCCAGTTCCTTCTCCACTGCTGCGACATAGTTGGTACTGCCTCCGCAACGCATGGTGGCTTCAATCGCAATCCCTCGAATATTCCTTCCGTAATTTCGGAGATTCATATTCAGATCCTTATAAATTGCCACTTCTTCTGGAGTCAATCGGGTATATACAACAGACTGGATCACACATAGACGCATAATGTGAGATATGGAAAACTGATCCACGATTTTCACAAAATCTTCATACTGTTTCGCTGTGATTATACTGTCATTGATTGCTTTCTGAAGATACTCATACATAGTCATTTTAAAAGCACCGATCTTCGCAACCAACACCTGAAATTCTATGTCTGTCAGCTTGGTTGCCACGAGGTTCTTTCTCTTTTCTTCATCGGGCAAAGGCTTCCTTCCGCCCTTGTGATTTCTTTCATCTCCTGAAATTTGCGAACTTGAGAGCGAATTTGCCCGGAGGGCAGTTTTGGTTTACCCAAAACACAAACTCGCTTTAACTCACTTCGTTCGATTGGTAATACACTTTGCTACTGTCTGTACTGATGACTGGATTAATCACCGACACTACGATATTATAGATTGGCAAAATGGCAAAGCCCGTGGAAAACATGCCTCACAGGTAGCTCTGAGGGAGAAAACCGGTCTATTTGACTTGCCAATTTCGATGGCAAAGGTCTGGCAAAAGAACAATCGGGAATGATTCAAGGTTTGCCACAATTCTGCCAAATAGAATGGCAACGATTTCCACAGACAAATCCGCCTCAGATGCCCTTTTATCAACGATTCCCTCCAAAGATCGCCATTTTGCCACTTTCAGTAAGCCTGTACTTCCCGTGATTGCATTCCAGCATTGTCCCTCTCAGTTGAGACAGGTATCTGTCTATAGTTCTCTGTTTCATTCCTCGCTTGACAGCATGATCTACTATCGCACTTCTGGAAACGAACTCTTCCAATGGGAACATTTTCAAGAAAATCTTCTGCCCTTGCGTCAAGACTCCGGGAAACATATCGGTCATCATCTTCAAGGTGTGGAGTGCATTTTCCAGATAATAGTCCATAACCTGAGTGGCAGCAAGAGCCATCTGCATACCTATGAAGTTTTCATTTCCCAGCGGATCATCATCTGTCGGCAAGTCTCCGTTATCACCTTCTCCGATTTCCAACACATCCTCTCTACACGCCTTCCACAGTTCTTTCAGACATATGGAAATCTTGTGGACCGAGACCTGTACTTTACGCCACACCGAAAGTTCCTTCTGCGAATGATTGGCAGTATAGTCTTCCTCTTTCATATTCTGCCAACTTCTGATGACAGTCCAGGCATTATCTGTATATCGGAGCGCTTTAGGGCAATCATAGTCCGCATCAAATGACTGGTCCAGTATTGCAGTTATGATTTCTGACCACTGATCCTGAAGATTCTCATCCGGCTTGTTGTCGTTCCAGAGGATCGGACTTGCAGGATGTTCCGAATAGGTCATAAAGATTCTCCATAGCAATCCGTCTTCCATTCCGGAGCCCTTGAAAGCATCACATAAGACATAGGGCTGGATAGAGCCGATCAAGGCTACGAACGGATGCTTGATATACAGCACTCTCGCATCACCTTTTCTGTTGACCATAAGTGAATCGCCGTCGCATATAACTATCCATTCACCCTCTTCTGAAGCTTTCCCTCGCTTATATCTGGAGAACGACTTGATCCAAGAGATAAGTTCGTCGAAGATCACAAGCAGACCACGAGGGTTTTCATATAGGATTTCCTTGACAGCCTCGATAGTAGCATCCTGGATTATAAACTGGACCTTTTTAGGCTTGTCCATTTCAAAGTTGCCTTTGGCCACTTCCTTGAGATATGCATCCAGTTCGCCATTGTAATCCTTCAGCATTTCAGCAGTACGGATCCACAAAGGTCTCATAAACCACTTGATCGGCTGACTCTTGTTCTCTCCGCTCTCACCGATGATAGCCATAAAGATGCTTGGATATACTATGTATCCGTTCTGAGTACATAATGCCTTTGAATTCGCTATCGACCCGCTGACCGCTGTCATAATCGCAGAAAAGCAGTAAGGTATCGGGAACATCATAGAGGAATGAAGTTCCCATATGATGTTCTGTACCTTGTGGGGAAGATACTTAAGAAGCATCTTCTCATTTGTGGTCAAAGAATCATTCTTACTGAATTTCTCAATGAGAGAGAAAGACTTGTGTACAGTAATATCTTTTGCCATATCACTCCCCTCCTTCACCGTCCGAGTCCTTCCTTGACCTATTATAGACACATCTTCTTGAGTACTTGTTTGCAAGTTCCCAAGCGATGTCGGCATCCACCAGCACATGACGGCCATGCTGGACCAATGCCGGTCTGAACCAGTCCGCGTTCTTGATACGCCCGGCTGTAGATGTTGAACACATAAAGAGTTCCTGAAGTCCTTTCAGACCTTTGATAAGGTTTCTCTTCTTCACCTGCTGCTCCTTCCTGCCAAGATATTCCTGCTCGATCTGTAGGAGTCTTTCGTAATCCTCGTATGCCAACTGGACACTTTGAGGTTTGATCTCTTTCCTTTGCATATTCATTTTCTATTAAAAGTTCTGTTGGCAAAGGTAGAGGGGTTAGAAAGGGGTAGGAAGGTGATGAAAGGGTATTTTCACAACGAAAAAAGAGTTGACAATATATTGCAAATCAGCATATTAACAACTCTACAACAAAGGGAAACAAAGGGGATTTACGCCTTCTTTCGGAATTTCAGCCAATCTTTGATAGTTGGATACAACTGATATGCTCCGGATTTTTCATTTTCAGAGTCTGTAAAGACATCATTACTATGAGCCTCAAATGTTTTATAATTCTTACCAAAAGATTCCAGTACACTATTGATCCAATCTTGAGTTCGTCCCTTATCTATAAGAAAATCTTTGAGTATACGGAGAACATAATACAAACCGTCAACATATATAAGTTGTATTCCTGTTTCCGGAGTCGGAGAGTTCAGGTTCATCAGCTGGTAGAAACTCTCCTCACTACAATTGGCAAGGAATAAATCAACGGCACCTGAGCGATAGAAGCTACTGCATATATCCTGACTGATATAGACCTTTCCTGCAGTCAGCCTTTTCGACTTTGGCTCAAGGTACAGATTCGTTGTAGAATAATGATCGTGCTTCTCAGAGTGAACATTAAAAGTGTTCAAGGAAGTGTTATTTACAGTATGGTTAATAGTCTTATTATTTTGTGTAATCTGATTATGCTGATGATAATGATTTTCATAAACGTTCTCTGTATTATGGGTCACTTCGTTATGAACAAATTCATTTCGTTGAGCATACACAAACACAGACGGGTCATTATTTCTTAAATCTTTATCTAACACATCGTATATTCTTTTTGCGATTTGACATGATGATAATCCACAATCATATTGTACTGAAACAAGACAACGACCCTTATAAGAAAGGAACTCCTTGTATTGTTCATCATACTCTTCATAATAATCTTTTGATCTAGTGAACCAGTACTGAATATTATCATAATTGATCGTAATCCCATATTTATCTTCAAGTTCCTCCAACTCACGGCGAAATTTATCCTCATTACGGCCACGACTATACAATAACATATTTAGTTCTTTGTCCACCTCCCTTCTTAAAGCATTCCGCTCAGCGATAGGCTGGAACAACTTTTCTCTTTCATCCAAATGCCTTTCCATCATTTCACGGAGTCCGTATGTATCCGCATAAAGGCTCTTGAAAAGATCTGCATTGGGAGTATATAAAGACATTATCTCGACCAAGTCATTCAGCAACGACTTAGCACAGGCAGTATAGTCCAACATGTTTTGACGCAACTTCGTCAAGGTCACCTCTAAATGCTCGCCACGATTGCAATCCGATATATTCTCATACATCGGAGCGTTTATGTTCATCAACAACTGCCAATGATGATATAAGTCATGGTAATCAGCGACACTTGCCTGCTTCTTATTGACCATCCTGGTCATTACAGAGACTATTGCTCTAGTATGTATCTTGGACTGTATCAGATAATTATCTTCCATAAAAAAGTCACCCATCTTTTGTGATGAGTGACCTCTAATATACAAACTTTTCCCGAATTGTCACATGAAAAACCAATCGCCCTAATAATGGCACATTTTCTATAATTTCATTTATGCTATTTTTCCTGATTTTCTGTTTCGCTTGTAATTCGAATCAATGACTCCACCTCGGTTTTAAGCTGATCCTGTGTAGGAAGATACAACTGATATTGGCTTGCCAATATGGATGAATTGTTTTCTGGAAGGCTCATCTTGACCACAGTATCATTCTTTGCGGTACAGAGAAGAATTCCTATGGTTGGATTTTCATCCGGTGTCTTCTCGACACGGTCATAATAATTCACATACATCTGCAACTGACCAAGATCCTGATGAGTCAGTTTCTCTGTCTTAAGTTCTATTACCACAAAGCAGCGCAGCAGGCGATTGTAAAACACAAGATCTGCAAAGAATTCATCATCCT
Organism: Bacteroidales bacterium; assembly: GCA_017631175.1. Classification (GTDB taxonomy): domain Bacteria; phylum Bacteroidota; class Bacteroidia; order Bacteroidales; family UBA932; genus Cryptobacteroides. Next base: position 26,461 of record JAGBTT010000159.1, read on the forward strand.
CTATTAGTATTCTTTTCTGACGAGCAACGAAAGTAAAGCCATTGCCCAACTCCAGCAAGAATTTCTGCAGATGCGTTATGAGAGCCTGCTCCAGATCCTTTTCATAATACGCAGCCTTACGTTCCAGTCCAAGAAATTCCAGAACCATCGGATCTTTTATTATCTCCTGTGGCTGCTGAGGTATTCTTTCTTTTCGAGCTACAGCCAACACGCTTTCCTTATCATTACTTAGCAGAAGGCGTTCATATAATTGGCTGTTAATCTGGCGCTCCATCTCGCGAGCTGTCCAAGCATTATTAACAGCCTCAAGCTCGTAATACTCTCTTTTATAATCATCTGGAATTGCAAGAAGCAATCTGTATTGAGTCCAGTTGAATTGTGAACGCAGTGCGTTCGCAATTGGATACATACGATAAAACTGCCTGCAAAACTGCAACTGACGATACGAAAAGCCTGTTCCATATTCCGGTTCAAGCTTCTTCGCAAGGTTCTTCAGCAGATATGAGCCATACTCAGCTCTTTCCTTGCCCTCTTGTTCCGTTTCCAGAATACGTTTACCGATATTCCAGTACATCTGCACACGACAAAAGTCCACACTGCGAGTCGCATTCTGCCTCGCAGATGCGATTATCTCCCTCACTTCATTATAGAGGCTCTGTATATCTTGTATCTCGTTCATGGCACTAAGTTATAGATTTCTTCTCAGATTCGTAATCTTATGATTTATTTTTCTTCACCATCTCAATCAAAGCTTGTATCTGATCCGGGGTGAGTCCTTGAAGTTCCCCCATTATATCCACCTGATTCCCAACTTTGAGCAGTTTAGAGTTGAACTCCATCTGACGGGCAAGAGGATATGTCTGAATATATCGGTCTGTCACAGTTCCGCTCATCACAGAATGCCCCATCGCTTCCTGTATATATTCCTTCGGCACTCCTCCGGCGTGGCTTAAATTAGTTGCGAAACTATGTCTGCACCAGGTTCCGGACGGAGCGACTTCCCATCCCATTGTCTTGACAAGACGGCCCAAGCGTTTGCGAATATTCTGATTCTCCTGCGAAACTCTTACCTTCATCCCTTCCGGATTCTGTTCACCAGCATATATCTGAGGGAATACCAGCGAGCCTTTAATTGGCGGTGCTGCAATCTGATCAAGAATAGTCTGTAAAGGGGGAATGATAGGAATCACGACCTCCATGTCACTCCTGTCCTCGGTCTTCTGACGGACGAAGTGGAATGACTTCTTACCACTCTGTACTTAATAGGAAACGTCATTTCAAAAATCCAACTACAGCGGCAGTGTATTCATCTGGATATCTGAAGAATCCCGAGATATGCCCGCAATCAAAAGTCTTGACAAGCCTCTTGCCCTTGCTTGCCTTGGGAATATCTGATAAGGAAGAGTAAGCATCCTGTTCGGCAACAATGAAAAGGACATCGCGATAATTCTGCCTGTACTTCCTGTTCTTATAGCCATCGGGAAGCGCTACCTTCTTTCCTTTGGCCGCAAGCTTTTCAATCCATGCTTCCGGATCTGCGACATATCCGTCGAAAACCACCTTAGAAACAGGAACATCAGCACTTCGCAGATATTCGTTCACTATTATCGTTCCCATTGATATACCGAGCAAGGCGGGGGATTTGCCTGTATTCCGGCAGACATGTTCAGTAACGGCACCAAGGTCTTGAACAAACTCCGTATGGAATAACTGATTACGAACAATAGCGAAGTCATCGCTTTCTCCGAATCCTCTATAATCATACATCCAGACGTCCAGTCCATATGCCTGAAGATACATCCCAAGGTACAACCAATCGCCCATGTTGCCGGCATCTGACTGTGATATGATGACCGGCATACCCTCGTCCTCGGACGGCAAGTGCCATAAATTCAGCGATACACCATCATCTGTCATGACTTTGCATTCCTCATATGCCAGTCCCAGCTTGTCAGGAGTATATAAATATGATCTTGACGGTCGAATGGCAGCCAAGGCAATAGCATTGAGGACAAGAAAGAATATGAGTATTGTTCTCCTCACGTCAAATATGTATCATTCACCAGACCGGTGCCTGTTCAGAAACTTTGGAAAGGTGATGACAAAGCATATCGTTCCAAGCAGCAGCAGTTCTCCGAAGATGTTGACTCCGCATATGCCGCAAACGGCAAAAGCGGCAATGAAGATCAGAATCAGCGGTAGAAAGTATCTGACAATCGTCTTGCGGATAAACGCTTTTCCCTCAGGCTTGCTGTTGCAATGAGACAGATAATCCTCGATGTAAAGCATCACCCTATAGCAAGCGAGGGCCAAACCTGCCGCGATCAAGAGGATCCACAAAAGACTGTCTGCACCTTCAAAAGTCCTGTCGCTCTCCTTGACGAATTCAAGGTTTGAGATCATCTGCAGGGTAAGGAAACTGATGACACCAAACAGGATAGAAACAAAAAGAGGCTTGCCGCTCATATCTGAATACGAATTACTAAAATTTCATTTTCTTCAATTCAACAGTACGGTCAACGTCATCTGGCCATGTCACTATGAGTTTGCCTTCTGAAAGTTTGCCAGCATAATTCAGCTTTGATGACACAGGACCATCATTCATGAAGAATGACTTATATTGCTCATTTACATATACACAATATTTCACTCTGTTCATTGAGAAGCTTCCATCTGTCAAGGCTCCTGTGCAAATACATTCCGTACCGTCAGATGAAAATTCAAGCTCAATCATCGCTCCGACTGTCCTTGTTTCTCCAGTGTCGTTATTTGTGACAGATGTCTCGTACTCTCCATACCAATGACCGGCCAGCCAATGATTCTTTACTTCTTCTATCTCGCAAGAGCAGAGACAGGCTATCACCGCCATGATTGTTAATATTCGCTTCATACAATTATTCTTGGCATCTATAATTCATCAACAAATATAATAGATAAAGTACAGATAGTCAATAATTAAATCAACATCTACAGGCTCAACGTAAAATCCCGGTTGTGTTGCTTTTCAGCATTGTCAGCACAAAGCCCTTTCCTGTCGCAACAGCTATCTATTTAACAGTTAGAGAGTTAAATGCAATCGCCTGCTCCAAATGGCGCAGGCGATTTATATTATCACATTGAACGTCAATTATTTAAGAGTCACGTAAGCGACAGCAGTATCTCTGGCAAATACGAACCTTTAGCAGTTCAACCGCGGGTCTGGTCACCTTCTGACACTTGTGCAGGATTTTTCAAGTGTCTGGGAAATATTGATTATGAAGTCGCCCATCCTTTCCAGTTCATTCAGTATGTCAATGTAATATACACTGGTCTGGTAGTTCTTCCTGGTCGATTCTATATCTTCAATTTCTGAGTCTCGAAGATGATTCC
>JAGBTT010000160.1 GCA_017631175.1 Bacteroidales bacterium
CACAATGGAAAAATCCTCATTCACATTCAATGTGACAATGCTGTTCTGCATTCTCCTGATATCGATGTCCATCACCAGATGCTGGCTGTATTTCATCGGCAAAGTCAGAAGCCTTTCACGAATAGAATATGCATTATGGTGTTCAGCGGAAGTCCTGCTCGGCTCTCTCTTCATGGCCTTATATCTTTCGCTCATGATGCCAAGTCCGACTCCCTATTATGAATTGGTAGGAAAAGCCCTGAAGATAACAGCCGGCACATGCATCTATCCCTACCTTTTCATATGGATCGGAATGGAAACAAAGACAATAATCAATTCTCTTTCACAAAAGAGCGACGACACATCGCTTATAAGGTTCTACGACGAATACAAGAAACTCCGCTTTGTCATCGCACCGGAAGCCGTTCTGTACATCAAGTCAGAAGATAATTATGCACAGATACACTATCTGGACAAAGGAAAGTCACAAAAGTTCATCCTTAGATCATCCATGAAGGCCTTGGAAGACAACCTGAAACAACACGGCCTCATACGATGTCACAGGTCATATTTCGTCAACCCCGCCTTCATAAAGATTGTCCACAGGAACGATGCCGGTCAGATTGTCGCAGAACTGAATCAGGAAGGATACGAAAGCATACCTATCTCACAGAAATATCAGGATCAGATAGCGAAGATTGTCTGACAACCAGGTTCTTCAATCGTCATTCCTTGGAGTTCCTGAGGAACATCAGTCTCTAGTACTTGTTCTTTGAGAAAAGCCCTCTCCAAATGCATCTGCCAAGCGGAGTGACTGCGCTCTCATATGGCTTTCCTGAGAGGATCAATTGTTCTACCTTGATGTCCTTCAGATTTTCCGGATTCACTTCATATGGGTTGTCAGAAAGGATGACCATATCAGCTGCTTTACCGATTTCAAGGCTGCCTCTTTCCTTCTCATCAAAGGTAGCATATGCACCATTGTAGGTTGCCATCCTGAGAGCCTGCTGCACGGTGATCCTTTCGTCAGGATTGCTGTGGTTGACCGCCCTGTGGATCCACTGGATAGGGTCAGGATCTGTACAAGGGGCGTCAGAGCCTAATGAAACAACGATATCATTGTCTACGAACGTCTTGATAGGATTAAGCCTTGATGTCCTCTCTGCGCCGAGAATCTCTTCAAGATATGAATCAGGTTCCTGCTTCCATCCGATGAAAGCACTCTGAACGGGCATCTGTATGCCGTACTCCTTGCAGATTGCAATGCCTTCTGCTGTCGGCAGACAAACATGTATGATTCCGTGTCTGTGGCCTTTGCGTGGATAGTCATCAAGAGCTGCTTTAAGTGCTCTGGTAGCCTGGTCGAAAGCCTTGTCGCCTATGGCGTGAAGCTCAATCTGAAGACCGAGTCTGTTGGCTTTCTTACAGAACTCGATGACCTTCTCATCTGAATAATAGAGGATACCTTCTCCACCTTCCGCATCAGTATATGGCTCATTCATGGCTGCGTCATGAGAACCGAAACATCCGTCCAGGGCGCACTCGAAGCAGCCTCCGATGCGTGGAATCCTACGAGAAGTGGCGACTTTGATATTTAGTGCCTGCGGGAATACCCTTATCTGGAATCCGTTGCGAAGGGACTTTGCAAACAGCTTCTCTATGGTGATGTCTAGGTTGGCTATGAATCCGACTCCGCTGACGGTATGGATGCTACCGATACCCTTGGATGCAAGATAGTCCGTGCAGTTCTGCATATTGCGGAAAAGATCCGGAATTGATAGAGATCCTGAGATATAATCTGAGCAGGCGAAGAACGCCTCCTGGTTCATCTCTCCCGTGTCGGGGTGATATCCGCGTAGCCTGCTGAGCTTCTTGTCAAGCTTCTTCAGAAGGGGAGTGCTGACGATGCATGCGTGACCGTCATACTTGACTACCATCACTTCCTTGCCAAGACATACTGCATCGATCTCCTCACGGGTGATAAGCCTTCCTTCCTTCACGGAATGCGGTGATGCGCCGAATGCGATTATGGTCTTCTCCCTGGTATTCGCGGCGTATTCGCCGATCATCCTTGCGATCTCCTCGTTGGATTCGGCCTCCATCACATTGAGGCCGGCATTGAATGTCGAGAGTGAAGCGAAATGCTGATGGGTATCGACGAATGCCGGTACGATCGCTTTGCCGGCAAGATCTATGATCTCGGCGTTATCGTATCTTGAAGGCAATTCATTGCCTATATGAATAATGATACCTTTGTCTTCGACAAGATATCTGTACACTCTGTCGTTGGCGTCAACGGAGAGGATGGTTCCTTTATAACATTTCATCAGTTTAGGTTTTTAGTAAGGCAATGGAGTTGCTTAAGTTGTGATGCAAAGAAGGATACAGCATGCGAGACGACTGTCTTGAGTTTTTTGGTAATCATATGGTTCTCACCCTCTACCACTATCAGTTCCGCTTCCTGAGTATATGTCTCAACGAACTTCTCGCTGCAGGACATCGGTACGATGGTATCCTTGCTGCCGTGAATGAGTCTCACTGGTCCTGTATACGCCTTTGCCGTCCCGTAGATGTCCAGTTCCTGTGTCGTGAGGATATATTCCCTTCCGAGCTTCATCATGCCGAAGCACTTCACATATTCCGGGGGATCCGCCGGATTGAACTCCGCTCCGAAGAATCGTCCGCCCTTGCATGCGTCCTGAATGACGGAGCCGGGGGCGACGAGCACCAGTGCAGCCGGGGATTCACCTCTTGAGGCAAGGATTCCTGCGGTCATCGATGCGACCACTCCGCCCTGAGAATGACCGAGAAGCCCGATCTTGCTCACGTATGGAAGTGACTTGGCGTAGTCCCACATGGCAAGGGCATCTTCAATCTCCTTGCCGACGGTCATCAGTTCCATCTTGCCTTCGCTCTTCCAATGCCCGCCGAAGTCAAAGCAGATTGATGCGATGCCTTCCTTTGCCAATGACTTTGCGAGAGCAGGAATCGGAACTATGTTCTTGCTGGAGAAGATCCCGTGCATGAGGATGACCATAGGACACTTGTCGGTCTTCTCATTGAAATCATCCGGAAGTGTCACCTCCATCGCAAGTCCTCCCTGGGGGCCATAGACCTTGTGCTCCTTTGCGGATCCGAGGAGTGAGAAGGTCATCAATGTGATAATCAAGTAAAGTCGTTTCATAGTAAGGCAAAGGTAAACAAAAACTTATGAAAATATCCTATTGATGAAAAGAGTGCTATATTTGCAGTTGGCTGAAAAAATGTTGACTATGCATACAGATCAGTCTTTAAAAAAATTATGATGTTATGATGAATAAGCCTTTCCATGCAATTCTTGCTTTCGTTCTTGTTATTCCTCTCTGTCTGATATGTTCGTTAACTGTCAGGGCGCAAGGACCTCAGGTGGTCATTCCAGTCCCGGCCGAATATCAGCTTGCTGAAGGTCAGTATGTGTTTCAGGGAGAGCCTGCTGTGCAGGTGAAGATGGTCAGCCGGAAGAAGGTGCCATATGAAGGATATCGCCTAGAGGTGACTAGGAAGGGTATAGTGATTACCGCTTCTTCCAAGGAAGGTGCGTTCTATGCAATGCAGACCCTTGCACAGATGGTTGCCGGAGCGCCCGAATCAGAGTCTGGAACCGAGGCCGCCATTGCCTGCTGTGTCATAAATGACTATCCTCGTTTCCCATATCGTGGACTTCATGTCGATGTGTCCAGACATTTCCGTAGTGTGGATTTCCTGAAGAAGCAGATGGATGCCATGGCCATGTTCAAGATGAACCGCATGCATATCCACCTTACGGATGCGGCCGGATGGCGTATGCAGATCGACGCATATCCTAGGCTTACCGAGTTTGCCGCATGGCGTCCTCAGCGCACATGGAAGGAATGGTGGGCAGGTGACAGGCATTATTGTGAGGCAGCCGAGCCTGGTGCCTATGGCGGATATTATACAAAGGAACAACTCAAGGAACTCGTTGAGTATGCGCACGAGAGACACATCGAGATAATTCCAGAGATCGAGATGCCCGGCCATAGCGAGGAGGTCCTTGCAGCCTATCCAGAGCTCAGCTGTGCAGGAAAGCCATACTCTCAGGGAGAGTTCTGTCCAGGCAATGAAGAGACTTTCCGGTTTCTTGAAACCGTTCTGGATGAAGTTATGGTTGTCTTCCCGTCAGAATATATCCATATAGGAGGCGATGAGGCAAACAAGACCCATTGGAAGACCTGTCCGAAATGTCAGCAGAGGATGCTGGAGGAAGGACTTGCCGATGTGGATGAGCTCCAAAGCTACATGATAAAGCGCATGGCAAGATATGTCGAGTCGAAAGGGCGTAAGGTCATCGGATGGGATGAGATTCTTGACGGAGGCCTGGCCGAAGGTGCGGCTGTGATGTCATGGAGAGGCACAGAAGGGGGCATCAAGGCGATGGACATGGGACATGATGTGATCATGACTCCGGGCCGATACTGCTATCTGGATCACGCTCAGGATGCTCCGTTCAAGGAGCCGGAGTCGATAGGAGGCTACCTGCCATTGGATTCGACATATGTATATGAACCTCTCGAGGCATCCATGCCGGCCGACAAGGCTCACCATCTGAAAGGTGTGCAGGCCAATCTCTGGTCCGAGTATGTCGTGACTGACGAGCATGCTGAATATATGTATTGGCCGAGGGCTATCGCATTGGCCGAGACCGGGTGGAGTCAGGCGGAAGACAAGAATCTGCAGGACTTCCGCGGTAGGGTTGCCATAGCATTGGAGATGCTCCGCTCAAAGGGCTATGAAACCTTTGATCTGGCTAATGAATATGGTGAGCGCAAGCTTGCACAGACTGGTCTGGAACATAAGGCAAAAGGCTGTAAAGTGATCTATAACAAGCCGATACAGGAGTGGTATCAGGCAGCGGGAGAGGTGACATTCACTGATGGAGTGATAGGGGGATGGACATACAGCGACAACCGTTGGCAAGGCTTCCTTTCCGATATTGATGTGACGATCGACCTTGGTGAGGTTCAGCAGGTCAACTATGTCGGCGGCACCTTCATGCAGCTGATCGGACCGGGCGTGTTCATGCCGCGGAAGGTCGACATCCTGGTGTCGGAAGATGGCGAGGAATTCGAGCTCATAACCACCGTCTGGAATGATGTTCATGTCACAGCGGAAGAACTCCTGTTCAAGGACTTCAGCACTATCTGCGATAAGCAGGTGAGGTATGTCCGTTATCATGCTTACAGAAGCACGATGCGAGGCTTCCTTTTCCTTGATGAAATAGTTGTGAATTAGTGTTTTCATAAAAATGCAATAGTCTGTCCTGTTGCGAGCAACGTATTGTATTTTTAACTATATTTGCAAAGAATGCGTTACTGCGTGTTCTTTGCTTTTTGTTTATATGGACCTTGATTTTTTTCATAAGATTCTGAGTATTGACTCTACTTCTGGCAAGGAGGTGGAACTGGCTGATATTCTGTCAGTTGCGCTTGCTGCACCAGGTCGCGAGGTCAATGTGTATGAAGTCGGAGACGGCACAAGGAATGTGCTGGTCTCATGGGGTGCTCCCAAGGTCATTTTCTGCACTCATCTTGACACCGTTCCGCCATATCTTCCGCCAGTGTTTGAGGAGGATGTCGTGAAGGGGCGCGGGTCTTGCGACGCGAAGGGACAGATCTTTGCGATGTATGAGGCGTGCAAGGGACTTGAGGCAAAGGGATGCACTGATTTCGGGCTGCTGCTTCTGGCAGGTGAGGAGACCGGTTCATTCGGAGCGAAGGCCTTTAATGCAAATCCTGCTGTAAAGGACGCATGGCTCATAGTAGGCGAACCGACCGACAACTGCATGGCTTCGGCAGCAAAGGGA
>JAGBTT010000161.1 GCA_017631175.1 Bacteroidales bacterium
AGACTTCAGCCGGACAATCCGTCTGAAGACTTGCCCTGATGGGACAGCGGAATCAGAAGATTGTCATTCTGTTTCCGCTACTCTCCAACAGAACGCCAATCCTCTTCCCTTTCAAAAACAATTAAAGCCACTTGCAGTTTCCTGCAAATGACTTCCTTTTTGAACAGTGTTTTTGTTACATTATTTGTCACACTAAAAGCAAAAACGGCACTACAGTTATCTGTAATGCCGTTTTCTGCGGTGAGAGGGGGATTCGAACCCCCGGTACAGTAATCCCGTACGTCAGTTTAGCAAACTGGTGGTTTCAGCCACTCACCCATCTCACCTGAAACTGCCTATTTTTTAGAATAGGACTGCAAAGATACAAAGAATTTATTGTTTTGCAACTATTTGGTCTTTATTTTCATTATTTGTCACGATACAGATAAAACCTTAAAAACAGTTGTATCGTGACAAATATATCACAGGATTACTTGGCGATATTCTCGCGCATGACAGTATCGGCCTGGATGTTCTTCATCTTGTAGTAGTCCATGATGCCGAGGTTGCCGTTGCGGAATGCCTCTGCCATTGCGAGAGGGACTTCAGCCTCTGCCTCGATCACGCGTGCACGTGCCTCCTGGGCCTTTGCCTTCATCTCCTGCTCGAGAGCGACTGCCATTGCGCGGCGCTCCTCTGCGCGGGCCTGTGCAATGTTCTTGTCAGCCTCCGCCTGATCCATCTGGAGGACTGCACCGATGTTCTTTCCGATGTCGATATCGGCGATGTCGATAGAGAGGATCTCGAATGCTGTACCTGCGTCAAGTCCCTTGTTGAGCACCACCTTGGAAATGCTGTCCGGGTTCTCGAGAACGAGCTTGTGGCTCTCAGCTGAACCGATTGATGATACGATACCCTCACCTACTCGAGCGAGAACAGTCTCCTCTCCGGCACCTCCGACAAGCTGCTTGATGTTTGCACGGACCGTAACACGAGCCTTTGCGATGAGCTGGATACCATCCTTTGCCACAGCAGTCACAGGAGGAGTATTGATAACCTTAGGGTTAACGGACATCTGAACGGCCTCGAACACGTCACGACCTGCGAGGTCGATAGCGGCAGCCATCTTGAAGTCGAGCGAGATGTTTGCCTTGTCAGCCGAGATCAATGCGTTAACTACCTTAGGGACATTACCCTTTGCAAGGTAGTGAGCCTCAAGCTCATTGGCATAGAGGGTAAGGCCGGCCTTCGTACCGGTTACCATCGCCATCACGATAGTGTTAGGGGAAACTCCTCTCCAGCGCATGAGAACGAGCTGGATGAGTGAAATGCGGACTCCGGAAATCAATGCCTGGAACCAAAGGGTCACAGGGAAGAACCAGAGGAAGACCACCAGACCTACAATAGCGACGGCGATCCATACGATAATCATTGCGTCCATAATGTTATTGTTTATTTAATATTGTTCAAAGAAGTTACCTACAGGACAGTCTTAGGCGAAACTGCGCAGACATAGACCTTGATCCCGTCTACCTCGACAACCTCGACCTCAACACCCGGATCAATGATTCCTTCTCTTGCAGTCACCTCCATCCTGAGGTCGCCGAAACGGGCTGTGCCCATAGGCGCAAGCCTTGTGACAGTCACTCCTACTGTGCCAGGAACGACCTCAGCCTCAGGCACGATAGCCTTCGAGTCTATATTGGTTGCAAGAGCCAGTCTTTCCCATGTCTTCGCCCTGAGCACCCATATGGTGATCAAAACCAGAAGCACGGCATTCACCGCAGTGACTATGATACCGGCTGTCTGACTTATTTCCATGAATGCATACACGCACGATCCTGCCATGGCAGCAATTCCCAGAATGCCGGCCACTCCGACTCCAGGGATAATAAGAACCTCTGCAAAGACAAGCAGAAGCCCTATGATCATCAACGAAACGACAAGTCCCATATCTAAATTGTCTAGTCTACATCAAGTTCATTTCCAAGCAGTTCGCAAGATACCTTGCCAGCCACCTTGGCACGTACATAAGCAGCCAGTTCCTCAGCCATGGCCTTGTTGTCAAACGGTCCGACGATGAACACCTGCGTTCCATCCTCTGCCTCGACTCTTGCGATATCCTTACCCATGGCAAGGCGGACCATTCCCTCGACAACCTCGGACTCAAGCTCACCGGACTCAGGTATTATCCTCACCTCATAGAGAAGAATCTGGTTGTTCCTTCTGGCTTCTTCAGTCCTTGCAGTAACCACTGAAACGACCTCTCCGTCAATGAAGGCAGTTATGTATGCATCCTTGAACGCCCTGCGCCTTATCTGCTCGACCGCTGCAAGAGCTTCAGGATATGTTCCGAAACGTCCTGCCCTGTATGTATACATGCCGCCAGGGGTGCGGTGTTCGTATACAGGGGTCAGACCCTTGAGTTCGGCAACGGTCGCCTTACGTCCGCCACTGAACAGCTGAACCTGATAGACAATGCCGTCCGGGATGGTCTGATCCTCCGCGAAGATCGCCTCCGGCTCAATTCTGAACGTATAGTCAAATACAACCTCAGGCACAATGACACTGATGGCAAGAGAATCTCCCATGGACCTCATCCTGAAGTCATACTCAGGCATATCCGCAACAGGACCTTCATCCTCCTTCTGCATGTCCATATTAAGGAATATTCCTTCCTTCAGAAACTCCATCTCAATGGACCCCAGGTCGCTGCTGGCCTTGTCCAGAGCGCGCTGAAGGGAAGGTATCCTGGTCTCAAGCTGAAGGATCTCACCGGTGAGCCTGGCTCTTTCGGCGGGATCGTTTCCGAATACATATTCGTTTCGCAGGGCATCAAGGGCAGAAGATGTAGACGCAATCGAATCACGCAGAACGCGCACCTCGTCCATCTTTGCCATATACTTGATAGTGAGATCGTTGTCCGGAATATCTGCAACTGTTTCCTCCTCCATTTCCACAACAGGAGGATTAACCAGCGCAAGCTCCTGAAGTTCAAGAGGATCGGTCATAGGAGCATGAACCGGATAGTCCTCATATCTTATTGCGTAGACATATACGCTGTCCTTGCCGCATTCCCTATTGGAAGCGAAAAGCGCATAGTCGCCATCCTCCGACTCGGCATACAGAAAATCATCGGCAGGAGAAGAATACGGAAAACCCATGTTCTGCGGAGACGTCCACCTCTGACGGGATTCGTCCCATACCGACTTATAAAGGTCATATCCGCCGACTCCGTAAAGTCCGGCGGAAGCGAAGAAGATCGTCTTTCCGTCAGCAGAAAGCATAGGATAGAGCTCATCTGCGGCCGGATCGGAAAGTTCGGCCACAAGCACAGGAGCCGTCCACAAGGTATCATCCAGCATGGTCATCATGATGTCCCTGGTACCGGACGGACCCTCGGCAGAGAAATAAATCACATCATTCCACTCGGGCGCATACAGGCCTTTTGCGTAAGAATGCCTGTCGTCATGGTCAAGGACATTCGGGAGCTGTCTCCAGCTACGGTCCTCGAGAGAATAACTGAGGTAGAAGTCATCAAGGGAAAGGCGCCTCTTGCCTGCGGCCTGCGGCACCTGCACAAAACGGGACATGTTCTTTCCGTTCTCGGACATACGAAGCTTTTCCCGGACATTCTTCACCATGACAGAATCCTCCACAACATTCAAAGAATCAAGCAATTGCAGATATACTGCCTCTGCTTCTTCGAAATCATAGGCTCTGTGGAGGGCATCTCCGTAGCGCATCAGCGAATCTGTCTGAGCGCCGGCAAAATGTCCGGAAAGCAATGCCGTAATCAGTAAAAACAATATACGCTTTCCCATTTTCATCTTACAAAATTATAAAAAAATACATTATAAGAGGAGAAAACATGCCAGTTTCTTTATTTGTAAGAAAAAAATCTTAAATTTGCACCCTATTTTGCGGTTCTTATACAGCAACAAATAACAACAAAACTATAAACATTATGCAAAGTAAAGGTGCAATCAGACTTGTAGCGATCCTGCTCATGCTCGCATCACTCTGGCAGCTTTCCTTCACACTCGTAAACAGTGTACAGGAGAAGAAGGCT
>JAGBTT010000162.1 GCA_017631175.1 Bacteroidales bacterium
ATGGTAGCTAACATCGCTAAGGGTCGTCTCCAGAAGTTCTTCAAGGAGCAGACTCTCGAGGAGCAGGGCTATCAGATGGGTGACGGCAAGACTGCAGTGAAGGATGTCGTTAAGGCAGCTGACGCTGAGGCTAAGGTTCTCTCATTCAAGAGAGTATCACTCGCTGACTAATTCCAGGCCACAGGCCAACACGATAAAAGCCGTCGGAGTTTCTCCGGCGGCTTTTTATTATATCCCTTGCTGCAGTTCCGAGATCTGATCAAGGATTTCGGTGGCTTTGCGGGCGACCTTGCGGTTGATGCGCATGCCGATGATTCCTCCGAGTATACCTCCGATGGTGGCGCCGCAGCAGAATCCGATTGCCATAGGCGACTCCATGCCGTGAATGCTGATCATCTCGTACATCATCCATCCGAACCATATAATGATCATTGGAATTGCGATCTTGTACCAGTCCTGGTAGTGCTTCTTTATCTTGCTGAGCTTCTCGGCTGTTTCAACAAGATTTCCCTGCGAGAAATCCATCTTGCCGAGGATTACTCTCTGTGCGATTGTGATACCAAGACATACTGCAAGCATCACGAATGTCGCTATGACGAAGGCCAGCGAGAAGTCCTGCCAGTAGAAGAACCATGTGCTGTAGCACAGTGCAAAGACTCCTGCTATGATGGTTCCTGTCACTGTCTTGTTGATGTCCGACATCTTCGACTTCATCGAATTGCGGATGTGTGTCTCGTTTATGATTGTCTGCTTTTCAAGCTTGTCCTTGAGCATTCCGAGCTGGGCTCTCATCTCCTCAAGCTCGTATGATATCAATGTGTTGTTTTCCATAACCGTGCTATTTTTCATCTGACATGTTCTTGAGCTGTTCCCTGATTCTGACAAGACGTACCGACACATTCTTGGCGGTGATGCCCACGATGGCTCCGATCTCGTCATAGCTGAGATTCTCAAGCCAGAGCAGTACGATCGCCCTGTCGAAAGGTCCGAGCCTGCTGATTCTGTTCTGGAGCATCCTGACCTGCTTCATGTCTTCTGCGTTGTCATCAAAGAGGTTGATGTTCATGTCCAGAGGTACAGTCTCGCCCTGACGTTTCTTCTTTCTGTCAGCGGAGATGCAGGTGTTAAGGCTGACACGGTATATCCATGTCCTTGCACTGCTGTCTCCGCGGAAGTTCGCGAATCCTTTCCATAGGTTGACAAGGATGTCCTGGAAAAGGTCTGCAACCTCCTCCTCATCCTTTGAGAACATATAGCACACGGTGTATATCGTGCCCTTATGCTCCCTCACCATTCGCGCAAAATCAAGTTCCAATGAGTTCATTTTTTGTTTGTTTTGCACATTAGACGCACGGTCCTCCGGAAAACTACAAGATTTCAGGTCTGTCGGAGGATTATTTTACATGATAGGGAACCATATGAATACGGCGCAGTCCCAAAGGGCATGGGAGATGATGATGGCTCCGAGTCTTTCAGGGAAGAATCTGTATGCCAGACCCCATATCAGGCCTGCAACTGCAGCGGCCATGATGAGCATGAAATTGAATTTAGCAAGGTGTACAAGGCTGTATACCAAGGTGGTCACGACGAATCCCCAGTTCGGGTTCCATCGTTTGGAAAGTCCTTTCTGGATATATCCTCGCCAGAAGATTTCTTCTGCCGGACCGATTACCAAGAGCATGAGCAGCGTCAGAACCAACGGGTTTTCACCTTCTTTCATGCCATAAATCGTGTCCACCTGCGGACGTGCGAAATCGAACAGCAGGGTAGAGAAGAACTCTCCGAGCCAGAATACTCCCCACATAACTGCCGCGAGTCCCGCTCCGAGCAGGATGTCAGACAGTCCTATGCGCACGTCCTTCCACCAGCCTGGTGAAGCCCATGTAGAGTAGAGCGTGAGGGTAGCTCCGGAACATGTCATCATGATCCAGAAATTTATATGAGGGGCTGTCCATGGAGAGAACATGACAGTCCACAGCACGGCGGCAATGCAGATGCCGACGATAGGTTTCCAGTCTTTCATTTAGATGAATCTTGCAGCAATGAAGGCAACGCTGAGAAGGACTGAGAACAGCAGCTGGAGGTTTGCAGTCCTTACATCGAGGTCTGCAGTCATCTCTGGACCGTCGTTGTAGCCGTTAAGCAATGTCTTTGCACAGCCCAGGGCAATCGGAATCGTCATGAAGACGATGACGGTGTGCAGAGGCAGGATGCCAGCGATTGAACAGAGTGCTACCCATACGAACGGGAAGATCATCTCGAAGGCGTAGAGCTTCGCTGCACTTGCAGGACCGAGCTTCATGGCCATTGTGGTGATGCCTGCACGCTTGTCAGTGACCATGTCGCGTGTGTTATTGCAGTGAAGGATGCCGTCGGTGATCAGGCCGATAGGAAGTGCGATAAGGAGCACGCTCCAGTCGATGGCGCCGGTTACGGCATATGAAGTTCCAATTGTAGGCAGGAATGCGAATGTGATGAGGATGTCAAGGTCTCCGAGAGCATTGAACTTCATCGCAGGGTAAAGCAATGTGCATGCTGCGCCTGCAAGTCCGATCCAAAGGAGCGGAAGGCCTGTGAGGGCTACGAGAGTGATGCCGCAGATCACGCCGAGAACGAGTGATACGATGGCGATCTTCCTGATCTCCTCAGGCTGGAACATACCTGTAGTGAGGGTCTTTGCTCCGAATGTGTCCTCAGCGTCTACCTTCTTCTTGAAGTCGAAATAGTCGCTCCATGTGTTTCCTGCGATGTGGAAAAGGATCATTCCGACCAATGTCAGAGCGCCGTTGAGCCAGTTGATCTGAGCCTCAGTCCAGAAAAGGAATGCAAGCGTTACGATAATAGGCATCGCCGATGCCGGGAAAGACCAAGGTCTCACTGCGATGACCCACTCTTTGAAAGGATGTTTAGCCATAGTTTTATCTGTAAATGTAAATCATGCAAATATAGCAAAAATAATAAGATAGAGCCCTCTCGATTCACATCGAAAGGGCTCCGCAATTCTAACCTAAAACTTAGAATCCTAAAAAGGTTAAAAGTGTCATATATTGACTAACATATGAGTACATCGTTATATTACTTTTTAGAAAGCTTTATCACTGTGATCTCAGGTCTTGTACCGATTCGCGCCGGGAATATGGTTTCTCCAAGTCCGATGTTGACATATAGATGCTGGTCATCTTTGGTGTAGAGTCCTCGGTACTGCTTGAACATCAGACTGCTTGGACACCATCCTAGGAGTGATACCTGCATGGCGTGGGTATGGCCGGATAGCATCAGAGGATAGTCCTTACCGACTACTTCCGAGTCCCAATGCATCGGATCATGACTCAGCAGAATTCTGAACTGTCCCTCGGTACCTTCCGACGCTTTTGTAAGGTC
>JAGBTT010000163.1 GCA_017631175.1 Bacteroidales bacterium
AGCTTGTAAAATATCCGTTCCGTGCAAAGCCATGCTACCTTGAGGGAGTATGGGGCGGTTCATATATGAAGAAATACCGCAATCTCCCTGAGGAGATGAAGAATGCCGCTTGGGTGTTCGACTTCATCCCTATGGAGGTCAGCGTCCTTGTCGAGGCAGGAAAGGAGATGCTCGACATCAACTACTGCTCATTCGTACACAAGGAGGGAGTGAACCTCATGGGTGAGAAGGCAGTTGCCAGATACCAGGGATATTTCCCTATCCGTTTCAACTGGGATGACTCTTATCATTCTACCGGTAACATGTCCATCCAGTGCCACTCAGGCGGAAAGTACAATGTAGAGAACTACAACGAGTTCGGCCGTCAGGACGAGAGCTACTATGTGGTCGTGACAGGTCAGGATGCGAAGACATACATCGGATTCCGCGATGACGCTGACATCCCTCAGTTCTTCAAGGAGATCGAGGATGCCGACACAAAGAAGATCCCTTGCGACTATGAGAAGTACGTAAGCTACGAGCCGTCTGTTCCTGGTCTTCAGGTCATGCTTCCTGCCGGAACGATCCACTCGAGCGGTAGAAACCAGGTGATCCTCGAGATCGGTTCGCTCACTATCGGTTCATATACATATAAGATGTATGACTACCTTCGTCTGGACTTCGACGGCAAGCAGCGTCCTATCCACACCAAGCTTGGCGAGGAGGTTGTGAATCAGGAGAGAAGATATTCAGCTATCCACGACCCTGAAAACAAGGACTACATCGTGCAGAAGCCTCGTCTCGATGCAGAGGGAGAGGGTTGGAAGGAGTATATCCTCGGTGAGAACCCACAGATGTACATCTCGCTTCGCCGCCTCGAGTTCGAGAAGATGTGCGAGCAGGATACAAGGAACGAGAAGTTCCACGTCCTCACTCTTGTTGACGGTGACAGGGCTCGCGTACGCAGCGTAGAGCACCCTGAACGCTATTACGATATGGACTTCATGGACATCGTGTGCGTTCCTGCAGATATGGGCAAGTATGTTGTCGAGAACCTCGGCAAGGAGCCTATCAGCATCCACAAGACAACTCTCCGCGAAGGATTCGAGAATGACGAAAAATAGTCGCATAATTCTTCTTGATGTTGGAGGAACGTTCGTCAAGTCATCCCTTGGCATTGCCTCTCAGGGCGCTGTCGAGGGGACTTTCGACAGCACGCCCATTTCATCTGAAGGCACGGCAGAGCAGATTGAGAATTCTTTCCGCGAGGCTGTATCCGGTCAGATGATGAGGGCTGCACAGGCAGGCTTTGATATTGAAGCAGTGTGTGTCGTCATGCCGGGACCTTTCAACTACAAGGAGGGTATCTTCCTGATGAAGCATAAATTTGCTTCTGTATATGGACGTTCTTTCCGCGACATCTTGGGTGATGTCATAGGCGCTGGCATACGTCTGGCGTTTGCCCACGATGTAAATGGTGCATTGACTGGAGCCTTGACTCTCCGTCCGGAGCTGAGGAAAGGAGTGACAGCGATGTCTACGTTAGGAACCGGACTGGGCTTTTCATATGCCGTGGACGGCATTGTAATGCAGTCAGAGGCCGGTTCTCCAGCAAGGAACCTCTGGAACAAACCTTATGGGACAGGAATACTGGAGGACTATGTGTCCAGACGTGCAATCCTGCGTTTCTATAAGGAACTTGGAGGAATCCTTTCTGAGAGAGAGGATGTCAAGGAAATGGCAGACAAGGCGCGTCAGGGAGATCAGAAGGCGCTTGAGGCATTCCGCCGCGCAGGCAGACATTATGTTGCCGGAGCGAAGGACCTGATCGATGAACTCGGTGTCAATAACCTTCTTTTCGCAGGTCAGATCGCAAGATCCTTCGACTTGATGGAAGATGAGATAAGGCAGGGGCTGGGAGAAGATGTCCATGTGTCGGTAGTGGATGATATTCAGGGCACAGTGCTCGTAGGAATTGCTTCACTGTAGAAAATTCAAGTAAAAAATATAAACAAACTAACCTTATTATGATGCTAACAGAACGTATGAACGGACTCAGAAGAGTGCTTGCACTCTGTCTGGTGTCCGCTTGCGCGGTGGTTTCGGCCTTTGCGCAGGACAGAAACGTATCCGGTGTCATCCTGGACGAGACTGATTCGGGAATCGCCGGTGCTTACGTTGTAGTAAAGGGAGAGACAAGAGGTGCCATGACCGATGATCAGGGCCGCTTCAACATCAGCGTTTCTCCTTCAGATGTGCTCGTCGCATCCTTCCTCGGATATCTGGATGAGGAGATGAAGGTCGGCGACCAGACAAAGATCACAATCAAGCTTGTACCGGCTGAGAACGAACTCGAAGGAGTCGTGAAGGTGGCATACGGTACACAGAGAAAGGCATCCGTAATCGGATCCATCAGTACCGTTGACATGGGCGTGCTCGCACAGTCGCAGGGTAACCTCTCTACCAGCCTTGCAGGTAAGCTTGCCGGTGTGGTAGCTATCCAGAAGACCGGTGAGCCTGGTGCTTCCGCTGATTTCTGGATCCGTGGTGTGAGTACCTTCGGTGCCAACTCGACTCCTCTCATCCTCGTGGACGGCGTGGAGCGTAGCATGGATATGGTGGACACAGAGGATATCGCTTCGCTCTCAATCCTCAAGGATGCGTCAGCTACAGCGCTTTACGGTGTGCGTGGTGCGAACGGTATCGTGCTCATCACGACCCGTCGCGGTGCCGAGTCCAAGCCACAGCTGAGCGTGAAGGTGGAGACCGGTCTCACTTCTCCTGTAAGACTCCCGGAAATGGCGGGCACAGGCGAGTTCATCGACTTCCTCAACAACATGTACATCAACAGCGGCCAGGATGCAATCTTCAATGATTTCGCAAAGGAGCAGTATCTTGCTACGGCAATGGGACTTCCAGGTGCTGACCCTGACCTCTATCCTTCGGTAGACTGGGTGAATGAGACATTCAAGAACCAGGCTATGACCACCAAGGCAAACATCGGTGTGTCAGGAGGTACAAAGAACGTACGCTATTATGTCGGCGGTTCATACTATCTTGAGGACGGTATCCTCAACACAGCGGCAAACGACCGTTATGACGCGCAGATGAGCTACCAGAGGTTCAACTTCCGTACAAACGTGGACATCAACCTCACCAAGTCTACAGTGCTCGGTATGAACGTGTCTACTCAGTTCACAGTGAAGAACTCTCCGGCTGCAGGTCTTGACGCCCTTCTTACCCAGACAATGACTATGACCCCTACGGCGATTCCGCTCAAGTACTCTGACGGAACCCTCGCTTCGATCAAGGGAACCCCTAACCCATATAACCTCCTCAACGAGCAGGGTTATTCGAATGCGAGCAGCAACGTGGCGCAGTCTACAGTGTCCCTCACCCAGGACTTCTCTGAATTCGTGACTGAAGGTCTTACTGCACGTGTTGCATTCTCTTTCGACGCAACCAACAGCAATACCCTTAACCGCAGCATCCTTCCTAAGACTTTCAGAGCGATCGGAAGAGATGATGCCGGCAATCTCCAGTATGAGGTTATCGATGACTATGCAGGTTACATCACTCTCGGAACATCACACAGCGGTACACGCTACATCAACTTCGAGGGTTCGGTAAACTATGAGCGTCAGTTCGCTTATGCACATCGCGTTAGCGCAATGGTCCTCTACAGTATGCGTTCTCTCTCACACACACACCCAGGTTCGTACATCGCGGCTTTCCCTTATAAGTCGATGGGTGTAGCAGCACGTGCTACATACTCATATAAGGACCGCTACTTCTTCGAGTTCAACATGGGTTACAACGGATCGGAGAACTTCGCTCCAGGTCACCGCTTCGGTTTCTTCCCGGCTGTCGCTGTCGGTTACATGATCAGCAACGAGCCATGGTGGGAAGGCGTATCTGACGTGATCAACCTCCTCAAGATCAAGGCTTCTTATGGTTCTGTAGGTAACGACCAGATCGGTGGTAGCCGTCGTTTCGCATACAACACAACCATCAACACTTCTGCAACAGGTGCAGCTTGGGGTACAATTCCAAACTCATCTGCAACAGGTTACACTACAGTAGGCGGTATCACAACTGCTGAAATGGGTAACTCGGAGGTAGAGTGGGAGCAGGCTACAAAGAGCAACGTCGGTATCGAGCTCGGTCTCTTCAATGACCTCACCATCCAGGCTGACCTCTTCCGCGACTACCGTGACGGCATCTTCCTCATGCGTCAGTCGACTCCTTCGGCGATCGGTCTTCAGAAGGACCAGTACGTGAATATCGGAGAGATGCTCAACCGCGGTTTCGATATGTCGGTAGAATATGACCACACTTTTGCCAACGGATTCAACGTTTCAGCAAGAGGAAACTTCACATTCAACCGTAACCGACTCATCTACGATGACCAGCCTACACCGGTTGAGGAGTACCTCAGCAACGTAGGATTTGCATACAACCAGAGAAAGGGTCTGATCTCATGCGGTCTCTTTGAGAGCCAGGAGGATATCGACAACTGGCCTACCCAGACATTCGGTGACGTTCAGCCGGGAGACATCAAGTATAAGGATATCAACGGTGACGGCCAGGTTGACCAGTATGATATGGTTGCTATCGGTTACACAGCTATCCCTGAGATCAACTACGGTTTTGGTGTAAGCCTCGGTTACAAGGGCGTCGATGTGTCGGTGTTCTTCAGCGGAGTCGGCAACGTGACCCGTCAGATCGGTGGTTCGAACCTCTACGGTGCTTCATCGTCACCTCAGCTCACAGGACAGGTGTTCCAGGATGTAGCAAGAAACCATTGGACAGTAAGCAATCCGAATCCGAATGCTCCATATCCAAGACTTGGAACAACACGCTCCAACAACAACGTCCAGACTTCTGACTACTGGACACGTGACATGAGCTTCCTCCGTCTTAAGAATGCCGAGATCGGATATACATTCCCTAAGAAATGGACAAAGCAGGCAGGAATCCAGGCTCTCCGCCTTTATGTGGCAGGAACCAACCTCCTCACCTTCTCGGAGTTCAAGCTTTGGGATCCTGAGCTCGAGACAGCTACAGGTGCAAGATACCCTATCACACGTAACGTAAGTCTCGGATTGAACATCAACTTCTAACAGACACATCATGAAAAAATTAATATATACATTGTCAACATTCGTTGTGCTTGCGCTCGGTGCCGTGTCTTGCGACTCCTACTTCGATGTGGAGCTCCAGGACCAGGCTACCATCGAGGAGATGTTCAGCAAGAGAGGAACAGCCCGTCAGCTTGCAGCACACATGTATGCCTACCTTCCTAAGGAGGAGAATCCTGTGGACGCTACCACTGAGGGAGGTTTCTCAGGCCGTACGGATGCACGTCAGGTAAATGCTTCGGCATATGCCAACAACGTGTTCGACCTCCGCGTAGGCGACTATAGCCCTGCGTCCATCACTGGTTACAACCTTTGGGAGAACTACTATAAGGCGATCGCACACTGTACTCTCGTGATCGACAACATCCACCTCAACAAGGAGGATAACGAGCAGGTGCGTGAATACATGAAGGCTGAGGCCCGCTTCATGCGTGCATTCTATTACTTCTGCCTCTTCCGTACATACGGACCTGTCATCGTATGGGGCGACAAGGCGGCACCTTCAGACGTGCTCGGTTCGGAGCTTGACAGAAACACTCTCGAGGAGAACATCACCTTCATCGTTGACGAACTCGACAAGTGTATCGCAGTGCTTCCTATGAGCATCACTGAGGTGGGTCTTCAGGAAGGTTCCGACATGGGTCGTGCGACAAAGGGTGCTGCTATGGCACTTAAGTCACGCGTTCTTCTTTATGCGGCATCGCCTCTTTACAACGGAAATGAACTCTATGCCGGCATGACAAACTATTATGGCAATGAGATCTTCCCTCAGAACTATGACGCTCAGAAGTGGGAGGATGCCAAGGCTGCGGCCAAGGATCTGATTGACCTTAACTACTATAACCTCGTTCAGGCAGACAAGACCACAGGCGACAAGTTCGAGGACGGTGTCCGCGCATATCAGAACATATTCTTCAAGCAGTGGAATGAGGAGACTATCTGGGGATGGTGGATGAACTTCTACGATGACTGGCTCGGTCGCTCAGGCGGATTCGTCGGTGCTTGCGCTCCACGTAACATCACAGTCGAGGGATGGCAGTCACTCACTCCGTCGTTCAAGCTCGTTGACGCTTATGCGATGTATGAGACAGGACGTTATCCTGTTACCGGATATGACAGAACCACAGGCATGGATGACTACTCGAAGCCTATCATCGACGAGCAGTCAGGTTATGAGGCTGAGGGCTTCAGCATGACGACTCAGTTCGAGGCAGAGTGGGCAGGCGAGTTCGAGGCACATAACTCTACTCTGGGCCGTGAGCCACGCTACTATGCGTGTCTTGTTCCTAACGGATACTACTGGCCATGTGACCCGGCTCTCAAGACCATGACCAACCCTAAGAACTCATCTACAACATGGGTTGCAGAGGATATGAAGTGCGGTTTCTGGAGAGGTTCAGGCTCGCTTTGCCAGCGTTGGGACCAGACTTCGACAAACAACTACTTCGGCTATGCATGGCGTCGTCTCTACAAGGCGGACAACCCTCTTGACGTGGGAGCGGACTACCAGCAGATCAAGTATGTTTACCCTGCTTTCCGTCTTGCAGAGATCTACTTCAACTATGCTGAGTGCTGTATTGAGACAGGTGACTATGCAGAGGCTGTCAAGTATATCAACATGATCCGTAACCGTTCGGGTCTGAACAACCTCGAGGAGGCATATCCTGGTATCGCAACTGATCCTGAGCTCCTCAGATGGTGCTTCCGTCAGGAGAAGATGATCGAGTTCGCGATCGAGGGACCTATGCACTTCTATGACAGCTGCCGCTGGATGGTTGCAGAGCAGAACTTCCCAACACTCAACTGGACTCTCAATCTCAACGACGCGGTTGACTATCACGATTCATGGGTGCGCTCAAGCGAGGACTTCCCGCTTGCAAAGCATGCGAAGTTCACAAAGAGAGACTATCTCTTCCCATTTGACTCTGATCAGCTTGCCGAGATGACAAACATTACACAGAACTACGGATTCTAATCTGAATGAATATGAAGAAGATTTTCAAGAATATCTTGCTTTCTGCACTGATGATTACAGCCGTGGCTTCATGTGCAGACGACAGAAATAATTTTCTGCCAGACGACTCGTTCGGCTTCAACAACAAGGCCGGCGAGAACGTCCTGACCCTCCCTCTTTATGGCGGTTCTCATGAGATCGACATCATCAAGAGCGGAAAGGGACTCAACGAGGGTGTAGTGAACATTACCACATCCAACTTCGACCTTAACAACTTCAATAAGGCAAACGGAGTGGAATACATTCCGCTTCCTGCCGATATGGATCTCTATTCATTCAGCGAGCAGAGCATCGCTTTCGGCAAGGATGACGTAACCAAGCCGGTAACAGTGTCTTGGGATATCACCAAGGTTGCCGCTTATATGGAGCAGGAACCTGCAAACCAGTACTGCATTCCTGTAGCCCTTCGCTCTGAGAGTCTTGAGGTTAACGAAGGTAGAGAGGTGTTCATCCTCAACCTCGTGACTTCTACGGTGACTGCCGAGCAGACACTCCTCAGCCGCACATACGAGTGGGAGTCAGAGCCGATGGCTGAGACCATGGACATCACAGTACGTATCGACAAGGCCATTCCGGGCATCGACCTTACCATCGACTTCGAGGTGGACGAGGAGCTCGTGGCTGCATACAACCAGGCAAACGGAACAAACTATACTATTGCACCTGAGGGACTCGTATCATTCGGTGCAGATCCTGTAATCAAGGCAGGCGAGGGTTATGTGCTTTATCCTGTGACCATCAACACCGATGCTATCGCTGAGGAAATGGAGGTAGAGATCAAGGGTGAGACCGTGACAAAGAAGCTTGTCAAGAGAGATTGGGACGGTTATGTGGTTCCAGTGAAGATCTCAAGAATGTCGGTTGACGGTGTGAAGATCAACAACGGTCTTACATACATCGTCGTGAAGGGTCTCGAGCCTATCCCGCCACAGCTCTTCACCCGCCAGTGGGGTATTTATGCAACTTCATCTACAAACCCATGGCAGGC
>JAGBTT010000164.1 GCA_017631175.1 Bacteroidales bacterium
GATTCTCTTCTTCACAGATGGCTTAACGAAGTTCTTTCTAGCGCGGAGCTCACGGATTGCACCTGTCTTCTCGAACTTTCTCTTGAACTTCTTGAGAGCCTTCTCAATGCTGTCGCCTTCCTTTACTGGAACTATAATCATGTCTAAATCACCTCCTTTTCATTATAGGGCTGCAAAGATACGCATATTATTTTGATTTCAAAATATTTTTAAAAGTTTCCATTCCCTTGGTAGCCACTTCCTTAATATGCGTCAGCCTGCTGTCTCTGACTGCTACATCGGCCGGATCTATTATATATATAGGTGTACCCGCCTTCGCATACGCATAAAGTCCGGCCGCAGGATAAACCTGCAGCGACGTTCCTACTATCAGCAGCACATCCGCCGCCTCGACAGCATCGATAGCCTGGCCGATCTTCGGAACCGCCTCACCGAACCATACGATATGCGGCCTGAGCTGCGCACCATTCGGAGCCTTATCCCCGATATGGATAGATTCATATCCTATATCAAAGACCTTCTCCTCGGAATACCCGTCACTGTCGTTGAAGCAGTTTTCCGGACGCACTTTTGTCAGTTCGCCATGGAGATGAATAATCCTGGTGCTCCCCGCCCTTTCATGAAGATTGTCGACATTCTGCGTTACCACGGTCACATTCCAATCCAGCTCAAGTTCCGCAATGGCACAATGGGCGGCATTTGGCTTGACAGTCGGGAGCTGTTCCCTACGGGCATTATAGAAATCAAGCACGAGAGCCGGATTGCGATACCATCCTTCAATTGAAGCCACATCCTCGACACGGTGCTGCTCCCAAAGGCCGTCACTATCCCGGAATGTAGACACACCACTCTCGGCGCTGACACCAGCGCCGGTCAATATCACCAGATTTTTCTTCATATCGTATTATTGCTTAGCGAAATAATAATTTTCAAGCCAATACTCGAAAAGCGGATCCAGAATCACAGGCTCATCCTTTTCGTTAAAGGTAAGCACCTCCTTCTTACGAAGCGCATCCTTCACCCTCCTGACATTGGCCGAAGAGTTCAGACGATATTTCTCGATAACATCGGAAGCACTGAACTTGACCACTCCGTCAAGAACTGCACGAAGGAGACTTATCTGATGGTCCGTCAGGTCGTCCATCATATTCATGAAGCGAGGCTCATGAAGAGAAAGCATGGACTTGAGAGCCTCGGTCATTATGGCCTCATTGATGAATCCCTTCGACATGAGGTCGCAGATTGAAGCAAGATGATTGATATACCAGAGGTTACATTTGAACAGTTCGCACGCTCCCATTGCCAGGTCTCTGTCAAACGACTTTCCCGAACCGTAAAGAAAGCCCCTCACCACATGCTCTATGATCTCTCTGTTCTCCACAGGAGCTATAGGGAGATGCACAACCTGCCTGTAGAAGAACTTGCGCTCGGCGAAGATATACTTCATCGCATTGACACGGGAGCCGGTCATGACGAAGGATGCGCCGGGCCTTGGTCCTTGCTCACGAAACACATCTTCAAGAACAGAGAACAATGTTTCGTATTCATCCGAGAACATTATCGACTGGAATTCCTTGAATATCAAATAGAACGGAATACCCTTCCCTGAAGCAAGAAGTCCGGGAAGCCTCATCATCTTCTCGATATCGTTCCTGTCCGGAGACCAGTTGAGAGAAACTATGGAGCCGTCCTGGTAGAACCTTTCCCTGTCGAACACGAAATGCGTGCCCTCGAGATGATGCTGTATCGCGTCCTTGTATTGGTCCGGAGTCGTCAGCGCGGCCTTCATCACAGCTGTTCCGAATCTCAGAAGGAATTCATCCATCGTCCTGATATTGAACATGTCAATACATACGGTCATGAACTGCGCTCCAGCCGAGCGCATGTTGATGAGGGTCTGCTGTATGATGGACATCTTTCCTGTTTTCGGCGGTTCATACATGACCACATGCTCACCAGCCGCCAGAAGGTTTCCGAGAATGCCGCATTCCTTCTTTCGACCTATGAAATATTTGGCTGTGACATACCTGTCATATATAAAAGGGGTTTCCATAATTCTCGAGGATTTATCAGATGCAAAAATAACATTTAACACACTCTTGTGCAACAAAAATGTTAGCATTCATTTGAATTTTTATTATGTGGTTATTTTGTTATCTTTGTAAGTTTGAAAAACATTGGCTATGAAAAGGACAATCTTAAAGATCGCCGCGTGGGTGGCAGGCATATGGCTGGGGCTGATGGTCGTAATCCAGCTGGTATTGTCATCATCCATCCTTACCGGACTCATAAACAAATATGGAGACCAGTTCATCGATGGAGACATCAATTTCGGAAAGGCTCAGGTTTCTCTGTTCAGGAGATTCCCGAAGGTAACCATGACTCTGGAGGACTTCTCCATTACATATCCGGCTGAAAGATTCGACTCTCTTGAAAGAGCAGGCGTCCAGGGACACATGCTGTATCACGGATGTTCCGACATAGCCGACACGCTGGCGTCATTCAAGGAGTTCTCAGCCAGCGTAAGAGTCCTGCCGATGCTGAAGGGCGAAATACACATCCCCCACATCAGAATGGTGAAGCCGAGAATATTCGCCCACAGCTACGACGAGAACAACGCCAACTGGAACATATTCAGAACCAGCAGTCAGAAAGAAGAAGAGGACACGACATCTGCCACCATGCCGTCTATCGCCCTTGGCCACATCTCTTTTTCAGAGCACCCGCACATCGTATATACCGACAGTCAGGACACGATCTTCGCGATGATAGACCTTGCGAAACTGACTTTTGACGGAAAGCTGCACACAGAAAAGATATCCAAGGCAAAGGTCGGTCTGCATATGGACAGCCTGTTCGTTGCGGGAAGACTCGGAAGGGATACAGTAGCAATGGGTCTTGACAGACTCCGCATCCATGAGCACAGGGGCCATATTGACTTCAGCGCCGACGCCAAGGCCTTCCTTGCCACAAGGGCGTTCGGCAGGATGAGGGTTCCTATCTCTATGGACGGTTCCGTATCATTCCCAAAAGACACAGTCACCGCCATATCGCTTCAAAACTTCAACGCCAACATAGCTACCATACCTCTCCACGCACATGCAGATGTAAGGCTACACGATGGCCAAACCGGCGTCCAGGCAAAAGTCAAGATCGACAGCTGCGACGTACAGACTATCCTGACAGAATACCTTGCAGGCTTCATCCCTGAAGCAAAACTTGTGGACACGGACGCAAAGATCAGCATGACAGCCGACATAGACGGATTTTACGACCATGAGACAGGCGCGCTTCCGAACATATCGGCATCACTCACCGTACCTGAGTCTGGAATCAAGTATGAACCTTTTCCTCACAATGTGCAGCTGGGAATTCACGCACTGGCCCAGACTGACGAATCAGGAAAGATAAACGTAGATATAGAAAGAGCCATGGTCAGCACGGTGGGCATGCACCTGCTCGCAAGCGCAGGAGCGCAAGACCTGCTCAGCGACGACCCTATGCTGGTGATCGACGCTGCTGCAACAGCTTCGCTTGACTCCCTGCAGACATTCCTCCCCGACACGCTTGACTTACATGCGTCCGGAAGACTTGCCGCAGAAATCAAGGGCAAGGCAAGAATGTCCCACCTGAACATCTACAACTTCTCAAGAGCAGACCTGGACGGATACCTGAACCTGAACGACATTTCAATCGAAATGCCTTCAGACACAATCAGCGTGGCCATCGACAGCGTAGGAATAATTCTGGGACCAGAGGTAATAGCTTCACGCAAAGACCCTTCACGCACATTCAGGCTTCTTTCCATGAACGGATACATCAGCTCCGTGGATGCCGAATACGGCTCCATGACCGCTGACGGATCCGACATCAGATTAAGCGCGAAGAACTCCATTCCGGAAGGCGACGATACTACAAAGGTAAGCCGCCTTGGAGGTGCCATCAGCGCAGAGAAACTGATGCTCAAGGACTCCGAAGGCACCAGCATCAACCTGGACCAGACTACAAACAGTTTCCACATGCTTCCTAAGCGTGGACAGCCGACAGTCCCTATGCTGACATTCTCAAGCAACAACAAGAGAATCACGCTCATAACATCAGCCAACCGCGCCATCCTGACCGACTCAAAGATCAGAGCAAGCGCCGCAATGAACACCATGGAGCGCAAGGCAAAGAGAGAGGCTTTCATGGACTCGCTCGCAAGGGTATACCCTACCGTCCCTAAGGATTCCCTCTTCCGTCACATGATGAAGGAGAGAGGCTCGCGCGAAGTTCCCGAGTGGATGCAGGAAGAGGACTTCAAAAAGAGCGATATCAATATCAGACTTGACGAGACGATGGCGAAGTATTTCAGGGAATGGGATCTCAACGGAAGCATCGACGTGCGTACCGGTATCGTCATGACACCATATTTCCCTCTGAGAAACATCATCAAGGGATTCCAGGTAGGCTTCAACAACAATGAAGTCAGCATCGACAGCATGAAGTTCGTTTCCGGAGAGTCCGAGATCGCCGCAAAGGGCAAGCTCACCGGACTCCGCAGAGCACTGCTTGGACACGGCGTCATGAATCTGGATATCGACATAACATCGGGTGGCATGAATGCGAACGAACTTATCAGGGCATACAACACCGGTTCCAGCTTCAACCCTGAAGACATGAAGGATATGGAGAACGCAAGCAACTCCGAGTTCTTCAAGATGGTGACAACCGACACCACATCCGTATCCGAGGAGATCCAGCTGATTGTCGTGCCGTCCAACCTTACCGCAAACATCAGTGTGAACGCTTCAGACATAATCTACTCAGACCTTGATATCAGCAGCATGACAGCTGAACTGGTCATGAAGGAGCGTTGCGTTCAGATTACCAATACTGCGGCCAAGACGAACATGGGAGAGATGTCTTTCGACGCTTTCTACTCGACAAGGACGAAGAAAGACCTCAAGGCTGGCTTCAGCCTTGGTCTGAAGGACATAACAGCAGAGAAGGTCATCGCACTCATGCCTTCAGCCGACACGTTGATGCCTCTCTTGAAGTCATTCAAGGGACTCCTCAACTGCCAGATGGCATGCACGGCGCAGATAGACACCAACATGAACATCATCACGCCAAGCATCAACGGAGTGATGAGGATCGAAGGAGACGACCTGTCCATCAGCGATAACGAGCTCTTCAGGACACTCGCCCGCAAGCTTCTCTTCAAGAACAAGAAGGAAGGAAAGATAGACCATATGACAGTGGAAGGACTTATCAAGGATAATGTAGTGGAAGTGTTCCCGTTCGTGCTCAAGGTCGACAGATACACCCTCGCGATGAGCGGACTCCAGAACCTTGACATGTCGTTCAAGTATCATGTTTCAGTCCTTAAGTCACCATTCCTCATCAGACTGGGAATCGACCTTTACGGCCCTGACTTCGACAACTTCAAGTTCAGGATCGGAAAGGCAAAGTACAAGACGACAAAGATACCTGTATTCACGGCAGTCATCGACGACGCAAGAATAAACCTCCTCAGCTCGATCAAGGGCATCTTTGAGAAGGGAGTAGAGGCTGCAATAAGCGAGAACGAAAAACAGGCGGCCATCAACGAGCATAAGCAGAATATCGGCTATGTGAACGCAGTTGACATGCAGCTTGAGGAACTCTCTGCAAGCGAGCAGGCACAGCTTGAGAGCGACGAGCAGGCGGAAGCGGCAAAAGAGGCTGAAGCTGCCGACCTGGCTGCCGAGATGCAGTCAATCGCCGACAATGTGGTAAACCAGATGAAAGAAAACGGAATATTATAATATGAACAGTCAGGAATATATCGAGGTAGCGATAAAGATCGCGCCATTCAGCGAGGAGAATGCGGAGATTGTAACCGCTGAGATCAGCGAACTCCCTTTCGAGTCATTCAGCAGTGAGGACCCATACCTCAAATGCTACATACAGAAAGAACTTTACGACGCACATGCGCTCAAGGTAGTTCTGGGCGGAGCGGAAGGATATGGATTCGACATCGAGTATTCTGCAAACCTTATCCCGGCAACCAACTGGAATGCAGTATGGGAGAGTCAGTTCAACCCTATCGTAGTGGACGGCAAGTGTACCATCAAGGCATCCTTCCATGAGGGTCTGAAGAAGACACGCTTCAACATTACGATCGACCCGAAGATGGCCTTCGGCACAGGACACCACCAGACTACATACATGATGTGCCGCGCGCTGCTGCAGAATGAAGACTCTGTACGCGGGAAAGTTGTCATGGATATGGGATGCGGAACGGCAGTGCTGGCTATTCTGGCAGCGAAGATGAAGGCAGCAAAGGTTTACGGCATCGACATCGACGCCATTGCAGCCATCTCCGCATATGATAACGCAATCCTGAACCGAGTAGGAACGAGGATCGAGACATACTGCGGAGACGCATCGCTTCTTCAAAGAAACACTTACGACGTGTTCCTTGCCAACATCAACAGGAACATCCTCCTGCAGGACATCCCGACTTATGCCCACTGCATCCGCAAAGGAGGTCTGCTGTTTGTGAGCGGATTCTATGTGGAGGATATGCCTATGATCATAGGCATGGCACAGAGTGTGGGTCTGGAATATGTAAGTCATGACAGCATGGACAACTGGTGCTGCATCAAGTTTGCGAAATGAGAAGATTGACATCGATATGTGCGGCTGCCATTGCCGCTTTGGCTGCCTTCGCAGCCTGCCAGCCGGAGGCCTACATAGGCCCACTTGACTATCCGGAAGGGAACTGGGACGGCATCCGCAGCGAGTACTTCTTCAACGGGGAGAAAGTCGCAGATGTTGACAGCTGCGAGACCCTCGGCGTATCCTTCTACAAGCAGGGACTCTGCTGCTTTGAAGGTGTAAAGGGAGCATTTCCATTCAAGTATGATGACCAGACAAGATATCTCCAGATCGACAGCACCTTGTGGGAAGTGTCAGTACTGACTGGTGCCGAACTGGTCATGACATACCTATATACGCTGTACCCATCTGAACCGGAGGAGCCGGAGACACCGGAGAGTCCGGAAGTGGTTTCAGAGGAGGGAGAGGATATTGTTGAGCCATCGGAACCGACAGACCCGTCTGAGCCGACAGATCCCGAGGAACCTGTCAAACCCGAAGTTCCGGAAGTGAAGCCAGACAAAAACGGAGTGATACTCCCTGCAGAATACAACGGCTGCGAGATCAATGCAGACAAGAACGGCTACTTCTACATTAACGAAGCGGCCGAAAAAGTCTACTGCAAATTCAAAGGCTGGACTGACGAGGACAAGACCCTCATCATCGACTTCTGGTACGACCGCCATACCGACTATTTCATCCCGCTGGTGGTCGAGACAAAAAAATAGTACACTTGAGTACTAGTGGGAACAAAAAACAGAGGTACGTGTCCAAAACACCATAAAAACATCGCCTAAACTTGTCATTTTGTAAAGTTTTATTTACATTTGTCAGCAACAAACCAATAAATGACACTTTGCTATGAAGACAAGAGCACGACTTCTCCCCCACTGGTGTCAGGTAGTGGGATACTCATACCTGGGAGCGTTTCTCATTATGGGTACATTCATGCTGATACTTAGTCACTTGGTTCAGACTGAAATCATGACGATGGAATCAACGATTTTCAGGGTGGTCCAGAAAATCGCTTACCCATTTTTAGGAAACTGGGAAATCATGGGAGCGGCAAACTTCACGATGTTCTGCCTGGCGGCCTTCTCACAAGAGAAAGTTGAGGATGAAATGATGCAGGCATTCAGACTGAGGGCAATAACCATCATTGCCATGATACCGATACTGACTCACATAGTAGGATACATTGCACCCAAAGAATCAGTCGCAGAAGACATTGCATTGTCAATAATCAACGACTGGATGAGCGATTTTGGGATCATAATGATAATGTACCTTATCCTTTTCAAGCTTATTGTATGGACAAACAAGTGGAGGATGAGAAATGAAGAATAGCATAAAGATAGAGAGGGCACGACTGGACCTGACCCAGCAGGACCTTGCAGACAAGCTCGCAGTCAGCAGGCAAACCATCAATGCAATAGAAAAGGGCAAGTTCAATCCCTCGACTGTCCTTGCCCTAAAGATCTCTGCACTCTTCAATAAATCAGTAAACGACATCTTTGAGCTTGAGCCGGAAGACCAATAGAATAAAGTTTGCAAATCAGAGAAATTGTTGTACATTTGCAATCCCAAATAAGCGGGCGTGTTGAAATTGGTAGACAAGCCAGACTTAGGATCTGGTGCCGCAAGGCGTATGGGTTCGATTCCCTTCGCCCGCACTTAGAAGAGTTGAAAAGTAATTACTTATCAACTCTTCTTTTTTATTTTTGGCGACTTTTTGGCGAGATAAGATTACCATTAACTGCAACAAGAATCACAAACAGCTAAAAATCAAAACATTGCAAAACCCACCGCCGTCAACCCATCGTTTAAAGTACCAGTTAACGACGCTTTGATTTATAACCATTTATTATTCAAGATATTACAATATCCATTGCCGTTAACCTCAATCTTTCAAGAGGGTGAATCCACATGAAAATGACGGAAGTTAAAAGCAGATGCCCAGGCGGATACTGAAGCTCAGGGCGATGTTGTCGTGGGAAGTTCCGAAGTAGTCCCAGAGCTGGAAGCCGTGGTGGTAGCCCGTATCAGCAGGGCGGCCATAGGCGTAGCCTGCACCTACCCAGAAGTCTGCGAGGAATCTTTTATAGAGGTACTGATAGCCGAATGTGCCAAGGAGGGCTCCCATCGCGGCCTTCTCTCGTGCTCCGGACGCCTTGCAGTTGTGCAAGCCTGTGCTGGTACATGTGTAGTTGTATTGAGAGTATATGAACTCCGGACGGAGATAGAAACCTTTCAGCGCGACATCTCCCTGTTTGATGAAGAACTTGTGACCATATCTCAATGTAAATCCCATCGGATCATTATCATACTTATCATATCCTGCGCTGATGAGGCTGGCGCATAGTTCGCTACTCTGGTGCCAATTGGGAAGCGCCCTCTCGTATGACACCTTCGTACTGCCGCTGGTCCATGAAAGGAAGGTGATCTTGATGGAATTGAGATAGTTCTCCTGCTCATAGCGAGGAGCTGACGCTGAAGCGACGGCACAGAAAGAGAGCATGCCGGCCAATGCAAGGATGCAAGTAAATACAAGCTTCTTCATAATGGTAAGTTCTGGTATAAAAAAAGAGCAAAAATCTTTCGATTTCTGCTCTATTGGTAGCGGGAGTGGGATTCGAACCGCACGACCTTCGGGTTATGAGCCCGACGAGCTACCGACTGCTCTATCCCGCGATATTGGACTGCAAATATACGGACATTTTTTGAAACTGCAAATTTTATTTACAAAA
>JAGBTT010000165.1 GCA_017631175.1 Bacteroidales bacterium
AGCACAGCTCGCTTCACGCATGATCCTCAATCTCAACGAGCCATGCGCTCTCGAGAACACAGACTGGATCAAGCCTGTGAAGTACATCGGTGTTTGGTGGGAGATGATCACCGGCAAGGGTTCATGGAACTACACTGACGACTTCGCTTCAGTACAGCTCGGCGTTACAGACTACGCTTCAGCTACTCCTAACGGCCGCCACTCTGCAAACAACGAGAAGGTTCGCCGCTATATCGACTTCGCAGCCGAGCACGGCTTCGACCAGGTACTCGTAGAGGGCTGGAACGAAGGATGGGAGGACTGGGCTAACTGCAACAAGGACTATGTGTTCGATTTCGTTACCCCTTATCCTGACTTCGATATCGAGGCACTCAACAAGTATGCACACTCTAAGGGCGTGCGCCTTATGATGCACCACGAGACTTCGTCATCGGTACGCAACTACGAGCGTCACCTTGATGCTGCCCTTGACCTCATGGACAAGTATGGCTACAACTCTATCAAGAGCGGTTATGTAGGCGACATCGTGACTCCGGGCGAGCACCACTACAGCCAGATGATGATCAACCACTATATGCATGTGGTTAAGAAGGCTGCGGAGCACGAGGTGATGCTCAACGGCCACGAAATGGTACGCCCTACCGGTCTCTGCCGTACATATCCTAACCTCATCGGCGCTGAGGCTGCCCGCGGTACAGAGTACCAGGCGTTCGGCGGCACAATGCCTCACCACGTGACAATCCTTCCGTTCACACGTCTCAACGGCGGCCCTATGGACTATACTCCTGGTATCTTCTTCATGGACCTCGCAGCTGTGACTGAGGGAAGAAACACATCATGGGTGAACGCAACCCTCGCTAACCAGCTTGCACTCTACGTTACACTTTACTCTCCACTCCAGATGGCTGCAGACCTTCCTGAGCACTATGCTCAGTTCATGGATGCATTCCAGTTCATCAAGGACGTGGACATCGACTGGATCCAGTCCAAGTACCTCCTTGCTGAGCCGGGTGAGTATGTTGTGATCGCACGTCAGGGCAAGAAGAACGGCCAGTGGTTCTGCGGTGGTGTGACCGACGACCAGAAGCGCACCCTCGAGGTTCCTATGAACTTCCTTGAGCCAGGCAAGACATACGAGGCTACAATCTACGCTGACGCCGAGGATGCAGACTACAAGGAGAATCCACAGGCATACAAGATCTGGAAGCAGGACGTGACAGCAGACGACGTCCTCTCGATGACAATGGCTCGCGGCGGCGGTTTCGCCATCAGCTTCCTTGAGAAATAATCATATACATATGGTTTCATAGAGCCCGGAGCATCCAGCTTCGGGCTTTTTGCTTGAAATGTGGAATA
This sequence comes from Bacteroidales bacterium, assembly GCA_017631175.1. Taxonomy (GTDB): domain Bacteria; phylum Bacteroidota; class Bacteroidia; order Bacteroidales; family UBA932; genus Cryptobacteroides. Next base: position 1,357 of record JAGBTT010000165.1, read on the forward strand.
TCATAGTTGGGCGCGAGGCTGGCTCGTATGGGGTAGTGTTTGGTCGTTTTCGTTGTCGTTTTGTGTGTTTCGTTTACGGATTTGTTCATCCGGATCAGGTGATTATGCATTTCGTCATAGAAATCTCTGCATTTCATCGCGAGGTCTGTGCATTTCGTCTCGGTATTTTTACCGTTCGTCTGAAAGTGGGGCTTGAGGCGCTGATGTGATAGTTTAAAATTTCAGGTATTCTCTACCTTTGCATACGACCACGGGAGAGTGGTCATTTCTCGACTATAGACCCTAATAAGGAATATAAGTTGAAATGTGTGTGTAAAACGAGTCCGGCAGTTCTTGCCGGACTTCTTTTTTTTATGTAAATTTGGTGCGGTTTCTCCCCGCCAAAGGTCATCATGAAACTTCCTATAGCAAAGTCTGTCTATGACTCCCTGTTGGAGCAGATGGACATTCTCGACATTTCTGCGGCGACTATCCGCCAGTCCGGCGCGATCGCCAAGGCTCTGGAAACCCAGAGCCAGACTGAATTTCTGCATCTTGAGATGGGTATACCGGGACTTCCTCCTATGCGTGTGGGCATAGAGGCGGAGAAGCAGGCGCTTGATTCTGGCGTAGCTTCGCAGTATCCGAACATGTACGGCATCCCTAAGCTGAAGGAGCAGGCCTCAAGATTCCTCAAGGCATATCTGGACATCGATGTCGCTCCTCTGGGATGTATCCCGACAGTGGGATCCATGCAGGGCAGTTTCTCTACATTCCTGCTTTGCTCGCATCTTGTAGAGGGCAAGGATACTATCCTCTTCATTGATCCGGGCTTCCCTGTGCAGCGTACGCAGACACGTATCTTGGGCATTCCGAGTGACTCGTTCGACATCTATGATTTCCGTGGCGACAAGCTTGGACCCGAATTGGAAAGGCATCTGGCAACCGGCCGCATAGCTGCGATCATCTATTCAAGCCCTAACAATCCTGCATGGTTCAATCTGACCGAAGATGAGCTCAAGACCATAGGTGAACTGGCAACTAAATATGATGCGATAGTCATCGAGGATCTTGCCTACATGTGCATGGACTTCCGTAAGCCTCTCGGCAAGCCGTTCGAGGCTCCGTTCCAGCCGACGATCGCCAAGTATACAGACAATTACATAATCATGATGTCCGGCTCGAAGATGTTCAGCTATGCCGGACAGCGAATCGCGATCATAGCCATTTCGGATGCACTGTATCACAGGGAGTACCCATTGCTGCCTGTCTGGTACAAGATGTCACGTCTTGGTGACGCCTTCGTGTTTGCAGTCCTGTATGCGGTATCCTCAGGCGCTACACATTCCGCCCAGTATGCACTGGCCGAAATGTTCCGCGCCGCCGCCGACGGTGAGCTTGACTTCGTCACCTCCGCCGCCGAATACGCCCGCAGGGCGAAGATCAGCAAGAAGATGTTTCTTGACAACGGCTTCCATATAGTCTACTCGATGGACGGTGACGAGCCGGTAAGTGATGGATTCTTCTACACGGTGGGTTACAAGGGCATGTCAAGCGGCGAGCTCATGGCTGAGATGATCCGCTACGGCATGGCGACGATAGCATTGTCGACCACAGGAAGCCGTCAGCCGGGAGTGCGCATCTGCGTGTCCCAGCTCAACCGTCCGGAGCAGTTCGACATGCTCGAAGAACGCCTCCGCCTTTTTGCAGCAGACCACTAATAGTGTATAATATGACCATGGATATGGTTTAAAAACTAAATCCCTCCCACGCCTTCGGCGCGGGCCCCTCCCGTTCACAAGGCCACGGGCGGCCATGGTTTTTAAACCATATCCATGGTCCTAAACATTTTGATACTATGAAATACATGACAGCGGCGCAAGCCGTGCAACTGATAGAGTCAGG
>JAGBTT010000166.1 GCA_017631175.1 Bacteroidales bacterium
AGAATAACAATGGCAAACCACGCTTCAGCAGACAAGCGCTATCGCCAGAGCGAGAGGCGCAGATTGCATAATAAGTATTATGCAAAGACAACAAGAAACGCAATCCGTGCGATTCGTAATACAAACGACAAGGCAGCGGCCGAGGCAAATGCTCCTAAGGTATATGCAATGATCGACAAGCTTGCAAAGATCGGCGTAATCCACAAGAACAAGGCTGCAAACCTCAAGAGCGGTATCGCAGTTTACATCAACAAGCTTTCGTAATGAAGTTATCCCCTTTAAGGGTTTTCTTATAGCCTAAAAAGAGATGGTCGAAAGATCATCTCTTTTTCTTTGCTGCACTATCATTTGGCGCAGGCGATTTGAGGTTGCAGAGAGAGAAAAAAATGCCGGCCGGGCCCTTCACAGGGACCAGCCGGCGGCCAATATTTATGTAATTAACCAGAAGGTTCTTTGAATACTGGTTATTTCCTCATTGCATCGCCTGTATAATCCAGGACAAAAGGAGTTCCGTCATTAAGCAGGATGTCCAGACTGACTTCCACCCTGCCGTCGCCAAGATTCTTCACACAGATGGTTCCTTCCTTAAGCTCATGAAGCTCCGAGTAATACCAGAGCGGATTCTCATAGCTGAACTTATAGTCGTCATTGTGAGACAGATTCTCGACATCGCACTCCTTGCCAATCAAGGCCTTGGATATCGAAAAGTCGATATATGTGGTCTTATGGCCCTTGAAAACAGGCGAAAACACGAAATTCACATATGAATCACTCTCGTGATACTCGACACTGAGAATGTTTTCAACCTTTCCGTCAAAGCTGTATGTTCCTAGTATCCTGGCAACGTCACTGTCTGCATCTGAACCCGGCTTTGTACAAGCCGAAAGCAGAAGGCACATTGCCAGAAAGCATTTCGCGAGTGATTTCATTTATGCTGTCGTTAGAGGATTTAGTTTCTGGTAAAGATGACATGTCAATAGCTTCCATCTGTCCTGTAAAGGTAAAGTTCCTTTTAAGGAAGGAATGTCCGACCATTGTACCATGGATGGTGAAGGTGCCGTCTGCATTTATGTCCACATAAGCAAAGCCTTCTCTTAGAAGCTCCGGAATATAATCAGAGCCGCTCTGGTCGAGAGTGCCGAACCAGGACAGGGCAGGACCTTCGATGGTTTCGTCAGGAAGCTCGATGCTGATCATATAACCCGGGTTATATGTGCCGGGAGAATAGTCTCCGTCAGCCGAAGGCGCTTCGTATACGCCTTCGAGATCCTCAGCATCCATCTCTGAATGGAGAAGGGTGTTGCAGGAAAGCTGCATCATCTGTCCGTCTCCATAGAGCCTGATGTTCCACATATCGGACACGCCCGTATTGCCGTCATCGCCGTAATAGATAGCCTCGGCAGATGTAAAGACTATGGACTGTGCCTCAGTCTCTACGAAAGGAGGAGCAGGCTCGACTGCATCAGGCTTGTCGCAGCCCGCTGAAAGCAGGGCTGAAACCAGAAGGAAGAATATTGATTTTCTAAGTGTCATTTCAGTATATAGGGCTGGCTCAGCGAAGAGCCAGCCTTATAGTTTACCAGAGTTAATTATTAGCGAGCTGATGCGAAGAGATAGTTAGAGTTGAGCTTAGTCATAACCTTAACGTTCTCAACCATCATCCTTCTCTCAACCTTAGACATGAGCTTCATGCTAGCTGCGCTAGGCATTGCTGCAGGCTCTTCCTCAACCTTCTCAAGAGTCCAAGGACCTGCGAGCATACCGTAGCCCTCTGGAGTATAGTAGCTGCTCCATCCGCCACTAGCCTTTTGGATGAACATATCATAATAAGTAACCTCGAATGGTTCGTCAGTTGAAAGTGTACCTGTGTATGGTGTCGCAGTTGCTGTATTAGAGTCTGCTCCGAATGCAAGAGTATAAGGAGCATAGTTACCTGATACGATAGAGAACACCTGACGAGTTGGAATGTAGGAGTAACCTACCCATGTAAAGATTCCTGTTTCACCTGCATCAAACACTTCAAATCCGTTCCTAAGGGCAAATTTACCATTAGCATCTACTGTACCGACTGTCTCAAGCTGCAATCCACCATTGAAAAGTGGCATAAAGTCAGTATAAGAGATTCCTGATACAACGAGATCAGACTCGTCAAGCGGGATATCGAATATTGTCTCAGTGCCGATTGTAATAGTTCTCGTAGACGGCTGACCTGTAAGGCCCTCAGTACCGCCTTTCTCCTGTACATATGTATCCTCTGAAGTCACTTTCCATGTACCGATCCATGACTTGAGTGCAGGATTAAGGTCAAGAGTAGTGAACTCTTCCTTAAAGAGACCAGTTGTCACGTTGCCATCTTCATCTATACCGAATGCAAGAGCATAATATTCAGTAAGAGGAGTAAGACCTGTGAAATTATATGAGTCCTCACCTTCGGAAACAGCATCAGCCCAAGTCATACCGTAGCCTTCCAAGATTTCTTCCACTCCATTTACAATATAAGCGATCTTCTCCTCATCTGTAGGGAACATAAGATCAAAAAGTTCCTTCGGCTGACAGTCAAAATAATATGTGAATCCTTCAGCTGGATCAGGAGTGCAAGTTACGGTAGCTTTTGACGCAGTTATGTTAGTAACTGCAACATCAACTGTTCCTACAGGCTTAACAAATGCC
>JAGBTT010000167.1 GCA_017631175.1 Bacteroidales bacterium
AGTTCGAGTAGTAGCTGAACTCACCTCCGCGAGGAGCGATCTTGTAGCGGTCCTCACCGAAGAACATCCAGCAGTCGCGGTTGTACTCGTGGTGGGTCTCGTGCATGAACGAGTCATCGAAGTTTCCGAAACGAATGTCGAGAAGCTCCTTCTTAGCCTTGAGAGGAGAATAGAAGCTGTCGGCAGCATCGATAGAGATGCTCCATGTAGTCTCCTTGAAGTAGTTCTGCATCTCCTTGAAGAAAGTCTCCTGGAAGTCCTTTGAAGGGAATGTCCTTCCGATCTTGCAAGGACCGTCATAGATGTGGTACTCAGCCCAGAGACCGAATCCTGTCTGCACGAATGCAAGACGAGGGTCTGAGTCGTAGCGTTCTGCGAACTTCTTGTGGAACTCGAGGTGGAATCTCTGGAGCTCCTCGCAGCGCCAGTCAGGGAAGTATGTTGTCCTTCCCTCGCTCTTGCCTGACATCTCCTCATATCCAGGCCATGCCTTGATGTAATCAGGAACGGCGCACTGCTGACCTACATAAGTGTAGCGGAAACGCACTACGGCCTGATGGCCGCGCGATGCGACCTCTTCAAGCAGCTTGTCCATAGGGGTCCAGTCGTACACACCCTGCTCCTTGCACACGTCGTTGTAGAGCATGTATGAATACTCGAGCTGGATCTTGTCCTTCGCTGTGATAGAGCGTCCGTTTGTGTTCCAGAGGACGATACCTGTCATAGGCTGGACGTTCTGGATCTCGCTCTGGAGCGGCACGCGCTCGAAATCTGCATATTCACCCTGCTCCGCAGGTGTGCATGCGAATGCAGCCATGAGAGCTGCGATGTACAATATCTTTTTCATCATAGTTTAATAGATTTCTCCACTCACTTCGTTCGGTCGTAATCGGCTTGCCGCTTGAGCGACAGCGAAAGAAATGACAATGGACTTAAAATGTGAATTCTACTTTGAAGAGGGATGATGGGTCAGAGTCATCTGCCACCCATACGCACTGGCGCTCATAGTCGAGACATACTGACTCACAGTTTCCAGCGAAGTTTGTCTTGTATGTAGCGAGGTGCTGAGTTGCATCACCATTGAGAAGGTAGATCGACTGAGACTCAGAGTCGATGATCCAGATCTGATCCTTTACAGGGTCATAGCAGATGTCTGCAATCTCCTGACATCCGATGGCGATTGTCTTGAGACTCTTCTTCCATACAACAGTTCCATCAAGAGTGTAAGCCCAGAGATTTGCACCTACCTGAGTACCAACAAGAAGCATGTTGTCCTTATACCATGCGATACCCTCGACACCGCTGTTTCCGTAATCTGCAGCCTCCGCCACGCGGAAGATTTCTGTAGCCCTCTTATATTCAGGTGCCTTCACAACTCCTACCCAGTTTGCCTCGCAACCCATATAGAGGTCACCTGTTACAGGGTCTATAGTTATAGCCTCCATATCAAGAGATTGACCAAACTGCTTAGTGACAGCACCATCAAAACCGATTTTAGCAAGCTGCCCCTGGTCACCTACGCCCCAAAGGAATGTTCCGTCCTGGCTGAGACAAAGACCTGAAAGCTCAGTGATCTTGGCACTGTACTTAGTATACTTCCCCTTAACCGGAGTACCAGGGGCATTCTCGAATGGGAACGACTCCTCTGTCACGCAACGCACTGCAAAACCGTTTGATTTTGGCTTGGTGCCATTGCCGTATGATGGGTCGCCGGTATCATTGAAGATACGGAAGTTGTATCCTTCGGCAGCATTGTCTGACTCACGGCAGCACCATACGCGGGTACCTGTACCATACTGAGCGTATTCACCGTTTGTAGTGATGTAACCTCCGAGAGGATATATTGTCTGAGGACTGCCCACAGTGAACATAAATGCAGAAGCATCGTATGACCAACCTGGAGCGTCCCAAGGAGAGTTTGAATAGAGGATATGCTCTGAACGATACGGAACCCTATATCCCGGAGGACATGGGTCATACATTGTCTTTGTGCTTCCCCAAAGGTCAAGAGTCCTGAGCTCGTTCCAGCTTGCATCAGTCGCATTTGCGAATACTGTAGGATTCTTTGTTGTCTTGGCGATAGACATCTGACCACCAAAGAGGGTCATCTCCTGGCCGGCAACAGCAGCAGGCTCGCCTGTAGTATAGTCACCGACACCTACAAACGGATCCTTTCTACCCCACTGATAGAAGAGACCTGCAGCCTTAGGTGATGTTCCTTCAACCGAAGCATCAACAAGGGCACCGAGGTTACGGCTCATGCTCTTACGTCTTGAAAGACCGTAAAGATCCTCGCTGACAGGAGTCTCCGGCAACCAGATATGCCAGCTCCACATGATAGCACCCATGTCATTCTTCACAGCGATCACAGCATTTCCTGAGTGGTAACCCTCGACAACCTGGAAGTAAACCTGATCCTTCTCGAAATCTACAGCAGCGATGACACTGTTCGGAGTAACTTCCTCAGTTGTTCCCCAAGACTCCCAGATAAGCTCAACAGAACCGATTGAAGAAAGAGCTGTTGCGCTGTTACCCTTTACAGCCTTGAATGTATATACACCTGGCTCGCTCACGATGTAGCAGTTTGCGGTAGCAGCTGCACCAAGATTTACGGCACCTGCTGTAGGGATAGCAGAAACGTGAGTATCAGCATTCTGACTGAAGGCAGTAAGCTTTGAGGTAATGTCGCCAAGGTCAATGAACTGGCTACGCAGAATCTCAAGCTTATCCTCGAGATAGTAGCTCTTTACAGCTGTACCGTTCTTATAGAACACAAGGTGGAAACCGTCTGCGAGCACAGGCTGGTCAGGAAAACATATATGATTAAGAGTCTTACCGTCAGCAACAACGTTGCCTGTCACAACTGTCTTTGCTGTACCTCTACTGTTTGCATAAATCTTAGAATTTGTGTTGATGCGGCATGACAGAGAAGAAAGTCCTATTGTTTCATCGTTGTTTCCGCGAAGCTCATAAGAATCGACATCACCTGATACCGTGAATACAAGTCCACCGACAAGTGACTCAAGGATGAAAGTCTTGCCCTTATCATAACCGGAGAGCAACAATGCATTGGTTGTGTTGTAACTGTTGACATCCTTTGTAGAGGTGGTTACAAATTGTGCGGGATATGCTAGATAATATTTTGACTTCACGCCTGCCTGAGTATAAGGCTCAATGCCTGCCACGTCTACATAACATGTCTTGCCATCCTCAGAAATATCTGCAGGAGTCAAAGTCGCAACCACATGATCCTTGAATGTCGCTCCATGGATCAGAATCTGATCTCCCGGCACCCATGCTTCCTTTCCATTGACATAAGCCGCAGGAAGTTCGCATGAATACTTGTCCTCAGCAGCAGGGCCGTCTGGCTCCACTGTTCTTTCACAAGCGCCAAACAAGGCGCACACAATTGCAATGCTGAAAATTCGTTTCATATTATGTTGTTTCTAGATTTCTCGACTTCGCTCGAAATGACAATTAAAGGGTAAATTCAAACACTTTGTTGTAACCGAGGTCATCGTTCCATACGCCGTCGTTGGCCAGGCGGATCGAGAAGCGAGGGTTGTCATGGAGGGTTGGCTTAGGGTCAGGAAGGTTGAGGTAAAGCGTGCACTTTCCTGATGCATCAGCAGGGATCGAGATAGCCTTCTCGATGTTGATTGTCCTGCCTGCGAACCAGTAACGCGGATCGACGTCATTGAGTTCGTATACGGTCTTCTTACCGTTTCCGTCCACAAGAATAAGCTCTACAGCACGGCCGTTCATAGGCGCAGCAAATCCGCTGTTCTTTATCTGGAGCGCTACGGTCATATCCTGGCCAGCCGCCGGAGTCGAGTGATATACGTCAGCGAATGAAAGTCTGTATCCCAGACGACGCTCGATCTCGTCCCAGCATCCGCCGTCCTTCCATACGTTATGCACCTGACGGTTGTACTCGATGTTGAGGTATGTCCAATGGTAGTCCTCGCAGTCCTTGAGAGTGACAGCACACTCGCAGTATGACGAAACGCCGCAGGTCTCTCCGCCCATGAGGGTGTATCTTGTATCCCTCTTCCAGTACTCGCGCGAAGCGTCGTTGTCGAATGTTCCGAGGTCATTTGCAGAAGCACCGAAGCAGTCGTTGAATCCGCTGACGCGTGACTTAGGCGAGCCGTCGTATGCTGTCGCAAGGGTAAGCGTATCGCGATAGCTGCTTGCGTACATGTTTCTCTTGAACATTGGGGTACGCAGACCAATGGTACGGTCGGTAGGAAGAGCCTCGAGCATAGCGTCGGTCACCTGCTTGCGGAGAACATGGTCCTCAGGGGTAGAAGGAGTGAACTCAAAGTTCTCTGTGTAGTACCACTCGCCCCATACGCCCACGAAACCTGCCTGGAGGCACATGATAACGTCGCTGTACTCCTGGAGGACAGGCTTGATGTCAGCGATATGCATCTGTACGACCTCTGGAGTAGGATCCCATGGCTTCTCGTTCTCGCTGTCAGAGTATGCGAAACGCATGATACACTTTGCACCGTTCTCACGGAGAACCTGCATGTTGTTGCGCACCATCTGGATGAAATCCTCCGAGATGTGGCCGTCCATATACTGTTTAGGGTAGAATCCGAGGTAGCAGATGGTCCTGTTCTGGAGTCTGTTCTGCTCGATCTTGCTTGCGGTAAGAAGCGAAGCCTTTGCAGACTTGAAGCTTTGTGTGAAGTAGAATCCACGCTCAGGGTTAGGGAAGATGTCATCACACTCTGTGAAAGAGATGTGGTTGAGGTGGCTGTAGTCAGGAAGCACCTCCGGTTCATGCTCCGAATTGTCCGCTTCCTTATAGTCCTCGATCAGCGATGTGATGTCACCGAGGTCTATGAAGCTGTCGCGGTGGATACCGAGCTCGCCAGCCCTGTCAAGCACCTTCACGCGCTTGCCGTCCTTGCTGAAATAAAGCTTGAATCCGTCCTGGAAGTCAGGCTGCGGATATGGGAAGTAGATCTTGTTGACAGTTGTACCGTCTGCTGCGACCGAGCCTGTTACCGATGTCTTCTCGCCGACCTGGTTCATGCCCGGAATATTGAACTTATCGTTGATGCGGCATGTAACCTGGTCGAAGCCTACGATCTCTCCGAAGTTTCCCTTGATCTCATAAGAGTCGAAATCTCCCTTCACGGTAAACACAAGACCTCCGGTGATATACTTGAATACGATCGTATCCTTTGCCACGTCATATCCTGTCATGAGCAGGTTGTTGGTCTGGACAAATGTGTTCTTGTCGTCGCACTGGCCCTGGTTCTTGACATTGTCAGCAGGGTATGCAGCAAAATACTTAGATTTTCCAACCTTCGGCTTGAAAGCCTTGAGGCTTGACAGGTCCACTGTGAACAATGTGTCATCAATGATGTCCTCTGCCTTCAGAGTGACGATCATCTGGTTGTCCGAACTTCCTCCGTGGAAAAGGATCTTGTCTCCCGGAATCCATGCCTCCTTGCCGAATTCAACGACAGGGAGCTGGCAGATATAAGTCTTGCCATTACCGGAAGGTCCCGGCTGCGGCTCTGGGTTTACAGGTCTCTCGCATGAAGCGATCAAGGCTGCGCACAAGGTCGCAATACAGATAATTCTTTTCATTTTATCAGTTATAGTTTAAGTGTTATCAATCGGTTATATCCTGTCGTCTCGTCCCACATGTACTCGGCATTGGCCAGACGTATCGAGAAGAGAGGGTTGTTTCTTAACGCAAACTCAGGGTCAGGGAGGTTCAGGTACAGAGCACAGTCCCCTTCCGCATCCTCCGGAATCCTTATCGTCCTGTCTATCGTAATCTGCTCTCCGGCAAACCAGTAGCGTGGGTCGATATCATAAAGTCTATATACTTTCTTATCGCCACCACCGTCTACAAACACAAGTTCTACGTCTCTCGGGTTCATAGGTGCAGCAAATCCCACATTCTCTATCCTCATGACCACCCGGTAGTCCTCTCCAGGAACAGCCTGAGGCGTATGGTGCAGATCCGTAAGCACGAGCCTATAGCCAAGGCGCTTCTCTATCTCATCATAGCAGCCTTCTTCCTTCCATCTGTCCGAGACCTTCGCCGGGCCGCTGGTATATGTCCAGTGGTATGCCTCGCAGTCTTCAAGGGTCCTCTTGCATGAGCAGTGGTATGACAGCTGACATGTCTCGCCTCCCATCAGCAGGTATCTCGATTCCTTCTTCCAGAAGTTTCGCTCAGCAATCGTCGTGAACGTTCCCATGTCTGATGCATCAGCTCCGAAGCAGTCGTTATGGGCGCATATCCTGGACAAGTCAGACTCATTGTAAGCAGTCTCAAGAGTCACGGAATCCGCATAGCTGTCAAGGAACATGTTCATCTTATATCGTCCAGTACGAACAGCAACCGTGCGGTTCTTCGGAAGAGCATCAAGAAGCGCCAGCATCACGTCTCTTCTTGTCCTGAAGTCTTCCTTGGTACTTGGACTTCGCATGAAGCCGTCAGTATAGGCCCACTCTCCCCATACTCCAATGAAGCCCGCCTGAAGGCAAAGGATCACGTCACTGTTCTGCTGGAGCACAGGCTTAAGCTGCTCGATATGCCTGTGCACCCACTCGGGCTGCGCATCCCAAGGATGTCCGGTCTCGTACATGTCCGTCTTGTAGGCGAAGCGGAGCACGCATTTGACTCCACCCTCGCGCAGGACACTCATGTTCTTTGAAATCAGATCAAGGAACTCTGGAGCTATGTCCGACTCCATGTAGTCCGTAAGGTAGTAGCCCGTATACAGGACCGTCCTGTTCTTAAGCCTCTGAACAGTCAGAAACTGCTTGGTCAAAGGTGCATCCGAAGCCGAATGCCAGTTCCTGCCGTCATCAAAGCCTCGCTCCGGGTTCGGAAAGACCTTCTTCGATTCCTTGAAGGTCTCATGGACCAATCCAGGGTATTCCTTATTCACGTCCTCCATCCCCTCCGGAACACATCCGAAGAGCAGCGCCAAAAGGCAGATGAATATGGAATGATGTCGTACTGTCATTTCGAGCGAGCGAAGCGAGTCGAGAAATCTTTAAAGTTTAAATTCCGCAATCTTGTTGTAACCGGTCTTCTCGTTCCATACGCCTTCGTTGGCAAGGCGGATAGAGAAGAGAGGATTGTCGTGGAGAGTTGCCTTAGGATCCGGAAGATTCAGGTAAAGAGTGCAGTTTCCTGACACATCCTTAGGAAGATCGATCAGCTTATCCACTGTAACGGTCTCATTTGCAAACCAGTAACGTACATCCACGTCCTTGAACTCATAGACGGTCTTCTTACCGTTTCCGTCCACAAGCACGAGTTCGACATGGCGAGGGTTACCCGGAGCTGCGAAACCACTGTTCTTGATATTGAACCTGACTCTGAGAGCCTTTCCTGCTGCTGCCTTTGAAGTAGCAACGTCCTTGAGCGAAAGTCTGTAGCCCAGGCGTCTCTTGACCTCATCCATACATCCGTCAGACTCCCAACGATTGAGAACATCAGCGTTGTAACCGCTGTTCATGTATGTCCAGTGGAAGTCCTCGCAATCCTTGATAGACTGTTTGCACTTGCAGTAGTCCGAAAGGCCGCAGGTCTCACCTCCCATGAGGGTGTATCTTGTCTCCTTTCTCCAGTACTCGCGGGTATCCTTTCCGATGAATGTGCCGTAGTCGTCAGCCGAAGCGCCGAAGCAGTCGTTGAATGCACAGATACGTGCCTTTGCAGAACCGTCGTAAGCAGTAGCGAGAGTCAAGGTATCCGTATAGCTTGCCGCATACATGTTTCTCTTGAACATAGGGGTTCTGAGAGCGACCTGACGGTCAGCAGGGATGGCGTCGAGCATCGCATCGATCACCTCCTTGCGGAGCTTGTGCTCCTCAGGGGTCTGAGGATCGAAGAAGAAGTTGTCTGTGTAGTATCCCTCTCCCCATACTCCGATGAAGCCTGACTGGAAGCAGAGGATAACGTCGCTGTACTCCTGGAGGATAGGCTTGAGCTGCTCGATGTGGCGTGCCACCCACTTAGGCTCGGCATCGTATGGATGCTTGCTCTGGCTGTTTGTGTATGCAAAGCGAAGTATACACTTTGCACCTGCCTCGCGCAGCGCCTGCATGTTCTTTCTGACAAGGTTAAGGAACTTGTCAGAGATATCAGACTTCACAAACTCTGTCAGGTAGTGACCAGTGTAGAAGAGAGTGATGTTGCTCTCCACACGTGCAGCCTGAAGGGCAGATACTGAAAGCGGAGAAGCAGACGAATTGAGGAAGTCGTAGTGCTTGTAGAATCCGCGCTCAGGGTTTGCGAAGATCTTGTTTGACTCAGTAAACTCCACGAGCG
>JAGBTT010000168.1 GCA_017631175.1 Bacteroidales bacterium
AGGACCCTCAGAGACACCAGCAAGGGCAACCTTACCGTAAGTTTCCGTGTGAACGGGGACATGTTCAAATGTGAATATGTAAACCAGAACAACGAATCCCCTATGAGGGTGGCATATTACAACGAGACATTCCTGGACATCCGCGCGAAGTCCTTTATGGAAAAGGATGTGGTCAGGGAAGGTGTCCTTATGCTTACGATAAGCGATACTGAACCCATAGAAACCGGCAGGAAATACCCTCTGAAATACTACACCGGACAAAGCGAAGACAGGGTTGCGGAACCTCCCGTATACTTCGGCGGATTCAACGAATACAGGTCGGTGGACGGATGGATCAAGCTCCGCAAGATCAAAAACTACAAGGAAAAGGACGGATATCTGGTCATCAGCGGCAACTTCGAGTTCACTGCCGAAAATGAAGACGGCGAGAGGATCGAGATAACCGGAGGAACATTCGACGGACTCTACTAAATGACAGCGTCATGAAAAGAAGATCATTCATATACCTCATTTCCATGATCCTCCTGACTGCCGTTTCATGCGAGGACAAGTTCCATATGCCGTTCAAGGAGACAGATGAAGGCAACAACAAGGTCAGCTTATACATGGACGGAGTCGCGATGCGCAGCTTTCATGAGCGCGGATACCTCGGCATGGCTGAAAGGACCACATTCTCATGGGCTGACGTCAATGCATACGTATTCAAAAGCTGGGTCGGAGCGGAAGGCGCTGACTACGGAGGAAACAGCATCTTGATCGATATCCGCAGGGAGTTTCCGGAAGACATCTGTTCCGGAGTCAGGTACGAAATCACTCCATACAGCGAGCCATCCAACGAGGAAGAGCTGGAACTTTACTTCCGCGCTCCGCATGTATGGATACTTGTAAACGGCTACCCCGCCACAGAGGGCTGGGTAGAATTCAGAAGCTACACCACAGGAGTAGCTTCCGGAAACTTTGAGATGGATTACATCGATGCCGAAGGAGTTACCCATACCATCAGATACGGCAACTTCGATTCGGCACCGGATTCATTCAGCAATTATAACCCTTCTTTCTTCTAGAACGGGAAGAGCAGCGGAAGGACGATCACCATCACCACTCCCATCAGGATCTGGAGCGGGAGTCCCACTTTCACATAATCCATGAATGTGTACTGGCCGGCAGACATCACCAGAGCGTTAGGCGGTGTCGAGAACGGCGAGGCGAAGCACATGCTTGCCGCGACGGTCACGGCGAACATGAACGGCACCGGGCTCACACCTATCTGCATGGCACACTGCAGGGCTATCGGAGCCATGAGGACTGCCGTAACGGTGTTGCTGATGAATATGGTCATGACGGATGTCGCGGCATAGATTCCAGCCATCAGAAGGCGCGGGCCGCTGCCTCCAAGCCCAGTTACGATAGCGCCTGAAATCATCTCTGAGACGCCTGTCTTTTCAAGGGCTATGGACATCGGGAGCATCGCTGCAAAAAGGACGATAGTCTGCCAGTTTATGGTCTTGTATGCAGCCTCAACGCTGCGCACACAACCAGTGACCACCATCATGACAGCAGCAAGAAGCACCGCAGTCACCGGAGCCACAGGGATACTGTCCACCACCATCATCACGATCATTGCAATCATGATCAGAGCCGCTATCGGAGCCTTATAGTCCAGTGTAACCTTCGCGGCAGCCTCAAGAGGCTCGCCGAGCACGACCCAGTTCGATGATTCGCTCTTCATTCGGGCGATATCCTTCCATGCGCCCTGGACCAGGAGCACGTCGCCGTCCTGCATCTTCTGCTGTCCGAGATCGTTAAGGATATAGTCCTGCTTCCTTCTGATGCCCAGCACATTGACACTGAACTTGCTGCGGAAGCCGGCCTCGATGATGGTCCTGTTGATCATGGACGAAGTCGGCATGATAAGGATCTCAGCTACTCCTATGTCAAAGAAGTCCATGGTAGCATTGGCAGAGCTGCCTTCGATCTCGTCGGTGTGCTTGTCGATCAGCCTGAGGGAGTAGTCAGTTGCAAATTTCTCGATCTGTTCCGGATCTCCTGACAGATAAAGCACGTCTCCCTGGTTGATCACCAGATCCGGAGATGCGAGCTGCTGGTTCACCGAGCGCACAAATCTGTTCGGACCGGTACTGCGGCGAAGTTCGAGCACATTGATGCCGTACTCTCTATAGATATTCAGGTCTACCACAGTCTTTCCTATCGCCTCGGAATCCTCATCCTTTACATGGACACGGAAGAGGTTGTCAGTCACGCCGTACTCATTCACGAGATCCTTGAGCGACTTGCCCTTGTTCTTCTTATCCTTGGTCTTTTCCTTGGCAGTCAGCATCTTGGTGGCCGGAAGAAGATAGAGAACGCCTACTATAAGGGTGACAAGACCGACAGGAAGGAAGGAGAAGAATGCCAGGGGCTCATAGCCGGCTCCCTCGAGGGTGTCGCTGACGATAAGGTTGGGCGGCGTACCGATGAGGGTCATCATGCCTCCCATGCTGCTGGCGAAGGCCAGAGGCATGAGCAGGCGGCGTGGGGATGTGCCCGCAGCGGCTGCCATGCTGACCACGATAGGGAGCATGAGGGCCACTGTACCTGTGTTGCTGACGAACATGCCGATGGCCGATGTAACTATCATCACCAGGAGGAAGAGCCTAAGTTCGCTGTTGCCTGCGAGGGTCATCACCTTGCTGCCTATCATCTTAGCAAGACCGGTCTGGAAGATGCCGCCTCCGACGATGAACAGTCCGATCATCATGATGACGGTGGTGTTGGAAAAGCCCGAGAGACCTTCCGCCGGGGTCAGGATCTGACACAGGAGAAGGGCCAGGAGGGCGCAGATGGCCACGAGGTCAGAACGGACCTTGCCGCTGACGAACAGTATGGCCGAAATCAGGAGTATTATAAGGGTTGCTATCATATCGTTTATGGTTTCACAGGGATGGTAAGGGTGTTCTTCACTTCGCCGATGACGAAGATGCTGTGCAGGGAGCCGATGCAGTCCAGGTCACCGAGGGTGCCGAGGACGAAGTTCTGGTAGTCCTGCATATTCCGTGCATAGATCTTCAGCATGTAGTCATATTCGCCCGATGTATTAAAACATTCTACCACCTCGTCAATCACTGCAATAACCGAGGTGAACTGCTGGCTATATTCCTTGCTGTGGTGCTTCAGACGGACGTTGCACAGGACCATTATCCCGTTGCCGGCCTTGATAGGGTCAACCACGGCGATGTATCTCTTTATGTATCCTTCCTTCTCGAGACGCTTCTGCCTCTCGAATACGGGAGAGGGCGAAAGATTCACCCTGGCTGCCAGTTCTTTAGTGGTCAGCTTGGCGTCCTTCTGCAGTTCGCGCAGAATCAGGATATCTGTCCGGTCTAACGTTTCCATATTTTAGCGTTTTTACAGAATAATATTCTGCATTAAGCAATATTTTCAACAAAAATAGAATAATTTTCCGAATTTTTCCGAAACGTTGCATAGATTACACCAATATATCATCTTTGTAGTCAGTGATACAGCAAAATTTAACGTATCTTTGCACGTTTTCGTTCTCCTAATCCGAAGGATTAGAAAAGGACGGTCAAAATGAGAGATTTGAAATGATCAGATGTGAATATATACATAACGATGTGTTTGAGTTTGAGGCGGGCGGAAGCGTAAGCTCTCTGAAGGTGGTATACCACCGCTCGGAGCGCGAGTGGCAGAGCGACGATGAGCGTAAGGTCATATGGATATGCCATGCGCTGACCGCGAACTCGGATGCAGAGGACTGGTGGCCGGAGCTCGTGGGACCGGGGAAGCTTTTCGACACTGAGAAGTATTTCGTCGTGTGTGCCAATATGCTCGGCTCGGCTTATGGTTCATCGGGACCTGCTACAGAGAATCCGGCTACAGGCCAGCCATATTACTTCGACTTCCCAGCCGTTACAGTACGCGACATCGTGCGTGCCAATGACCTGGTACGCAGACACCTCGGAATCGAGCATATCGATTTCATGGTCGGAGGATCCATCGGAGGATTCCAGTCGGTGGAGTGGTCCATCATGGAGCCGGAGGTGATCAGGAAGGCCGTGTACATTGCATGTGGAGCAAGGGTGACCCCATGGCTTACGGCTTATAACGAGTCGATGAAGATGGCTCTTGAAACGGATCCTACATTCCGTGAATGCGCCTCTCTCAAAGGCGGCGAGACCGGTCTCAGATGCGCACGAAGCATTGCCCTGATATCATATAGGAGTTATGAGGGATACAATGCCACGCAGTGGGAGAAGGAAGAGGACTGCCTGTTTGCCGACAGGGCGGGATCATACCAGAGATACCAGGGCAAGAAGCTCTCGGACAGATTCGACGCCTACTCATACTACTATCTCTGCGGTTCAGTGAACAGCAACAATGTGGGACGCGGACGCGGCGGAGTGGAGAAGGCGCTGGCCAGCATCAAGACCGACTGCACCGTGATCGGCATCGATAGCGACAGGCTGTTCCCTGTGGAGGAGCAGAAGCTCATAGCCTCATGCATCCCAGGTGCCGTATATCACGAGATCACATCGAAATTCGGCCATGACGGCTTCCTGCTGGAAAACGACCAGCTCACCGCCATCATCAGACAGTTGTTGCCGTAAACGTTGGTGTTGGTAAGGGTTTGAAAACCCTGGCCGCCCATGGCCTGGTGAATGGTCGTGAGTGCCTTTAGAGAAAGTCCGGTGGACTTTTGTGCACGAGCAGCAGGGCTTTAGCCCGACGGTCGGGGCCCACGAAGTGGGAGGGATTTAGTTTTCAAACCCTTACCAACACCGATGGACCATAAAGGAAACACCGTCCACGAAAATGGCATGAAACCGTGGCAGATACCCACCTCAAAGGCTGGATCTTCCACACTTTTACAGGAAAACCGTGGACGATGTCCACAAAAAGAAACTATAAACTTCACAATATATGCAGGTATTGAAATTCGGAGGCTCATCGGTAGCCAATGCTGAGAACATGGCCAAGGTAGTTGACATCGTTGTCAACGCCGTGGACCGTGACAGGACCATTCTGGTATCGTCTGCCATCAGCGGGTGCACCGACACCCTCATCAAGATAGGTACGCTTGCCTCACAGCGCGACGAGAGCTACAAGACCCTCATCGACGAGCTGCAGCAGAAGCACCATGTCATCATCCGCGACTTCCTTCCGCTTGAAAAGCAGGCGGAGTCACAGGAGGTATGCGATTCGCTGTTCGATTCGCTCAGAAGCATTGCGCAGGGAGTATTCCTCCTTGGCGAGCTCTCCCCTGCCAGCCTTGACGCGATCCAGGGATTCGGCGAACTGTGGTCGACAAAGATCCTTGCCACCAAGCTCGCTTCGATCGGCATCTCGACAAAGTGGATCGACTCACGCAACATCATCCGCACCGTTGCCAAGGGCGACAAGAACATCGTGGATGTGCAGAAGACATATTCACGCGTGAATGAAATGGTTGACAGCAATCCGATCACGCAGCTCTTCGTGCTTCCGGGATTCATCGCGTCCGACAAGCAGAGCCGCACCACGACCCTCGGTCGCGGCGGCTCCGACTACACCGCTGCGCTCTATGCAGTCGGATGCAAGGCCCGTGTGCTCGAGATCTGGACTGATGTGCCGGGCATGATGACCTCGAACCCTAAGGTCGTTCCTACAGCACGCACCATCAGCAACATCTCATACAAGGCTGCGCTGGAGCTCTCACACTTCGGAGCGAAGGTAATCTATCCTCCTACAATCCAGCCGGTTGTGGCAGAGGGCATTCCTATCTACATCAAGAACACATTCGATCCTCAGGCGTCCGGAACGCTTATCGAGAAGCATCCGCCACGCAGCAAGGATTCGGTCATCGGTATATCCAATTCCGATAACATCGCGCTGCTGTCACTGGAGGGTAGCGGCATGGTCGGCATCCCTGGCTTCTCAAGCCGCCTGTTCGAGACCCTCAGCCAGAACGACATAAACATCATCCTCATCACCCAGGCATCTTCGGTGCACACGATGTGTATCGCTGTGGCAGAGAAGGACGCCGAGAAGGCACGCGAGGCTGCTGACAGGTGCTTCGCATACGAGATTTCTCTCGGCAAGCTCAATCCTCTGAAGGTAGAGAAGGGATATTCGATTGTATGTCTGGTCGGTGATGACGTGCTCAACCAGAGCGGAGCGACAGGAAAGATGCTTGCGGCCCTCGGACGCAACAGCATTCCGGTCAGAGCGACAGCTCAGGGCTCATCGGAGCGCAACATTTCCGTGATCATATCATCGTCCGACGCCGATGCTGCCATCAGGACCATCCACAACGAGTTCTTCGACCGCCGCAGCGGAAAGGACATCCACCTCTTCATCGCAGGCTACGGTGTCGTTGGAAAGGCGCTCGTGGACATCATATCAAAGAACAGGGAGAAGATCGAGGCACGCACAGGACGCCGCCTTCATGTGTGCGGACTGGCGAACAGCCGCAGATTCATTCTCGACAAGAACGGACTTTCGCTCGACAACATAGCGGAGCAGCTTGCAGCCGGAGACAATGCAGCTGATGAGGCATACTTCACTCAGCTCGCGACACTGACACTTGAAAACTCAGTGTTCGTGGACTGCACAGCTTCCGCTGACATCGCATTCAAGTACATGAACCTCTTCAAGAGAGGCTACTCGGTGGTGGCATGTAACAAGATCACATTCTCAGCACCATACAAGCACTATTCAGCCCTTAAGGAGGCCGCAATCGAGATCGGTGCGACACTCCGTTATGAGACCACTGTAGGAGCTGCGCTCCCTATCCTGGAGTCCATCTCACGCAGCGTGCACAGCGGCGACGAGATCGTGCGCATCGAGGCTGTTTTGAGCGGCACATTGAACTACATCTTCAGCAACTACGCCGGTGGCGAGGGAGGCACATTCGCTGAGGTGGTTAAGAGGGCACAGGACGCCGGCTACACAGAGCCGGACCCACGCCTCGACCTCAGCGGTCGCGACGTGCTCCGCAAGCTGCTGATCCTCTCCCGTGAGGCAGGAGTCGGCATTGATGAGAAGGATGTGGAGATATCTCCACTGCTTCCTGCAGAGTTCTTCGAGGGCGATGTGGATGCCTTCTATGCAAAGCTTGCCGAGAATGAGGCCATGTTTGCCGCACGATATGCCGAGGCTGCTTCCAAGGGGCTTCGTCAGAGATTCGTGGCATCGCTTGTGAAGGATTCATCAGCTCCGTTCGGATACAGGGCAAAGATCGGTCTCGAGTCCATAGACAGCACACATCCGCTGTACAACCTCTGCGGCACAGACAACGCGGCCCTCATCCAGACCGACTTCTACCCATCACCGCTGGTCATCCAGGGAGCCGGAGCCGGAGCATACCAGACAGCATCCGGCGTGTTGAACGATATCATCATGTAAGCACATGCCCCTCTGTTCTGGTTCTAGTGAAGTTCGGGGTCACATTCTTCACCAGAACACCACAAAGAGGCAGAAAATATAGCTAACTTAACAGTTCTAATGAACTTTCTGGTCCCCAGATTCACTAGAACTTTTATGGATGAACAAACTGCACCTCTAGTGAATATATCGGACATCATGTTCACTATAACTACAATGAAAGAGGCCTATAAGGTGAAACACGGCACATCTAGTGAACCCGCCCGGCATAATGTTCACTAGAACTCTAATAAAAAAGGATTTTGAGGTAAAAAACTGCACCTCTAGTGAACATAACAACCACAATGTTCACTAGAACCATAACAAAGTAAGTTATTTATGGAAAAGAAATATAGATTTGAGACATTGCAGGTAAGGGCAGGACAGGAGATCGATCCTGTTTCGAAGGGTACGGCTGTGCCTATCTACCAGAGCACTGCATATACATTCGACAGCATGGAGTACGGCGCGGAGCTCTTCGAGCTGAAGCGTCCGGGCAACATATATACACGTATCACCAACACTACCACAGAGGTGTTCGAGAAGAGGATGGCTGCCCTGGAGGGCGGTGTAGCGGCATGCGCTACAGCTTCAGGCCAGTCAGCCGTGTTCCTTAGCATCACCAACATCTGCGGCCCTGGAGACAACATTGTGGCTCAGCCATATCTCTATGGAGGTACATTCACGATGTTCGCAATCACGCTTCGTGACATGGGCATCGAGGTGCGCTTTGCAGCAAGCGACCATGTATCTGACCTTGAGGCACTGGTGGACAGCCGCACGAAAGCTATCTTCCTTGAGAACATCGGAAATCCGGCGTTCAACATTCCAGACTATGAGCCAATCGTGGAGATGGCACGCCGCAAGGGAGTGTGCGTGATGGTGGACAACACCTTCGGCATGGGAGGTTACCTCTTCCGTCCGTTCGAGTGGGGATGTAACGTATCGGTACACTCTGCGACAAAGTGGATCTGCGGACACGGAACCGCACTC
>JAGBTT010000169.1 GCA_017631175.1 Bacteroidales bacterium
CTCAAGAAGACCCACGCTTTCGTCAAGGGTGACTTCAGCGGAGCATTCTTCCAGGCAGGTGTTGCTGAGCTTACAATGGCATGCGTATGTATCGGTATGACTCTTCACGGTGGTGTGATCGCAGGTTGCGGTACATTCTTCGTATTCTCGGATTATATGAAGCCTGCAGTGCGTATGGCAGCCCTCATGGAACTTCCGGTGAAGTTCATCTGGTCTCATGACGCATTCCGCGTAGGAGAGGACGGACCTACTCATGAGCCAGTAGAGCAGGAGGCGCAGATCCGTCTTATGGAGAAGCTCAAGAACCACAGCGGCAAGAACTCAATGCTCGTTCTGCGTCCTGCTGACGTTGAGGAGACAACTGTGTGCTGGAAGATGGCTATGGCGAATGTTGACAGCCCTACAGGCCTTATCCTCTCTCGCCAGAACATCGAGATGCTTCCTGAGGGAACAGACTATGCTCAGGCAGAGAAGGGTGCATATATCGTAGGAGGCGCTGACGAGAATCCTGACGTGATCCTCGTGGCATCAGGCTCAGAGGTGTCTACACTCGCAGCAGGTGCAAAGCTCCTTCGCGCAGACGGAATGAAGGTGCGCATCGTGAGTGCTCCATCTGAGGGACTCTTCCGCACACAGCCTAAGGAGTATCAGGAGAGCGTTCTCCCTGCAGGAGCAAAGATCTTCGGTCTTACTGCGGGCCTTCCTGTTAATCTCCAGGGTCTTGTAGGATGCAACGGCAAGGTCTTCGGACTTGAGAGCTTCGGCTTCTCAGCTCCATATAAGGTGCTTGACGAGAAGCTCGGCTTCACAGCTGAGAACGTATACAACCAGGTGAAGGCAATGTAGCCTCACCTGGCTTTAACAGCTATTATAGATGAATATAAGGCGTATAACTTTACTGGCCCTTGCGGCAGCAGCGCTTGCCTTCGCGTCTTGTGAAAAGGATAAGCCTGACACCCCGAAGCCCAAGCCTGTGACACCGAAGCCGCCGCAGACCGGAACGACCGATCCGTATGCGGATCTGAGCGTGTATCAGCCCCTCAAGGCATATGTCGACCGAGAGGCTTATCCGTCGTTCAAGTTGGGAGTGGCTATCGACGGGGATGCGAAACTTTATGATCTTGCCGGAGAAAATTTCGATGAAATGACAGCCGGCAATGCGATGAAGTATGCATCGGTTGTGCGTAGTGACGGTTCTATGAACTTCACAGACGTGACCAATTTCCTCAATGCCGCAGAGTCTCGCGGACTGACGGTCTACGGTCATACGCTTGCATGGCATTCGCAGCAGCAGCCTGCATATCTGAACAGCCTTATCCAGGATAAATATGTGGAACTTCCCGGCGAACCGGGTGAGATCATCATAGTCGAGAGTGATTTCGATAACGGAAGGCATCCGTTCAACGGCTGGGGAAACAGCATGACGATGTCAGTGTCTGACGGGGCATTCAAGGTGACCAATCCGTCGGCTGTCCAGTCTTGGGAGGTGCAGTTCGCTTATGATGTTACCCAGGCGTTTGTGAAGGACCAGGAATATACCCTGTCATTCCGTATCAAGGGATCTGCTGCAGGTACGTTGGGTGCCGGCTTCCAGATCATTGACGGCTACAAGTCAGCCGGCGAGTTCCAGAACACCCAGTTTACAACTGAGTGGAAATCGGTCGAGCTCAAGTGTAAATGTACTGCAGCAGGCGGTACAAGACTGGTCTTCAGCCTCGGAACATTCGCAGGAGACATATACATCGATGACTTCAAGTTCACGACCATCGGAAAGCAGTATGAGGTGATTGCGATGACTCCGGAGGAGCAGAAGGCAGCCCTCACTGCAGAAATGGAAAGGTGGATCAAAGGCATGATGGAAGTTACTGCGACCAGAGTCTCTACATGGGATGTGGTCAACGAGGCGATAGCAGGTCAGGATTATGACCGTGACGGTTTTTATGATCTTCAGAAAGGGCAGGCGGGCGATATGACCAACTTCTTCTGGCAGGATTATATGGGCTCGATAGACTATGTGCGTGTGGCGGTCGCTTCTGCCCGTAAATATTATGCTGAGTTTGGAGGAACCAAGCCGCTTCTCCTCTTCATAAACGACTACAATCTTGAGTCTGACTGGGATGATAACAAGAAGCTCAGGAGTCTTATCCATTGGATAGGGAAGTGGGAGGCAGACGGTGTTACGAAGATTGATGGTATCGGAACCCAGATGCACATCTCGTATTATGAGAATCCGACCACTCAGGCCAATAAGGAGAAGCATGTCGTCCAGATGCTCCAGCTGATGGCTGCGACCGGCAAGCTGGTCAAGATCTCAGAACTGGATATGGGATATGTGAACAACCAGGGACAGACGCTCAAGACTTCAGAACTTACCGAAAGGCAGCACAGGAACATGGCGGAATTCTATAGGTTCATCGTCAGCAAGTACCTTGAAATAGTCCCTCCTGCCCAGCAGTACGGCATCACGCAGTGGTGCCCGACCGACAGCCAGGCAAACAGCGGATGGCGCGCAGGCGAACCGACCGGCTTATGGGATCTGAACTATAACCGAAAGCCTGCCTACGTGGGCTATGTGCTCGGTCTGACAGGAAAATAGCCTGAATTCATATTTTAGCATGAAAATTGACGTTTCATGACACTGATTAATTTTTAGTGTTATGAAACGTCATTTTGAAAATTTAACCAGCAAGGTCGCCCGTACCGTAAAGCACTGGTGGCTCATGCTGATCGCCGGCCTTGTGTGCCTGGTGATGGGTATCGTTGTATTCGTGTTCCCTCTTGAGAGCTATGTCACTCTCGCAATCCTCTTCGGAGTCATGATGCTCGCTGTCGGAGCCATCCAGCTTATAGTGGCTTCCACCAGCGGTAATTATCTGACGATGAGGGGGTATTTTGTTGTTGGAGGCGTGATGGACCTCATTCTGGGAATCTTCCTATGCGTCTATCCGGGAGTCACTCTTGTGGCCTTGCCGATCATGCTGGGTATCTGGATGATGTATAACAGCTTTATCATCATAGCATTCGGTGGCGACATGGAGACATTCAGGCTTGGAGGCAGCGGATTGGTTATCGTCGGAGGTGTGCTGCTGCTTCTGCTCTCGGCAGTTGTTCTTCTGAACCCGTTCAGCGCAGGAATAGCTACGGTTATAATATTAGCAGGCATCGGCCTGCTGGTGCTCGGATGCCTGCTATGTATGCTTGCGCTTAAGCTGAAGCATGTGGATAGGGAAATCGAGATGGAGTTTCCTCGCTAGCTCTCCACTGTAAGTGACACGATGGACATGGCCGGCATCTTCACGATGATCTTGCCGCCCTTGACCTTGAAATCCTTGAATTCGACAGGCTTGACGATCTCAGGCTTGTCGAATGCGTTATAGTCGTGTACATCTGCCGCTGTAAGCACTTCCGCTGCAGTGACCTTACCGCCTTTTGCCCCGAGGTCTACGGTTATTTCAGCAGCCTCGTCAAGATTTGTGTTGGTCAGTGTCACGTGTATTGTGCCGTCCTGGCTGCGTGAAGCCGTAGCGTCGACTACAGGGCATTCTCTTTCAAGCTCATCGATGAACTTAGGTGAGTCGCATGCAGATGGGAGGTACATTGCGTCCTGGTGTACGTTGTACATCCTGAATGTGTGGTAAGTCGGTGTGAGGACCATCTTGTCGCCATGGGTGAGGACCATCGACTGGAGCACGTTCGCGATCTGGGCGATGTTGGCCATCTTGAGCCTTTCTGTGTACTTGTGGAAGATGTTGAGGCTGAGGGCAGCAACCATCGCGTCGCGCATGGTGTTCTGCTGGAAGAGGTGGCCAGGGTTTGTGCCCGGCTCTACATCGAACCATGTGCCCCACTCGTCAAGAAGGAGATCTACCTTCTTCTCCGGATCATACTGATCCATGATGCCTATATGCTTGATGATCACAGGCTCAACGCCAACTGCCTTGGCTAATGTGTTGTAGTATTCCTGCTCGGTGAAGACAGTTGCTGAGCCTTTGCTGCCGTTCCAGCCCTTAACTGTATAGTAGTGCAGGGATACTCCGTGCATGAGGCTGCCGATATTCTTCATCAGGACTTCTGTCCAATTGTAGTCATAGTCGGTCGCACCGCTCGCTACCTTATAAAGATGGTTGCCGCTGTAGTCTCGGCAATAGGTCTGGTAGCGTCTGTAAAGGTGTGAATAGTACTCCGGAAGCATGTTTCCGCCGCAGCCCCAGCTCTCGTTGCCGACTCCGAGGTACTTTACTTTCCACGGTTCTACGCGTCCGTTCTCAGCCCTGAGTCTTGCCATCGGACCGTCTGCGGCTGTCATGTACTCTACCCATTTTGCCAGTTCTTCCACTGTACCTGATCCTACGTTTCCGCTGATGTATGGCTCGCAGCCGATCATCTCGCAGAGGTTGAGGAACTCATGTGTACCGAAAGAGTTGTCCTCTACGGTTCCGCCCCAGTTGCTGTTGACCATTCTTGGTCTGTTCTCGCGTGGACCGATGCCGTCTCTCCAGTGGTATTCGTCAGCGAAGCATCCGCCCGGCCATCTCATCACCGGAACCTTAAGCTCAATAAGCGCGTCAAGCACATCTTTGCGGTATCCGTCTACATTAGGAATTTCAGATTCGGGACCGACCCAGAGGCCGCCATAGATGCATGAACCCAGATGCTCTGCAAACTGTCCGTAAATCTCTTTCGGGATGATCTGACCGTCAGTCACGTCAGTGTCTACAGTGACATTTACCTTCAGCTGTGCCTGTGCCACGACAGGGATGATGACAGCGGCGATCGCTGCAAGAAGATAGTGTTTCATAATTATCGGTTATTCAGTTTATTTCGTAAAGGTAGAAAAAATAATTATATTTGTTAGTCTTATAAATCAATGTGCTATGAAAAGACTATTGATCGCCTCTTTGGCTGTAATAGTATCTTGTGCGGGACCTGCTGATGAGGTTCCTGCGACAGTCGGAAACCCTTTCCTTCCTATGTGGGAACACATTCCAGACGGAGAACCATATGTTTTCGAGGATCCCGACAATCCGGGAGAATACCGTGTATACATATACGGCTCGCATGATTCCCGCATAACCGATTACTGCGGTCGCGAGCTTGTCGTGTGGTCAGCTTCTGTGGATAATCTGAACGAGTGGCGCTATGACGGCGAGATTCTCCGCGTGAGCAACAATGCCGAAGGCCGGCCGGTGAGTGCTGAAGGACTTTCGGACGTACTTTTCGCTCCGGATGTCGCTATAAAGACAGAGCCTGACGGCAGCGTCATGTATTACCTTTATCCGAATGACCAGGTGGGCGGACGTCAGAACCTTATCGCGAAGAGCCCAAGGCCTGACGGACCGTTCGAGGTGTGCAACTGGAATCCGGAGAATCCTGACCAGACGGTGGGAGTTCTCGGCTTCGATCCGGCCGTGTTCGTGGATGACGACGGCAGAGTGTATGGCTATTGGGGATTCGAGCGTTCATATGCGGCGGAGCTGGATCCTGAGACCATGTGCACGGTCAAGGAAGGTACCCAGGTAGTTGAGGATATGGTTCCTGGCGGAATGGCGGACAGCCTGTTCCGTTTCTTCGAGGCATCGTCTATCCGTAAGGTCGAGGATAAATACGTGTTCATATACAGCCGTTGGACCAATCATGGCGAATTCGGGCTTCCGGTGACCAACTATACTCTTGCTTATGCATATAGTGATGCGCCTCTGGGCCCATGGACATACGGCGGCACCATAATCGACGGACGCGGCCGCGAGATCGACGAAAACGGCAATCCGATGGCTTCAGCAACGGTTACGGGCAATACCCACGGCAGCATCTGCGAGATAAACGGCCAGTGGTATGTGTTCTATCACAGACAGACCGGAACCGATGAGTTTGCACGCCAGGCGATGGTCGCTCCGATAACCGTAAAGGTTGAGGACGGAAAGGTGCTGATCTCGGAGGGAGAATATAATTCAGAGGGATTCTCTACCGACGGTCTGGATCCGCTTGAAGTGCATTCGGCGGGAATCGCATGCTGGTATACTGCCACCAAGGTTGCCGAGCATAATTGGCCGAACAAGACATTCTACGGCTCGTATGTGGCGTCCGGATATGGCACCGATGATAAGTTCGAGGCGCCATATGCCTTGAGGAACAATACTAATCAGGTGGTCAATAACAATCACGGCTCGATTGTCGGATACAAGTACTTCAACTTTACGCAGACCGCCGGCAGAAAGGACCTGAAGCTTGTCCTTAACCTCATTCCAGAGGGCATCGACGGCAAGATCACCGTAATGGCTGACAGGCCATGGACTTCCCAGGGCGGAATCGTCCTTGGAGCAGCCGAGCTGAAGGCTGACATGCCGTCAGAGGCGACTGATCTGGTGATCGATATTCCGGAAGCGGCGTCCCTGACAGGCAAGCATGCCATCTACCTGAAGTTCGAGTCCGAGCAGAAGGATGAATCGATATGTATTCTTAATAGTCTGATATTCAAATAAGAACTGAAATATGAAAGCCAAATTGTTCCTGCTTTCTGCGCTGCTCGTACTGGGCTCATGCGCGGACGTATGCAAAGTGAATGAAAACGGTGTGACCGTGAAGGTGCAGCAGCCTTCGGAGTGTGGCCCGAAGCTGGTCCGCCTTGAGGTCATGGGTGAAAAGCTGATTCATGTATCTGCGACACCTGAGAGGAAGTTCGTGGATCCCGAAAGTCTGGTCATCATACCGGCAGAGGAAAAAACCGGGTTTGCGGTAGAACAGAATGGGGATACCGTTGTGGTATCGACTTCGGAAATAAAGGCTAACGTTCTCGCTTCTACTGGAGAAATCTGGTTTACAGATATGGACGGCAAGGTTCTTCTGCGTGAAGAGGTGGGTGGCGGAAAGTCCTTTTCACCGATAGAGGTGGAAGGCACTCATGGATATTCGTTCCGTCAGGTGTTCGAGTCTCCGGAGGACGAGGCTTTCTATGGTCTGGGTCAGCATCAGGCGGACGAGTTCAACTATAAGGGAAAGAACGAGGAACTCTTCCAGTATAACACGAAGGTATCTGTGCCGTTCATCGTGTCAAACAAGGGTTATGGTGTCCTGATGGACAGCTACTCGATGATGCGCTTCGGTAATCCTTCTGATTACAAGCAGCTTGGTGAAGTCTTCAATCTTTATGATATGACAGGCAAGGAGGGTTGTCTGACTGGTACATATGTGCCTGCCGAGGGCGAGGCCATCGTCCGTGAGGAGCCTAAGCTCTATTTCGAGCATCTGGTGGCTCCGCAGATGGCACGTGTTGTCAATCTTCCGGAAGGATTCCGCTTCTATGGCTCTGATATTACGTATGAGGGATTCATCGAGGCTCCGGTTACTGGAGAATATCAGTTCATATTATACTATGCAGGATATACTACAGTGAAGGTAGGTGGCGAGACAGTCGTCCCTGAGCGCTGGCGTACAGCATGGAATCCAAATGCCTACAAG
>JAGBTT010000170.1 GCA_017631175.1 Bacteroidales bacterium
CTCCAGATCCGTGACTTCTCATGGAACCTCAATGCCAACGTCAGCTACAACCACAACCGTATCGTGGAGCTTTACAACGGAGTCCAGGAGTACGAGCTTTCCAACACAAATACCAAGCTTGTAGTGGGACATCCTCTCGGAGAGTTCTACATCAACAGATATGCGGGAGTGAACCCTGCAAACGGAGATGCGCTCTGGTATGACAAGAACGGAAACATCACAAATGAGCTTCGCGATGAGGACAAGGTCCTGATCGGAAAGACTTTCCATGCACCATGGCAGGGCGGTTTCGGAACTTCGTTCTCTTGGAAGGGTCTCAGCCTCGCAGCCCAGTTCAGCTGGGTGGGTGACCGCTGGATGATCAACAACGACCGTTACTTCGATGAGTCTAACGGACGTTTCGCCTCATACAACCAGTCGCGCCGTCTGCTCAAGCGTTGGAAGAATCCTGGTGACATTACCGATATTCCACGCCACGGAGTGTACACCGAGTTCGACAGCCGCCTCCTCGAGGATGCTTCCTTCCTTCGTCTGAAGAACCTCATGCTGTCATACTCGCTTCCTGCAGGAATTCTCAAGAAGACTGTCGTGATCAGGGGACTGAGGGTATATGCCCAGGCGCAGAACCTGTTGACCTTCACGAACTTCTCAGGTCTGGATCCGGAAGGAACCAGCAACCTTTATGCGGCGCAGTATCCTATGTCGCGTCAGTTTACTTTCGGTCTTGACCTGATGTTCTAAAGTTATGGAAATGATGAAGAAAACATATATGATAATTGCAAGGATTGCAGCAGTGACTGCTGTTGTCCTGGGTCTTTCATCCTGCCTTGAAAAGCTTCCTGCGGATGCGATCCATGAGTCAGAGGCGATGAAGACCTTCGAGGATGCCGAGCAGACCCTTACGGGAATATATTCGGCATACATGAGCAGTTCCCTTTATAGTGGCTACCTGACTCTTCTTCCTGATATCCAGGCAGATATGGTGCATGCTGTGCAGGGTAACTCGAATACATACGGAAATATATGGCAGTGGGACATCCGTCCTACCACAAGAGAGATAGAGGGTGTCTATGGTGGACTTTACAGGGTGATCGGACGATGCAACTTCTACCTTGATCAGGTGGATGATCTCCGCGCCGGCTTTACCGATGACGACAGCATCACTTATCTTGATTACTACACAGGCGAGGTGCTTTGTGCGAGGGCCATGGCATACTCGGAGCTGATCAAATGCTTCTGCAAGGCCTACACTCCTGAGACTGCAGACGAAGAGCAGGGTGGTGTGGCTATAGACAGCACCTACTTCGGAAAGAAGCCTCTCAAGCGTTCGACTCTCAGGGAATCGTATGAGTTCGTGATCCGCGACCTCGAGAAGGCGGAGGAACTTCTGGAGGATGCTCCATACGGCTACAGCTCCCCATATTTCACATATGCGGCAGCAAACGCCATACATGCCAGAACCGCTCTCTACATGCAGGACTGGGACGATGCCATCAAGTATTCTACAAGACTTATCGAGGATGAGGCCTATGCGCTTTCGACAGCGGCTACTTATACTACAGGTGTAAGCCCGATCACAGGAGCGCAGAAGGCATACAGCTACATCGATTACATGTGGACAAACGATCTTTCTACAGAGGTCATCTGGATGGTGGACTACACTATTACTTCATACGGTGGAGCTCTCGGACAGTCATTCCTGAACTTCAACAATGACTATGTGTACTTCTATCCTGACTACGTGCCTTCGCAGTGGGTTCTCGACCTGTACGCAGGCAACGATGCCAGATATGGAGCATACTTCACGACCCTGCCGACCGGATACGCACACGGCCTGACATGGCCTCTGCTTACCAAGTATTTCGGTAATGAGGAGTTTGTAGCGAACATCATCTTCCACGTCAGCAAGCCAAAGCCGCTTCGTCTGGGTGAGCAGTATCTTATCCGTGCGGAGGCTTATTGCATGAAGAACCAGTTCTCGCAGGCTTCTGCTGACCTTACAAGTCTTCTTACCGCAAGACATTCGGGCAATGCGTCTGCGTCCCTGAGTGCGTCTAACTGGCAGGAGGCCATATCGCAGGAGAGAGTCAAGGAACTCTATATGGAAGGATTCCGTCTGCAGGACCTCAAGCGTTGGAACATGGGATTTGAGAGAACACCTCAGACTGCAGCCCAGGAAGAGGGAAGCTCGCTGAAGAGAGAGGCCGGAGACTACCGTTTCGTATGGCCTATCCCGCAGAACGACATCGAGGCGCCGGGTTCGCAGATAAGACAGAACATGGGATATTAATACAGACATGCATATGAAGAAGTATTTGATATATATTACACTCGCTTTCGCGGCAATGCTGACGGCTTCGTCGTGCCACGAGAGATATGTGACATATGACGATGCAGAGTATGTCATGTTCGCCGACACCATAGCGACCTATCCGGTGCAGCAGGATGTCGAGTATTTCAGCATTCCGGTCGTGTCGACGGTTACACGCGATTATGACCGTACGTTCGGTGTGGAGATCATCGATAAGGGCAACAACGCCATAGAGGGTCTGCACTATCGTCTGCAGTCCAACACCGTGACCATCAAGGCAGGGGAGACCCGTGCCGATGTGATGGTTCATGGCATCTATGACAACATCGAGGCTGAGGATCAGCTCACTTTCCAGCTCCGTCTTGTCATGAACGATGACCTTGTGATGCCTCTTTACGGAAAGGATACGAAGGCGCACCTCATGAAGGTATGTCCGTTCGACATCAACGCCTTCACAGGCTATTGCGTGTTCACTTCAATGTTCCTCTATGACTACAGCATCACGGGTTCATACCAGAGGCTCGTGTACACTGAGAAGCATCCGACAGAGGAGAACACCATCATCTGCCGCAACTGGCTCAATGACGGTTACGACGTGACCATGAAGTTCCATCCTGAGGATCCGCTCAAGCGTGTGGTGACTATGGACGAGGGCCAGGTGGCAAGTGACGAGGGTTCGTTCTTCGGAACAGCCCACGGTGACGACAAGATCCTTGTAAGAAGCAGCAGCCTCAATGAGTCGCTGTTCTTCACATGCGGAAGCTACCTCTATCTCTGGGCTGAGATATATGTCGAGAACCTTGGCGAACCAGTAGGAACTGTTGGCCACTTCTATAATATTATGGAGTGGATCAGCGATGAGGAGGCCCAGAGGCTCAAAAATGAAGGAATGTAAAACGAACGATAACAGATTATGAATATGAAGAATATATTTAAGTCACTCGCTGCCCTTTTCCTGGGATGTGCGATGTTTGCGGTTTCATGTCAGAAGCCGGAGGAACAGCAGAAGGTGACTCCGGAGTTCCCATCGGTAGTCGAGGATTTCGCAGTTGCTCCAGGCAGCACCATCACCCTGACATTCAATGTCAATATGGACTGGAGCCTGTCTGTGTCAGATTCTAACATCAGGTGGTTCTGGATCGATGACAACTCGATCAAGGTGGACAAGGTCAGCGGAAAGGTGGCCCAGGAGGGTACATCCGAGGCTGTTACGGTGAAGATCGGTGTGTCTGACACAGAGGAATTCGATCAGAACCGTACATGTGATGTGACTCTCACTATGGGTGGAGAGTCAAAGGTAATTGCAAAGTATATGCGTCCGGCAAAGGAGAGGACCATGACTGTATTCGCTGCCAAGGTGGAAAATGGAACATTTGTTCTCGATGAAGAGGGCGGATATGTATATGAGGAGGCTCAGGTTTCGGAAATCGATCTGATCTGGTCTCCGGAGAATGCGGACTTCAGGATGCCTGTCAAGGTTACCGCAAACTGTGACTGGACTGTCGCAGCTCCTTCATGGCTTGATTTTCAGGAACCTGACAAGACAGATGGAATCGTGGAGCTGGTGTTCTCTGCCGCTTCATTCGAGGCTGTTACAGGCAAGATCGCTTTCAAGACAAAGGATTCCGATGCAGTCATGAAGGAAATCCAGGTGTCTGCGCCAAGCTGTGCTGTGGTAGATCTTTATGCGGTACAGGTGGATGAGAACGGCGAGCTTGCATTCAACGATGAGGGAGACTATCTCTATACGGAAGAGCCTGTAGATGCATTCACGCTTGTATGGCCTGGCCAGGACTACCGTATGCCTGTCAAGGTTGATGCCAAGTGCAATTGGGAGATTGAGCTTCCTAATTGGCTGACAGCCAGATATGCTGACGAGACAGTCCTTGAAAGGGCGGGTGTTCTCGAATTCACATTCTTGGGCGATCCGCGCTACTATCCTTTGGAGGATGCTACAGCCGACATCGTCTTCAAGTATGACGGCAAGACTGTAAAGACTGTGGCGGTTACCATCCCTGGCATTAAGGACAAGTTCTCTTATGGAGTGGACATGAACATGACGGCATGGGAGTTCAATGCCGGTGCTGAGCTTCTGACCACTATCGGTTATCAGGCTATACCGGCCTCTGCATGGATGTTTGGAACTGAGGATGCCTGCGTTATGGCAGTAGAAATGAAGGATGGCAAGCGAGTTGCCGATGCGCCGCAGTGGCTCAAGGTTGAGGTTCAGGCTTTTGTCGATGGAGAGGATGTGCTTCAGAGGCGTACTGTCAGTGTGACACCATCAGCAAATGACGGTGCTCAGAGAGAGGCATATGTCATCTTCTGTGACAAGGCATATGATCAGGCGGACTATTTCAATACCGACGGTTCGGTTAAGGAAGACAAGAAGAAGTTCATGGTGAACCTTCTCCAGCATGGTTCGGATATGGATTATATCACTATGCTGGCCTCTGAATCGGAAATGGCATCGGCCGGGGTGACCTTCGAAGTAAACTCCAACCCTAGACTTGAGGGATATTTCGGTGCGACTAAATACAAGTATACTCTTACTTACTCAAACCAGTACGCTCGTGACAAAGGATATATGTCACTCGCAAAGCCTTATGCATCATATAAGGTCTTTGATGGTGTCAGAAAGGACCAGACAGCCAATGCCGATTTCTGGCTGAAGTTCACCTCTGACGCAGAGGACAGGAAGTCAGGTGTGGTGGATATGTACCTGGATATGACTCCATCAGAGACCAAGACCAGTGGTTATGTGGTATTCTACGCTGAGGACGGAAGCACATTGGCGATTGTCGAGTGTGTGTTCGATCCAGTAGTGGTGGTAGAGACAGTTGTCGTGGAGTTTACTGAGCAGTCGGCACAGTATGCCCAGATGACCGGAGCCACTTTGGAGCATGTGACATCAGGACCGATATACGATCAGTTCAGCGAGGGTATGCATACCGTTTACCACCTGACATACAGAATGGAGGGTATGCCTTTGAAGGTCAAGATTCCGGGCTCGGTCAAGAAGCACAATGTCAACCCATATTCATACAGGACATTCTTCAAGGTCAACAACCTTGTCTATGACGAGTATTTCGGACCGAATGATCTTCTCGGTGAGGTGGAGACAGATGGTGAGGGAGCTGTGGAGATCTATATGAACCGACCTGACACCCAGGTCCAGATCGGAAACATCGAGATGAAGGAGAACACTTACATGTCAGTAATCAATTTTGTCGACAAAGCAGACGGTATCGTGTTTGTCCTGGTTTGTACGCTTGATCTTTCAGAATAATAACCTAGTATATTCAAAGGAAATCATATATGAAATTATCTAGAATAATAGCCCTTATGGCAGTGGCGCTATGTTCGCTTCTCTACCTTGGAGGATGCTCCAAGGTAGAAGAGCCGGACAATCGCGACCTGGCATATGGACATGTGCAGTTCAAGCTGTACAAGGAGGCCTCTTATCCGGGCACAAAGGCTGACCAGCTGGAGTATCTTGGTGATGTGGCCAAGATAAAGGTCACTCTCAGATATGGAGAGAACCTGATTTCTCAGACGATGGTGGCTTCAGCGGCCAATGATGAGGCTGCAGAGTTCGGACTCAGAAGCGACAAGCTCAAGCTGCTTGCGGGAGATTACAGGGTGCTTACTTTTGTGCTCTACGACAAACTTGACAATGTTGTGTACGAGGGAGTTCCAAGCACTTCACATGAGTCGTTCACGGTTGTTGCAGGCGGTCTTGTCCAGCACGATCTGCTTGCCTCTACGGTCGAGCGCGGAAAGGTGAAGTTCTCCCTTGTAAAGGATCTTTCCGACTTTACGGACACTCCTGATACAAAGGCTGCGGTGAGAAGCTATAATTTCGACGAGATCAGCTTTGTCACCATCTCGGTAAGGACAGGAAATACGTCGACCGAGTTTGATATGCTTCCGACTGACTTTGCTATCCATTTCGATGAGACTGATGACCAGGAGGATGGCTACAGGACATCTTCATTCGTGTGTGACACTCTCTTGAGCCTTCGTGCCGGAAACTACGCGATCCAGTCATACTCCCTCTTCGACGAGTCAAGAAAGCTTCTTGAGACAAATGATGACCTTGATGCTTCTTTCGTGGTCGAGGATAACAAGGTAACGGAGGCTGCGGTTCCGGTGAAGCTTCATGAGGCAGACGAGTATATCAAAGACTATTATGCGCTCTACGAGATCTGGAAGTCACTCCATGGCCCCGAGTGGAGATATGTCGGTGAGGACTATCCTGCGGGATGTAACTGGAACTTCAACAAGGATCCGGACCTCTGGGGTGACCAGCCTGGCGTATCGCTTCACTCTAACGGCCGCGTGGCCCTTGTGAACATAAGCGGTTTCGGATTCTATGGAGACATGTCCCCGGCCCTCGGACAGCTCACTGAGCTGGTTGAGCTGTACCTCGGTACCCATAATGACAGCAACCTCCTCCACTATGATCCTACCATCGCTCCGGGTCAGGGTACTGCCCGCCGCATGGAAAGACATAAGGAATACCTTGCAGCAATGCATCCAGCTACCCAGATGGCCGAGCCGATAGCACGAGCTCTCGCTGAGAACGGCATCGTCATTCCGGAGACGGCCATGTATGCGACAATGCCGGAGGCTGACATCATTGACGGCGTGACCGGAAGGATGCGCATCCAGCCTATGGACCTTAACCATGGCAAGCTTTGCAATGGTCTTACAAGCCTTCCTGCTGAAATCGGCAAGCTTACCAAACTCGAGCAGCTGTTCATCGCAAACGGCGCCCTCACCGAGCTCCCTGCCGAGATGGCTAATCTGGTGTCATGTACTGACCTTGAGCTCTACAACTGTCCTCTGATGAAGAAGTTCCCTATGGTTCTTGCCAAGATGCCTGAGCTGGTTACACTTCAGGTGGCAAACAACAGGCAGTGGGAGGCGGATGACCTTCTTGAAGGACTCAAGGCTCTGGCTACAGGTCCGTCAGCCGAGAAGCTTCAGCTTCTGTACTTCAATCAGAACAGCCTCGAGGTAATCCCTAAGGAGATCAAGAACATGAAGAAGCTGGGTCTTCTCGACTTTGCAAGCAATAAGATCCATACTATCGAGGAAGCATGGGGAACAGACATCAAGCCTGTCCAGCTTTACCTTGACAACAACCAGCTGACTTCATTCCCTGTGGATGAGAACGGAGTGTTCTGCTTCATGGATGATGCTGAGACCTTCTCGGTGCGCAACAACAAGTTCACTGAGTTCCCTGATATCTTCGATGCGAAGTCCATGTACACGATCAACTCGATCGACTTCTCATACAACGAGATCTCGGGATTCCAGAACGGTGAGAACTTCAAGGGTCTTAAGGTAAACACCTTGACCCTGGCCAACAATGCTCCGATGACCAGGTATCCGATCGAGATCGCCAAGTCAAACTCTACTGTTGCATATGTGAATGTGCGCGGATGTAACATCAGCGAGATCCCTGACGGATCCTTCGAGTATGAGAACTCTATATATCTGACATCCCTCGACCTGTCATACAATGACCTTGATGATCTTCCATGGGATCTGCATGCAGGCAACCTGCCGTATCTCTATGGCGTCGAGCTGTCATACAACAAGTTCAAGGAGTTCCCTTGGGAGCCTCTCGACAGCCAGTATCTGACAGTGTTCGCCATCCGCGGTCAGCGCGATGATGACGGTGCACGCTGTCTTGCAGACTGGCCGGAGGGTATCTATCAGCATAGAGGACTCAGAGGATTCTATATCGGTTCGAACAACCTCGGCAAGATCGAGGATACCATATCGACCATATGCTACTACCTTGACATCAGCGACAACCCTGAGATCATCTTCGATGCTTCAGATGTCTGCTATGCAATCCAGGCCGGTGCATATATCCTCATTTATGACCAGACCCAGGACATCAGGAACTGTCCTATATTGTTCTACTAACGATCGGAGGAAACAGATATGAAAAAGAATTTGATAATATATTTGATCGCTGCCTTTGCTGCAGCGGTATCATGTGCTCCGGTATCCGAGGTGAACTTCGATGTGGACCAGAACAGCATCAGGATAGGTGCTGCCGGTGGCGAAAAGACATTCAAGGTGTCTTCACCGGGAAGCTGGGTGGCTATGACCGAGTCTCCATGGATCACAGTGTCTCCGGCTAACGGAAACGGCTCGCAGGAGTGTACCCTTATGATCGACTCGACCCTCGTTTTCGGAGAGAGAAAGGGTGTTGTGCGTATCCAGTCTCTGGATTCTGACGACAAGAAGGACTTTGAGATAGTTCAGGACGGATTTGCATACCAGATTGCCCTCAAGGAGACAGAAATGAAGGTGGATGATTATGCCGGATTCGGAGAGCGTCAATTCGATGTCAAGGTAAATGCCAATGTCGACTTCGACGTGGTTCTTCCTGATGGAGCTTCAAGCTGGCTTTCCTTCAAGAAGCCTGAACTGAATCTCGACAGGGGAGCGCGCCCTCGCGAAGCGGTCATCCGCTTCGAATGGAAGGTTAACTCTCGTGACATCGAAAGAGTTGCAGAGGTGGTCTTCCAGCCAAAGGAAGATGTGCAGATGGCCATTCATGACGGCCTCAAGGTCGTTCAGAAGGCCGCTCTTCCTATCCCTGTGAATACTCCGGCAGGTGACTCGCTTGCACTGCTCGCAGTGGGCCGCTCGCTGGGAATGTTTACTGAGTGGGAGACTTCCGAGAGGATGGAGCATTGGAACAATGTGAAGGTCTGGAAGGACGGCCCGAACAAGGGTCGCGTCAAGTATGTACAGTTCTTCATGTTCAAGACCCTCGAGGCGATTCCTTTCGAGATCCAGTATCTGACAGCCGCTGAGGAGATCGTGATCTACTCTAATGCGAACCACTTCCTCCGCAATCTCGACACCGGTGAGTATATTACAAAACTTACCGATCTCAAGAGGCTTACGATCGGAGCGTACGGACTCACATCCCTCCATCCGGATTTCGTGAACCTGAAGAATCTCGAATACCTTGACCTTGGTTCTAACTGCTTCGAGACCATTCCGGACATCCTCACTCCTGAGAATTTCCCTAACCTCCATACCCTTGTGCTCAGTGCGAACCAGCGTCATACCATCTATGACCTCAGCAATGACATCAGGGAGAACATCGGAGGATTCGTCGGTGACAACCTTGCGACTCCGGAGGGAATGGCTTCCTTCAAGAGGATCCTTAAGTGGAACAATCTCGATACACTCAGGCTTTCTGTGAACTATCTCCAGGGCGAGCTTCCTGACATGGAAGGCGAGGGACTTCCTACATGGACCTTCGAGGAACTCAAGGACTCTCTGGCTACAGGACTTACAGCTCTGCCTGAAGCGCTGCAGAACGTGCCGAAGGTGCTTCCTGACACGAAGTTCTTTGCAATCAACTTCAACAGATTCACCGGAGCCGCTCCGCAGTGGCTGCTCATGCATCCTAACCTTGACATATGGGCTCCTTTCTCGCTGGTGTT
This sequence comes from Bacteroidales bacterium, assembly GCA_017631175.1. Taxonomy (GTDB): domain Bacteria; phylum Bacteroidota; class Bacteroidia; order Bacteroidales; family UBA932; genus Cryptobacteroides. The sequence goes on from JAGBTT010000170.1 coordinate 9,799, forward strand.
CCCACAGGAAGGAAAGACCAAGGATGGTCAGAATGCCGGTTTCTACAACGAACCTGTAAGTCTTGACTACTACTACGAAATCTATCAGAACAAGAAGTATAACCCAAGTAACTTTGTTCAGGAGTAATGAGGACATTAAGATATATTATTATAGCATCAGCCCTTATCGCAGGGCTGGCATCATGCGCTGTCGAGGCACCTCAGGAGGAGGTGAAGAACCTTCCTGAGGCGGCTCTGGACGCTGTTCCGGGCCAGCTTCTTGTCCGCTTCGATGCGCGTGTGGCTGATATACTCGACAAGGCGGGTCTGACTAAGAGCGGCCCTGCAGCCCCGATGACCCGTTCGGGAGTGCTTAGCGTGGACGAGATTCTCGACATTGCCGGCGGATACCATATCGAGAGGGTGTTCCCTGTGGATATGCGTACTGAGGCAAAGGCGCGGGAGGAGGGACTCCACCTCTGGTATGTTGTAAGCTTCAGCGAGGACCAGCCTGTCGAGAAGGTGGCGGCAGAGCTTTCTAAGCTCGGTGAGGTCAGCCGTGTGGAGTTCAACCGCACTCTCAAGAGGGCAAATGACAAGCCTGCAGTTCCATTGACTATGGAAAAGATCCGTCAGCTTACAACCAAGGCTGCGCCGTCAGCCTTTGATGATCCTCTTCTTGGCGACCAGTGGCACCTTGTGAACAATGGCGACCTTCGCCCTACTAAGTTCATCAAGGATGCTGACGTACAGGTCGAGAAGGCTTGGAGCGAACTCGGATGTACAGGTGATCCGTCAATCATCGTCGCTGTGCTTGATGAAGGTGTTGATGTAAGCCATCCTGACCTTCAGGCAAGCATGTGGGTGAACCCAGGCGAGATCTGGCGTTCGACCGAGGATAATGACGGCAACGGATATGCCGGTGACATCCATGGATATAACTTCGTGCAGAAGACCGGTGTGATCTCGACTGACAGCCGCAATGATACTGGACACGGAACTCATGTGGCGGGTGTCATTGCAGCGGTAAATAATAATGGTATTGGCATCAGCTCTATCGCCGGTGGTGACGGTTCGAATCCTGGTGTCAAGATCATGTCATGCCAGATCTTCTCGGGAGCATATGCCGGCACAGTGCTGGAGGAGGTGCGCGCGATCAAGTACGCCGCTGACAATGGTGCTGTTATCCTTCAGTGCAGCTGGGGATATATTTCAGGTGCAGCAAACCCTTACGAATGGACTCCTCAGTTCAGAACTGACGAGGAGTGGGAGGCTTATAACGTACTGGAGAGAAAGGCTCTGGACTACTTTATCCACAATGCCGGTTCTCCGGATGGTGTGATCGAAGGTGGTCTTGCTATCTTCGCCGGCGGAAACGAGTCAGCACCTGCAGCCAGCTATCCTGGCGCATATCCTGATTTCGTGGCTGTAGCAGCTACCGCGGGTGACTTTACCCCTGCGGTATATAGCAACTATGGTCCAGGAACAACAATCTCGGCTCCAGGTGGAGACCAGGACTATTATTTTGAATATGCTGACGAGGACCATTGGGTAGGAGAGGTAGGATGTATCCTCTCGACTCTCCCTAAGCATGTCAGCGAAAGCGGTTACGGTTACATGGAGGGAACTTCGATGGCATGTCCTCATGTGTCAGGTGTGGCTGCTCTCGGACTTTCATATGCCGCACAGCTTCGCCGCCATTTCAAGGCTGAGGATTTTATCGCCCTCATGTATGAGACCGCGACCCCGATCGATCAGTATATGACCGGAGTGAAGCAGTATAAGAGGTATGTCGCTGACCTTCTTGAGTCTTCACCAATGCATTCAATGGACATGAAGGACTTCAAGGGAGGCATGGGACACGGTCAGATCAATGCCTATGCGCTTCTCAAGGCTGTTGAAGGCGCTGGTGTAGAGATGACATTCCCTAACCTTTATGTGGCAGTCGGTGGTCAGACGACGGTTTCTCCTTCAATGTATATGGAAGGAAACGCCTTTACGGTTTCTGTGGCTGACTCTTCGGTCGCTACTGCTGAGGTCGTTAATGGAATGGTAGTGGTCAAGGGTCTCAAGGCCGGTCAGACCACAGCATCTATAACTGGCTCACGCACAGATAAGTTCGTAATCACAGTACGCGAAAACGCAAAC
>JAGBTT010000171.1 GCA_017631175.1 Bacteroidales bacterium
ACTTCTTCGACTATGGTAACGCGTTCCTTCTTGAGGCATCACGCGCCGGCGCTGACGTTGTTCGTGAGGACGGCCGCTTCAAGTATCCTTCATACGTACAGGATATCATGGGACCTCTCTTCTTCGACTACGGATTCGGACCGTTCCGCTGGGTATGTATGTCAGAGAACCCTGAGGACCTCGCAAAGTCAGACGCTATCGCAGCTAAGGTTCTCCGTGAGATCATGGCAGAGGCACCGGAGGAGATCCAGGGCCAGATGATGGACAACATCCGCTGGATCGAGGAGGCTGGACGCAACAACCTCGTGGTAGGTTCACAGGCACGTATCCTCTACGCCGACTGCGAAGGCCGTACAAAGATCGCCCTCGCATTCAATGAGGCTATCAAGAACGGCGAGATTTCAGCTCCTATCGTTCTCGGACGTGACCACCACGACGTATCAGGTACAGACTCACCATTCCGTGAGACTTCAAACATCTATGACGGATCGCAGTTCTGCGCCGACATGGCAGTGCACAATGTCATCGGCGACGGATTCCGCGGCGCTACATGGGTATCTATCCATAACGGCGGCGGAGTCGGCTGGGGCGAGGTGATGAACGGAGGATTCGGTATGGTAATCGACGGATCTGCCGATTCGGACCGCCACATCAAGGACATGCTCCTGTGGGATGTGAACAATGGTATCGCACGCCGAAGCTGGGCTCGCAACGAGGGTGCCATGAACGCGATCAAGCGTGAGATGGAGCGTACTCCGGGCCTGAAGGTCACCATTCCGAACATCGCTGACGAACAGATGATCAAGGACATCTTAGGCTAGGATGACCTGTTGTCAATATAGACCTGCTGTATCCATTGTGACGAGCTTCTGCCGGGAGCCGTTGCAATGGATACAGTCTGCATATGGCTCGGTGCTAGCTCAGACATTCACTGACTATGAGATGATCATTATCTGCGATGACCCTGCGAACACCGAGGCCATATCATACATACAAGGTCTTGACGACAAGCGTATAAAGCTGATAATCAACGCGGAGAACCTGGGACCGACAAAATCCTTCAACATAGGCCTGGCGGCAGCACGCGGCAAATATATAGCCCGATTCGACGCAGATGACATATGCATGCCGGAACGTCTGGGAAAGCAGGTGGAGTACCTTGAGGCCCACCCGGACGTAAGCGTATGCGCCACGGATGCGCACATCATAGATTCCGAAGGAAAGATAACTCGAAAGAACAAATACCGCCACAAGCGTGACCACACGCTGCTGGCAATAAGAAACTGCATAGCCCATCCTTCGGTGATGTTCAGAAGAAGCCTTATGGAGCTACGCGATCCGCTATATAATGAGGAATACACCTATGCCCAGGATTATGAGCTATGGCAGTATCTTATCCTCAACGGACATAGGTTCCACACCCTGAAGGACACATTGATATTATATAGGAAAGGGGGATCTCAGATTTCCAGCGCCAGGATCCTGCAGCAGACCGCATTCTTCAGGAAAGCACATAAATCATTCATAATCAACTGGCTGACCAGCCACGGAATCATATCGCCAGAAGACTCGGACGACTTCGTAAAGATGCTTTCAAGATGTTCGGAAGCATTCCCGGATTCAACTGGGGAAGACAGAAGGTTCCTTGAAAAAATAATATATGTGCTGTACTTCAGCTTGAGTATACAAGACCATACTTACAGACTCAGATACCTTATGGACAGAAACCTCATCGCATTCCGTCTGAGATTCATATTGACCTACCGGCTTCTGTTCGCAAGACGGACAAGCAAGGTAAGTCCGGCACTGTTCTGATATAGTTTTCCGATATCGGCATACAGGCCGACAGAGAAGTCCGTCGGCAATCCCGTCAACCCTTCATTCAGGAATGTCTCCAAAGCAAGGGACAGCTGCCATGGAGCTCCTTCCAGAGGAGCTACGTATCTTCCGAAGTTACGGGTAAAGGTAGCCTTCAATCTGTAAGGAACCTTCACAATCACTCCTGCCATGGCTACATGGTGGCCTCTGACACGGTTGTTCAGGATGCCATGGCTTATACCGTCGGGACCTGGAGCTGCCGGAATCAGCAATGGAAGGCCGATAGCTCTTCCATAATATGTCCATCCTGAGCCATATGGATAATTATTGAAATAGTCATCCATACCTCCCAGGCAGATCTTTCCATACCATGGGTCCTCCGGATCCTGATCGGCCATCTCTTCTTCCGTCGCCGGTCTGTCGTGCAGAGGGCCTGACTGCCATGTGGAATTGATGAACTCGTAAGTTATGTCTGTGACCGGCGACTTCCTGTCCGGGAATGCAAGATTCAGAGTCCATACCCCGTCCGGCGCATTGCGGAAATTCTTTCCGGAATTATCTTCGAAGAACTTGTCATACTGGAAGGTCATCGTAAAACGGTCAGCCTTCCACACCAATCTGATCCACTCCGTTCCCAGATGGTTTCCGAATGCGTTGAGCTGGTCAGTCATCAGGTCTTCCTCATCTCCTCTGGAAGCGAAGAACACCTTTATATAATCTCTTAATGATGAGCCCAGAGGACCTTCCTTAGCGGAAACACCACCCCACATCGCATAGTGGCGCAGTCCTCCCATCAGGTCAACCTTCTGACCTAGGGACAGGCGTGCAGACACAGACTTGTCGTGCAGCATCGTTCCTCTGGCAACCCTTCGGTCAATCATATGATAATGGGCAAGATTGGCCTTTATCGCAAACCATCCGAACCTTTCCAACGACATCCAGTCCGTCCTGAGATTGACTCCCGGCATATTGCGTGAGTTGCCGGACATCATTATGTCACCTCCGGTAACAGACAAGGGTCCAAGATCGCCGTGACGCGGCTTCATGCCCAGATCCAGATGGATCATCCTCCATGATGCAGTGGCATAAAGACGGTCCACCAACCCATATGCCGGACTCGGGTTCAACGGGCTTTTCTGCGCCATGACACCGACGAGGTTGACACCTGCGCTGAAAGACCACTGCGGGTCAAGTGTATATGTTACATCTGTCCCTGCGGTAACGAGCCCCGAAGACCTGACCGGAAGAATGCCGTCCTCTCCGGTACGTGCCCAGAAAGGGACATACCGGCCCGTAGCTCCGGACATACGTACAGCCGTAGACCAATCCACCTTCCATTTTCCATCTGAGTGGGCCCTGCATACATATACCGGAAGCAGTATGAACAGCAAAATCAACAGTTTCTTCATATTGTCAGCAAATATAATTATATTTGTAGGATATAAAATAAAAAAGCATGGACCATATAATTTCTCACAAAAGACTTACAATTGAGACAGCAGCAGCTCTTCTCGAAAAAGGATCTAAACTTACACTCAGCCCTGAGTCTGAGGCAGCCATCATCAAATGCCGCAAGTTCCTCGACAGCAAGATGGAGGACATCGGCAGACCTGTATATGGTGTGACAACCGGCTTCGGCTCCCTCTGCAACATCTCTATCCCTGCCGAGGATCTCTCACAGCTCCAGCACAACCTTGTGATGTCGCACGCATGCGGCACCGGCGAGACAGTGCGTCCTGAGATTGTGAAGCTCATGCTCCTTCTCAAGGTCCAGTCACTCTCCTATGGCTACTCAGGCGTGCAGCTTGTTACCGTACAGCGCCTTATGGACATGTTCAACAACGACATTCTTCCTGTAGTCTACCAGCAGGGTTCGCTCGGAGCTTCCGGAGACCTCGCTCCGCTGGCCCACCTCTGCCTCCCGCTCATCGGCATGGGCGAAGTGCTGTACAAGGGAGAAGTCCGTCCTTCAGCCGAGGTTTGGGCCGAACTCGGATGGGAACCTATCAAGCTCCAGTCAAAGGAGGGTCTTGCGCTTTTGAACGGTACACAGTTCATGAGTTCAAATGCCGTATGGTCACTCATCCAGGCAGAGCGTCTGTCTGACTGGGCTGACAAGATCGGCGCAATGTCTCTTGAGGCATTCGACGGCCGCATCGAGCCGTTCTATCCACAGGTTCACGAGGTGCGTCCACACAAGGGCCAGATCGAGACTGCAGAGCATTTCCGCAAGCTTCTCGAAGGCAGCGAGATCATCAAGCAGAAGAAGGTTCATGTACAGGATCCATATTCATTCCGCTGCATCCCTCAGGTACACGGAGCATCCAAGGACACTATCAGATATGTGAAGTCTGTGATCGAGACTGAGATCAACAGTGCGACTGACAACCCTACAGTATTCCCTGATGAGGACCTCATCATCTCAGCAGGTAACTTCCACGGCCAGCCTATCGCCATCCCTATGGACATGCTGACCATCGCACTCTCAGAGCTCGCCAACATCTCCGAGCGCCGTATCTACAAGCTGATCTCCGGTCAGAGAGGACTTCCTAACTTCCTCGTGGCAAAGCCAGGTCTTAACAGCGGTTTCATGATCCCTCAGTACACAGCAGCTTCAATCGTAAGCCAGAGCAAGGGCCTCTGTATGCCGGCATCCGCTGACTCGATCCCGTCATCACAGGGTCAGGAGGACCACGTCAGCATGGGTGCCAATGCTGCTACAAAGCTTGTACGCGTAGTAGAGAACACAGAGAGAGTTCTGGCTATCGAGCTCTTCAATGCCGCACAGGCGCTTGAGTTCCGTAGACCTCTCCGCTCGTCATGGGCTATCGAGAAGATCTTCGCCGGCTACCGCAAGGTTGTACCATTCATCGACGACGACCGCTACATGCACCCGCTCATCGAGAAGTCCATCGAGTTCATCCGCTAATAGAGACTCAGCAGACAAAGAACTGAGCATCAAGCACATAACCATATATGCCTGCTGCCATTTTCAGCAGGCATATACATTTAGAACACTATAAATCAGGCACTTAAGTGCTGATATACCATGAAAACTATTATACACAACATAGGAACATTGGCAGGCATACTGCCGGCGGATGTGAGAAAGCTTGAAGGCTCTCAGATGAACACTGTGGAGTCCATCGAGAACGCATATCTGGTCATCGAGGACGGTGTCATCACAGAGTTTGGGCACAATAATGGTGGTTGTATCGGTATTCAAAACCGTGCTACCCCCCTGGCCGCAGGGGGAGGGACCCGCGACGAAGTCGTGGGAGGGGTTGTTTTGAATACCGATACAACCACCGACTTTGAACTCATCGACGCAAAGGGCGGATATGTGATGCCTGCTTTTTGCGACAGCCACACCCACATCGTTTATGCAGGATGCCGTGACGGCGAGTTCCGTGACAAGATTGCCGGACTGTCGTATGAGGAAATAGCAGCACGTGGAGGCGGAATCCTCAACTCAGCCGACCTGCTGCACAATACCTCGGAAGACGAGCTTTACGAGCAGTCTATGGTACGTGTCCGCGAGATCATGTCCATGGGTACCGGAGCTGCCGAGATCAAGAGTGGCTACGGTCTGACTGTGGAGGATGAGCTCAAGATGCTCCGTGTCATAAAGCGCATCAAGGAGACTGCGCCTCTGACAGTAAAGGCGAACTTCCTTGGAGCACACGCTGTTGGACGTGCATACAAGGGACGTCAGGCAGAGTATGTTGATCTGGTGTGCAACGAAATGCTCCCTGCTGTCGCAGCTGAGGGCCTTGCAGACTATGTTGACGTGTTCTGCGATACAGGATTCTTCACTGTCGAAGACACTGACAAGATATTGAGCAAGGCAGCAGAGTACGGAATAACACCGAAGATCCATGCCAATGAGCTTGAAGTTTCAGGCGGCGTACAGGTCGGAGTGAAGCATGGAGCCCTTTCTGTTGACCACCTTGAGAAGACTACAGATGCAGAGATCGAAGCTCTGCGCGGAAGCGGCACGATGCCGACCATGCTCCCGGGATGTTCATTCTTCCTCGGAATCCCATACGGCAATGCCAAAGGTTACATCGAGGCAGGACTTCCGGTAGCACTCGCATCAGACTACAACCCGGGCTCGAGCCCAAGCGGCAACATGCGTTTTGTCATGGCTCTGGGATGTATCCGTATGCGCCTGACACCGGAGCAGTCATTCAATGCCTGCACCATCAACACGGCATATGCGATGGGCGTGAGCGACCAGCTCGGTTCTATCACCGTCGGCAAGAAGGCCAACCTGATCGTCACCAAGCCGGTACCATCCCTCGCCTTCATCCCGTACAGCCACCAGACCCCGGTCATCGACCGCGTCATCCTCGGCGGCGTAACCATCTAGCCAGAAATATTCTGAAGTAGAACGGCACTGGAGTTGTAATCATGGCTGTGAACTTTAAAACAAAGAGACATGATTACAAGTAAATTGCAGAAGGTCATCAATGACCAGATTACGGCGGAGCTGTGGTCGGCGCATCTGTATCTGCAGATGGCGTATTTCCTCAAGATGCAGGGATGGGAGGGATTCTCCCACTGGATGAAGGTGCATTCG
>JAGBTT010000172.1 GCA_017631175.1 Bacteroidales bacterium
ACCTGCTTGATCCATGTGTAGAAGCTGTCGCCCGGAGTGCCGTGGGCCTTGCCGTTGAGCTTCTTTATGAAGTCCTGGAGCTGGGCTTTGGCTGCAGAGAAGCTTTCGCCGTATTCTTTGAGTTCGTATGTGAAATCATCTTTGTTGTTGTCTTCCGCCATGTTGGCATCCGGGTTTGTGAGGTCTGCAGGTCCGAACGGGCCCCAGGTGCATTTCCAGAGGTTTCCGTCTGCGCTGCCGAACCACTGCTCTCTCTTCTCGAGATACTTGTTGTCGTATGGCTCTATCATCTCATAGACTCCGTAGTATGCAGGCTTAGAGTCACCCTCTACATGGATCCAAAGACGGCAGTATACATCGAATGCTGCTGTCCAGATGCCTGCGCGACGGAAAAGGTCGTAACAGAAGAGCTCGCGTACATAGCATGGGTCATCCTTGAACCACTTCAGGTTGAACTTTCTGATGCCCTGGATCTCATGGTTTCCGTCTTTCTCAAACTTGCGCAGATTGATGCCGAAGTGGCAGTGCTGCCAGTCGGCTCCGTCTGTAACGTGGTTTCCGTCATTGCGGTGGGCTTCAGGTCTGCGACGCGAAGTGTTTCCTCTGAGTCTCACTCCAGCATCTTCCACAGTGGTTACATCATTGCCCTTCTTATATGTGATGTCGCAGTAGAAATATTCCTTATTGTTTGAATTCTGGTCATATGCTTTAAGGAATTTGTTCCACTCGTCCTTTGTCATCTTGATGGTGATCTCCGGAATCACGCTCTCATCCCAGATATATGAAAGGCCTGCGTGGCCGATCATGCTCGTGGTGACATGAGCATAGTTCCATCCTCCTGTCGGATCATCCGGCTGGTCAGGATTCGGGTCTACAGGGGTTTCTGGGTTTTCCTGTCCGTTGTCCTCCGGTTTTTCGGTGCCGGGCTTCTGACTGTTGCCTTGTCCGGGAGCGAATTCATCGGCACCAGGATATTTGTCGACCTCGCATGCGAGTGCCAATGCCGAAATGATTAGAAGTGAGAATATCTTTTTCATGTTAAGGTATTGACTGATATAAACGAAAAAAGGGTAAGCTGATTACATCGCACCGCTACGACCTCCTACCCTTGCTACGGTCAAGTCCTGGGGGAATTCGGAGGGAGCTGGTCGTGTAAGACTTACCCGACTGCAAAGGTAGACATTTTTTACAAACCAGCAAAAATAACTACCTGTATTAGTCTAAATACTATCGAAAATCAGCGGCAGAAGATCGTCAACCTTATCAAATTTCCATATCTTGTGCGCTCCTACGAGAAGGACCATCATCGGAAGTCCGCTCTTCAGCTGGTACTGAGCCATTACCTGACGGCATGCGCCGCATGGTGTTGCCGGGGTTTCGCAAAGCTCTCCGTTATGTACAGCAGCGATGGATATGGCTACCATTGCCTTGTCAGGTCTGCTTGCACTGGCGTAGAACAGTGCTGTTCTTTCTGCGCATAATCCGGAAGGATAGGCTGCATTCTCCTGGTTCGATCCTTTTACGATAACCCCATCCTCAAAGAGTACCGCTGCTCCTACATTGAACTTGGAATATGGTGCATAAGCCTGAGCCGTCGCGTCTATCGCCGCCTGGGCAAGTTCCTTATCCTTGGACTCAAGCTCGTCCAGCGACGTAAACTCAGTATAAGCGATTTTTATCTCTTTACTTGTCATAACTGCTTATTTAAGTTATCTTTGCACAGTCTACAAATATAATGCTTTTTATTAAAAAATACCTGTTTTATGGCGGATAACAGCAATATTAAGGTTTGCATAGGTCTTTCAGGAGGAGTAGATTCCAGCGTTGCTGCGCTTGTGCTCAAGCAGCAGGGCTACGATGTCTTCGCCCTTTTCATGCAGAACTGGCATGATGCATCGACAACTCTCCACGGCGACTGCGAGTGGGAGGAGGACCGCTTTGTAGCAGAGCTTGTAGCCCGTAAGATAGGTATCCCGTTTTATTTTGTAGACCTCAGTGCGGAGTACAGGAAGAGGGTAGTGGACTATATGTTCGATGAATACGAAAAAGGACGCACTCCAAATCCTGACGTCCTCTGTAACAGAGAGATAAAGTTCGACGCGTTTCTCAAATGTGCCAAGAAACTCGGTGCCGATTATGTGGCTACGGGTCATTATTGCAGAAAGGAGACTTTCGGCGGTGCGGACGGACAGGTACATCGTATTCTGGCCGGAGCGGACCCTAACAAGGACCAGAGCTACTTCCTCTGCCAACTGACACAGGAGCAGTTGTCCCAGGCGCTTTTCCCGATCGGAGACATAGAGAAGCCGGAAGTGCGCAGGCTTGCGCATGAGGCGGACCTTCCGTCTGCCGACAAGAAGGACTCGCAGGGAATATGCTTCGTTGGCAAGGTTGATCTGCCGACCTTCCTCCAGCAGAAACTCAAGCCGTGCGAAGGCGATATAGTTGAGGTGTATGATGCATATTATGTTGATAACGAGCAGTATAACTTCATTAAGTCAACACTGGAGTCTATTCTCAAGGAAGGTGCATCAGATGTCAAGATGATTACGGACTATGTCTCGGAGGATAAGGCTGTTCCCGCTGCGGAAGGGGAGTGTCCGTTCGATATGGACAAGATTGCAGGCCTTTCCGATGCGGATCTCATGAGACTGTCTCAGCCGATAACGTATGACATCAAGTTCCAGACGGAGACATACCGCAGCGGCAGAAAGCACATCAAGAAGACCCGTTACAAGGAAAATCCTTTCGGAAAGATTGTAGGAAAGCACGATGGAGCGCAATTCTATACGATAGGCCAGAGAAAGGGACTGAACGTAGGTGGACACAAGGACTCGCTGTTCGTCATTGAGACAGATATCCCTTCTAATATAATATATGTAGGAGAGGGGCATACTCATAAGGGCCTGTCACGCAGCTGTCTTAGAGTCGCACCTTCTGAGATCCATTGGATCCGTGAGGACATGCGCATGGCAGCCGGCGAAATCCGCCGCTACCGCGTCCGTATCCGCTACCGCCAGCCGCTCCAGGACGCAACACTGATCATGAGAGAGAATGGTCTGTATATCCTCTTTGATACACCTCAGCGAGGCATCACCCCAGGCCAGTTCGCCGTATGGTATGCACCAGTCGAAGAATCCCTGGCAACACGTGCCAAGGATACCTCTGTAGAAATGCTCGGTTCGGGAGTTATTTAGCCTTAGCGGCAGAAACCCCAGCCAGATACCCGGTAGAAAAGGCAGTCTGCAGGTTATATCCTCCAGTATCGGCGTCTAGATCCAATACCTCACCGGCAAAGTAAAGCCCAGGTACCAGCTTGGATTCCAATGTCTTAGGCGCTACTTCGTCCAGCGACACGCCTCCGGCGGTCACCACGCATCTTTCATATCCCACATAACCCTCGATCTCGAACTTCCATCCCTTGAGGAGCTTCGGAAGAGTCTTGTGGTCTGCGTTAGGGTGATATTTCATGAATCCCTGGATCAGGGACATAGGAAGTACCTTTGTGAGAAGAATCTTGAATCTGTCCTTATACAGCTTCTGCGCGTTGCGTCTGTCCTTGGAGATCTCGTTCCATAGAGTGTTTATGCGGACTGTGAGGTCCTCTATCTCCACAGCCGGCTTAAGGTCCAGCACAGCGGTCACCTTTGAGCCGTTCACTATCGCATTCACGCACTTCCTGCTGACCTTGAATCCGATAGGTCCCTCGATTCCGCCGTCAGTGAAGTCCATGTCTCCGAACTCATTCTGTGCTTGGTTTCCGTCAATCAGTACACTCAGTTCCACATTCTTCAACTGATTGCCGCACAGCATCTTGCCGACCTCTGAAAGTGGCTCGCTTCTATGGATATGGCCTTTGCCTGCAAAGTCCTTATACCCTTTAGGCACAACAGCAGTCAATGAAGGAAACAGCGGCCTTATGGCATGTCCCATCTCCTTCGCCCACTCATATCCGTCTCCGCTGGAGCCGGTCTTCGGGTATGACAACCCTCCGGTGCAGATTATCAGTTTCCTGCACTCATATACGCTGCTGTCGCTGCACTCGATTCGGAATCCCTCGGCATCATTGCGAGTGGCAATCTGTTTCACCTCCTTTCCACACATCACGTCAGCCCCGGCCTCCTCAGCCGCTCTTACCAGCGCATCAACCACATCTGAAGCCAGATGTGAAGCCGGAAACGCCCTGTCACCTCTCTCCACGACACTTTCCATTCCGTGCTCCGTAAGGAAATCGATCATCTTCTCAGAACTTAGATTATAGAACGATGGCTTCAGGAAGTTTGGCTTCGGGTGCACATGCCCGCTGAACTCGTTCCATGCTTTGAGGTTCGTGAAGTTGCACCTGCCTTTGCCTGTGATCATTATCTTGCGTCCCGGGCGCTGCATCTTCTCCAGCACCAATACGCGTCCGTTGCCGCAAAGTGTTGCAGCTGCTCCCGCAGCCGCCATAAGTCCCGCAGCACCGCCTCCGATAATGATAATCTCAGCTGAATTGTGATTTTCCATGACCAGTATAATTTCTGCAAATATATTGATAATTTCCCTATATTTGCAGTCCCTTCAACGGAAGGAGATACGTTGCCAGTTTAGCTTAGTCGGTAGAGCATCGCATTCGTAACGCGAAGGTCGTGGGTTCGAATCCCATAGCTGGCTCAAAAAGAGGACCATATGGCCCTCTTTTTATTTGTCAAGCAGGATTCTCTCTATTTCATTCTGGAATTTTGACTTGTTTCGTGCGCCTATAGTCATTGACGGCTCCCCCTCAAGAGGTATATATAATACTGCCGGAATGGAGGTGATTCCGAATGCTTCTGCAACTTCCCTGCATCTGTCAACATCGACCTTATATACAACGATGTGCCCTTGATATTCTTTGGCAAGTTCCTCAAGGATCGGTGCAATGCTTCTGCATGGTCCGCACCATGGGGCTGTGAAGTCCACAATTGCGGGCTTGTCGCCAAGATATCTCATTTCTTTCCCGTCGATGTCATATACAAGCTGTGAGAACTGGTCCGAAGTCAGTTCTATCGCGTACTTGTCTTCGACGGACTTTTTGTTTTTATCGTTCTGTGCCCCAACGTTTCCGCATGATGTGACAGTGATGATCATAAGGGCTGCTAAAGCAGCAAGATAATGTCGTGTTTTCATGTACTGTAGGTTTATGTGACAAAATTAATATTTCGCACTGATCAAATCAAGTGCCAGCAATTTGTCTATCTTTGCACAGCATTGACAAATATGAGATATATAGTCAATATCCTGTTCATGACGTTTGCCATGATGCTCTCAGGCTGCATGCATGAGAGCAAGATTGTCATGTCTTCATCACAGGAATATGCTGAGTTCTTTGATATTGTCGGGCAGGATACCGACACATTCATAATAGTCAGACACCCTTCCGGTCGTCAACCAGATACATTGTGGGTCAGCACTCCTGTGAAAAGGATCATATGCATGTCTTCATCGCATGTTGCAGCTCTTGCCGCCATAGACGCATCGGAAACAATCTGTGCTGTGTCTGGCTTGAAGTATATTTCAGATCCTGATATCAGGTGTGGTACCGTAAAGGATGTCGGATATGATGCGGCACTTGATTATGAGATGATTCTTGACTTGAAGCCCGATCTTCTTGTTACATATGCTGTGACAGGGGCAGAGCCTCCATATGTCTCCAAACTCCGTTCATTGGGTGTAAAGACGCTTGTGCTGCATGATCACCTTGAACAACATCCTCTGGCAAGAGCAGAGTATGTCCGTCTGTTCGGCGCTTTAACCGGACGGATGCATGCGGCAGATTCTGTATATTCTTTTGTAAGAGACAGATATAATGAACAGATGCGGGAAGTCAATAGAGCGACAAAAGCCAAGGTTCTGATAAATATCCCATATGGAGATGCCTGGTACATTCCCGGTAAGGATGGCTATATGTCAAGACTTGTTGAAGATGCCGGAGGAGAAATCATCGGAGCTTCTTCAGGTACTTCTGCTTCCTCGGTCATATCTCTAGAAGAGGCCTATGAATATTCTCTTGAGGCTGATATGTGGCTTAATCCGGGCCCATGCCGTACCAGAGAAGAAATCGAAGCGTTCCATCATATGTTTTCTCGTTTCGGACCTGTTGCCAGGAATCTGCCTATATATAATAATATAAGGTGTGCCAACAACGGAGGCGGTAATGATTTCTGGGAGCGGGGAGCAGTACGCCCCGATCTGCTCCTTGAGGATCTTATAGCCATTATGGAGCACGCTAAGGGAGGGGAAAAAGAAGAATCCCTCCATTTTCATGTTTGCATGTAATGGAGGGGTTCTTGTATCAGAACAGTATTTTGAATCCGAATGTTTCTTTTTCACAGAAGGTTGCCTTGAACTGTATCTCGGTGTCGGGCCTTTCTGTCAGCGTCTTTGTCGGCGCAAGCTCTACTGCCACGATGTCTCCTGTTCGGAGTGATACGAATTCAGATGAACTGCAGATTGCTTCTTCAATGGCTTCCTGTACTTCCTTGCAGTCTTTATTGTATATCTCCCGACCGTCCTTGAATACTTTGAACATATTGTCCTGTCCTTCCAGTACCGCGATGTTATAAAGCGGGAACGGCAGTACGGAAGAATGGTCTGCACATGAGGCGGCAGCGATGTTGATATCGGCTTCTCCTACAGATCCTACATAAAGCAGGGCACCGAAGCCGAAGGCATCATAATATCTGGAGGCGAACTTCCTGCCTACGCATTTACCGGCCTTGCATACGCGTACGAAAACAATCGGAGCCCAGTCCCATCTGTCAATGCGGTCAGGTGTGTAGAGGTCTCTGTTTTCTCTTTCCCAACTTGTGTCCGGACGGCAATAGCTGAAGCTTCCGCCATATGGTTTTACGACTATGTTCATGGGTGTCAGTCTTCCTGCTGTGTGAAGAGGTCCCCGAGACCTTCAAAAGGAGTATATCCCTTGGTTCTTGGGGCGGATGCTGTCTTTCCTGGAGCCGGAGCTGGTCTGGAAGCCTTCTTCTCTTCTTCGTATTGTGCCTTCAGGCGTGCAAACTGACGCTTGGTGTCCAGGGTGAAGTCTCCATTGTCAATCCATGCGAAATATGACGGCTCGCTGAAATAAACCTCGCGTGCAGTCTTGCCCTTGTGCTTTCCGAAGCTGATGACAGGCTCGTCCTTATCATTGAGGATAAGGCGTCCGGCATAGTCGACGGTCCTCTGTTTGGTCGAAAATCTGGCAAGTTTGTCTATGTTGTTCTCAATGCGTGGGTCAGCAGAGTATCTGTCAAGCTGTCCCTTGAGCACTTCATATGTCGCCATGGTGTCAGCCTCTGCTGCATGGGCGTTTTCCAGGTCCAGTCCGCAGTAGAACATATATGCCGCCTTCAGTGTGCGGGGCTCCATCATATGGAATATGTTCTGAACATCCACCATCTTCATGGCGTGAAGGTCCAGGTCAGGATGCTTGTCTGTATATCTGCATACGCGCTCCACCTCCTCTGCAAGCATCGGGAGGTCGAATTTGGCAGAATTGAATCCTGCCAGATCTGATCCCTCAAGCCATTCAGTCACTTCTTCAGTTATCTGATAGAATGTAGGACAGTCTTTCAGGTCCTCTGCTGAAATCCCATGTACGGCCTGCGCTGATGGATTGATTTCTCTCTGGCACTGCCTTTCATAGTCCCATGGTTTTACGCGCCATGTCTTGACTCTTTCTTCTCCGTCAGGCATTACCTTTACGAAGCAAAGCTCGATGATCGAGTCTGAAGCGATGTTAAGGCCTGTGCTCTCTATATCGAAAAATACTAAAGGCCTTTCTAGATTCAGTTTCATGACTAGCTGATCATAATTGGCATGAGGATACCGCATATCTTGCCGTACTCCTCCTCGTTCTCTGCCGGAAGGATGAGGGCAGCTCTCTTGCTGTCGAGGAACTTCATCACAAGCTCTCCGCAGCTGATGTTAGAGAGAATCTCAATGAGGTATGGGGACTTGAATCCGATTGCAAGCGGAGCACCGTCATATTGGCATGCAAGGGTCTCGTGTGCGGCAATAGAGAATCCGAGGTCCTGTGCAGAGATTGTAAGCTTCTCGTTCTGAAGCTCGAGCTTGATGTGGTTCGAAGCCTTGTTCGAGCAGACAGACACGCGGCGTACCGTGTTGAGGAGTTGTACTCTGTCAATATGAAGGACATTGGAGTTGTTCTGAGGGATAACGTCGCGGTACTTAGGGTATTTGCCTACAACCAGACGGCAGATGACCATTGTCTGTCCGAATGTGAATACGGCGTTCTTTGAGTCAAATGCAACCTCTACAGTCTCTACATCCTTGCCTATGATGGCTTTAAGGATTGCAGCAGGTTTCTTGTGAAGGATGAATGATGCCTTCTCCGAAGCCTGTACGTCTGCGGTTGTATAGCAGATGAGCTTGTGTGCGTCAGAAGCTACGAGTGTTGTCGATCCGAGGTCGATATCGAAGTAGATACCGTTCATTGCTGGACGTATCTCGTCGTCTGCTGTTGCATAGATTGTACTGGCGATTCCTTCTACAAGGCTCTGTGCGGGGAACTGGAGTGTTACTGCTGTTTCGTCTGTACCTGTGATTTCAGGATAGTCTTCTGCAGGGAAATATGGAAGAGTCGACTCTCCTGATGCCCAACTGCATACGAAAGAACTGTCGCTTGCTGTGCTTATTGTCAACGGCTGGTCAGGAAGCTCCTTGAGCAGGTCCATCATATGCTTTGCAGGTACTGCAATCTTTCCTTCTTCCGATGTTGCTTCTACTTCGATCCTGGTCCTGAGGGTAAGCTCCGAATCCGACGCTGTGATGGTGAGGGTATTACCCTGGAGGTCGAACAGGAAGTTCTCAAGAATCTGAAGCGGCGACTTTGCAGGGATAGCCTTTGATACCGCCATCACGCCTTTAAGCAGTTCTGAGCTCGAAATGATAAGTTTCATGATTATAGTGTTTAATTATTGTCTTTGTCCATATTTCGGCATATGTCATGCCTGTTATTCTTAAGTCAACAAATATAGAGAATATTTTCCGATTCGGGAAAAATTCCGCAGATTTTCTCTGGCATATTTTTTGAAAATTCCATGCTGGTTTTGAAAGATTATAAAGTTATACATATGAAAAAAGGTATTTTGATCGTTATGCTCTCCGCTCTTGCAGGAGGGCTGACAGCTTTTGCTGTCGTTAAAGGTATGCAGACAGACTCACTGCAGAAGGTTGTCCCATCTTCAGAAATGCAGTTCAGGACTGTCAATCTGTCGCATGACAACTGGCCGGATTTTACCTATGCAGCAGAGACCGCGGTAGATGCTGTGGTATATGTCAAGGTCATTTCTACTGCTACAACCACCCAGCCTCAGTCCATCTTCGATTATTTCTTCGGCTATGGTACTCCTCAACAGCGCGAAAAGGTAGGCAGCGGTTCCGGAGTAATAATCCGTGAGGACGGATATATCGTGACGAACAATCATGTCATCGAAGGTGCCGATAAGATTCAGGTGACGCTTAACACCAACCAGACCTATGACGCTGTATTGGTAGGGGCGGATCCGGCAACAGATGTGGCACTGCTTAAGATTGAAGCGGGCGGTCTTCCGTTTATTCCATTCGGTGATTCGGATAAACTTCGTCTCGGAGAATGGGTTATAGCGATAGGCTCGCCATATAACCTGCGTTCAACCATTACGGCTGGTATTGTAAGCGCCAAGGGCCGCTCAATGCCAAATACGTCGGGGGAGTTCAGGATCGAGTCGTTCATTCAGACGGATGCTGCAGTAAATCCTGGCAACAGTGGAGGAGCCTTGGTTGATAAGAATGGAAATCTTGTGGGTATCAATACGGCTATCATTTCACAGACCGGTTCGTATGCGGGTTATTCTTTCGCTGTTCCGTCCAACATGGTGAAGAAGATTGTCAGTGACCTTATTGATTTCGGAAGTGTGAAGAGGGCGGTTCTTGGTGTTACTATGCAGGAAATCAGTGATAAAATAGCCGGGGATTTGAAACTTTCTGCAAGAAACGGCGTATATATTGTTGAGGTTTCAAAAGGCGGTGCCGCCGATAAGGCCGGAATCAAGGCTGGGGATATCCTTTTATCCATTGATTCAGTGAAGGTTACAAGCTTTGCAACTGTTCAGGAGACAGTGAGCAGATTTTCTCCGGGTGATGTCGCGGAGGTAATCGTGCTCAGAGATGGAAAGGAGATAGCCTTTGATGTAGTATTCATGGGGTCCGCTCAGGAGAACGGATCGCAGGCAGGTGATGGTTCAGTAGCTTTCTATGGATCTTATATCAAGGAGATTCCAAAGGAGAAACTCGAGAGACTCGGACTCAAGAACGGAGTTGAGATCATCGAACTTGGTCAGGGCAAGCTTATGGAAGCAGGCGCGACAGAAGGTTTCATAATCCTTTATGTCAATGACCAGCCGGTAAAGACACCTCAGGATGTGATTGACATCGTGAAGAAGTCGAAGAGGTCGGTGTTTGTGGAGGGAGTCACACCTTCAGGAAGATCAGGTTATTTCGGCTTCGGGATTTAGACGAGGAGATTAACTTAATTTTATATAATGAGACAGCTTAAGATTACAAAATCGATTACAAACCGTGAGAGTGCGTCACTTGACAAGTACCTCCAGGAAATTGGCCGTGAGGAACTTATCACAGTGGAAGAGGAAGTTGAACTTGCCCAGAGGATCCGTAAGGGTGACCAGCAGGCGCTGGAGAAGCTTACAAGAGCCAACCTTCGTTTCGTGGTATCTGTGGCAAAACAGTATCAGAACCAGGGTCTCAGCCTTCCTGACCTTATCAACGAGGGTAACCTCGGCCTTATCAAGGCTGCTGAGAAGTTCGATGAGACAAGGGGATTCAAGTTCATCTCGTACGCAGTGTGGTGGATCCGTCAGTCGATTCTGCAGGCTCTTGCGGAGCAGTCAAGAATCGTTCGTCTGCCTCTTAACCAGGTAGGATCTCTCAACAAGATCAACAAGGCCCTCCAGAAGTTCGAGCAGGAACATGAACGTATGCCTTCAAGCGAGGAACTTTCCGAGATGATCGACGTTCCGAAGGACAAGATTGCTGATACTCTCAGAGTTTCCGGCCGCCATGTATCAGTTGATGCACCTTTTGTAGAGGGTGAGGACAACAGCCTTCTGGACGTTCTCGTGAACAATGACTCTCCAAGTGCAGATCGTGGTCTCGTCAATGAGTCTCTCAACAAGGAGATAGAGAGGGCGCTTTCGACACTTGCCCAGCGTGAGAAGGAGATCATCAAGTCGTTCTTCGGCATCGGATGCCAGGAGATGACCCTCGAGGAGATCGGTGAGCGTTTCGGACTTACACGTGAGCGTGTCCGTCAGATCAAGGAGAAGGCGATCCGCAAGCTCAAGACAACATCAAGAAGCAAACTTTTGAAAAGCTATTTAGGATAATGACACCAGAATCATTCATTATATCTAAAGCGTCTGAAGCAATTCAGGCGCTTTACGGCGTAGAAATGCCTGAGGGCCAGCTTCAGGTTAATGTTACACGCAAGGAGTTTGAGGGAGATTATACTCTTGTGGTTTTCCCTCTTCTTAAGATTTCGAAGACAACACCAGAGAATACAGGAAACGCCATCGGTGAGTGGCTTAAGGAAAACACTGCCGAGATTGCAGCTTATAACACGGTGAAGGGATTCCTTAATCTGTCGTTCTCTAATGCATACTGGAATGGACTGTTCGCACAGATCGCCACTGCCGAGGATTACGGACAGCTCGCTCCTACAGGCAGGACCATCATGGTGGAGTATTCTTCACCTAATACAAACAAGCCTCTCCACCTTGGACACATCCGTAATAACCTCCTCGGTTGGTCTGTGGCTAAGCTTCTCGAGGTTTGTGGCCACAACGTGATGAAGGTAAACCTCGTGAACGACCGTGGTATCCACATCTGCAAGTCAATGTATGCATGGAAGGTCCTCGGTAACGGCGAGACCCCTGCATCAAGCGGCAAGAAGGGTGACCACCTCGTGGGAGACTACTATGTAGCGTTCAATAACCTTTACAAGAAGGAAGTTGACGAGCTCGTTGCAGGCGGCATGAGCAAGGAGGAGGCTGAGAAGAATGCACCTTCGCTCAAGGCAGCTCAGGAGATGCTCTTCAAATGGGAGAACGGTGACGCAGAGGTTGTGGAGCTCTGGAAGACCATGAACGGCTGGGTATACGAGGGCTTTGACAAGACATACGCAGACCTCGGTATCAGCTTTGACAGGACATATTATGAGTCGCAGACTTATCTCTTCGGCAAGGCACTTGTGCAGAAGGGTCTTGAGGCAGGAATTTTCGAGACTCAGGAGGACAACTCTGTATGGTGTGACCTTACAGCAGACGGTCTTGACAGAAAGCTCCTTCTCCGTGGTGACGGAACTTCAGTATACATGACCCAGGACCTCGGAACAGCAGAGCAGCGTTTCGCAGAGTACAGCCTTGATGAGCATATCTATGTGGTAGGTAACGAGCAGAACTACCATTTCCAGGTACTTAAGCTCATCCTTGGCAAGCTGGGATTCGACTGGGCTGACAGCATCTACCACCTTTCATACGGTATGGTGGAGCTCCCGGAGGGTAAGATGAAGTCGCGTGAGGGAACAGTAGTTGACGCCGATGACCTTATTGCCGGTATGTATAATACAGCGAAGGAGACATCGCTCGAACTCGGAAAGATCAACGATTTCTCCGAGGAGGAGCAGGACGAGCTCTTCAAGATGATCAGCCTCGGTGCGCTCAAGTACTTCATCCTCAAGGTGGACCCACGCAAGACAATGCTCTTCGACCCGAAGGAGTCTATCGACTTCAACGGAAATACAGGTCCGTTCATCCAGTACACTCATGCACGTATCAAGTCTATTCTCAGAAAAGCTGATGAAAAGGGTGTAGCCCATACTGCAGACGTACTTGACGCAGCTATTGAACTCTCTCCTAAGGAGGTTCGTATCATCAAGATACTCAATACTTTCCCTGCAAAGGTTGCAGAGGCTGGCGCGGCACATTCGCCAGCACTCGTAGCAAACTACGCATATGAGCTTGCGAAGGAGTTCAACCAGTATTACCACGATACTCCGATCCTCAGAGAGGAGAATCAGGAGCTTCTCCAGACCAGACTCGTGCTTGTGGAGACTATTGCAAAGGTACTCTGCAAGGCAATGTCTATCCTTGGAATCAATCTCCCTGAAAGAATGTAATAATGGCTGCGCCATATATGATACCGACCTCTGCAAAGGAGGTCAAGACCTTAGGGTGGGACTATATAGACGTCATCCTCTTTACGGGAGATGCGTTTATAGACCACCCTTCTTTCGGTACAGCAGTTATCGCGAGATGGCTTCAGAAACATGGTTACCGTGTTGCGGTCGTGCCTCAGCCTAACTGGCGTGATGACCTCCGTGATTTCCGTAAGCTTGGAGCTCCGAGGTTGTATTTTGGAGTGAATGCCGGTGCCATGGATTCCATGGTCAATCATTATACGGCAGCCAAGCGTCTCAGAAGTGATGATGCCTACACCCCGGAGGGAAAAGCTGGTCAGAGGCCTGATTATGCGGTGACTGTATACACCAAGATTCTCAAAAGCATATATCCTGATATACCGGTCGTGATCGGAGGAATAGAAGCTTCCCTGCGACGTGTCACCCATTATGATTACTGGCAGGATTGCCTTAAACCTTCAATCCTTGTTGACAGCGGTGCAGACTGGCTCTGTTACGGAATGGGGGAGAGGACAATGATAGAGTTTACCCGGGCTATTGAGTCCGGACGTAATCTTAATGACATCAGGAAGATACCTCAGTTGGCTTTCTATATGGACGGCCGTTCGAAGCTTAAGGACGCGGTGATTCTGAATTCATATGAACGCTGTTGCAAGGATAAGGAGGCTTTTGCAGAGAACTTCCATGTAATCGAGACATACGCCAACATGCTTACCCCTCCGGTACTGATTGAGCCTGTGGGTAACGGTTATGTCCAGATAAATCCTACGTGGCCTCCTGCGACCCAGGAGGAGATGGACTCGTTCTGGGATCTTCCGTTCACCAAGCAGCCGCATCCCAGATACAAAGGAAAGCATATTCCTGCTTTCGAGATGATCAAGTTCTCGATCAATACGCACAGGGGGTGTTTTGGCGGATGTAATTTCTGCACCATAGCAGCCCACCAGGGCAAGTTCATCCAGTCCAGGAGCGAGAAGTCGATCATAAAGGAGATTTCCGAGCTGACTTCGCTTCCGGGGTTCGCAGGCAATATATCCGACGTAGGTGCTCCTACAGCAAACATGTATGGAATGGCAGGCAAGGACCGCAGCCTGTGCGCGAAGTGCCGCCGCAAATCCTGCCTGTTCCCTTCTCCATGTAAGAACATGGACCGTTCGCACCAGCGTCTGCTGGATCTGTATGCGCAGATTGCACGCATCAAGGGTATCAGACACGCATATATCGGAAGCGGTATCCGTTATGACCTCTTTCTGGATGAAAAGGGCTTTGTAGACGAAACTTCGTATCCATATCTCAAGGAACTTATCCTTGAGCATACTTCCGGCCGTCTTAAGGTAGCTCCTGAACATACTGACGACGCTGTGCTTAAACTCATGGCGAAGCCGTCGTTCAAACTTTTCGAGCGTCTGAGGATAGAGTTCGACAGCATTGTACGCTCAAGCGGAAGAAAGTGTGAGCTTGTACCGTATTTCATCTCCGGTCATCCTGGATGCGGTATGCGTGAGATGAGACGTCTGGCTGGAAATCCTGCCCTCAAAGGGCTATATATGGACCAGGTCCAGGACTTCACTCCTACCCCCATGACGACATCCTCTGTCATGTTCTATACTGGTCTTGATCCTAAAAATATGCAGAAAGTATTTGTAGAGAGAGACATAGACAAAAAGCGCGAGCAGAAGTCATTCTTCTTCCGTCGTGGAAAATAGAAAAAAAGTGTCTTGAGTGTTGCTCAATTAAAAAAAATGTCCTACACTTGCACCTGATTTCAAGTTCAACAGGATTAGATTTAAATTCAGATATGTCAACAGAGAAAAGAAGAGCAGTAATCAGCTTCGAGAACATGTCAGAGGAACTCGCAGCTGCATTTTCGGAGAAGTATCCCAAAGGATATGCGGATTACTTCCATGATCTGGTAAAATATGATAAGCCCAACGGCGACAGTTTTTATGCAGTGACAATCGAGATCACAGATGCTATATATCTTGTAAAGATCAAAGTGAAGACAGATGACGCTGAAGATATCGAGCGTTGGCTTGATGGAGAGGACGGCGAAGACGGAGATTCAGAAGGAGACGGTCTTCCAGATGACAACATCTCTCAGTACTCTTCTGAGGATGACGCAGCAGACGGAGAATAATGAAGAATATGACCGGCCGGAGACGACCGGTCTTTTTTATAAGGCAGGATGAAATCAAAATTCATGATCAAAGATGTTCTGGCACCACTCAGGCATTTCCTTAACAGATTGCCGGAGAGGGATGTCATGATTATTCTTGCCTTGTTTGTAGGAGTTTCCTGCGGATTTGCTGCAGTTACGCTGAAGCTTGCGATATTGTATATTCATCGCGGTCTTACATCGTGGTTTGACGGCGAACTGTATAATTTCCTGTACCTTATATATCCGGGTGTCGGTATGCTTATCGCAATGCTTTTCGTGAAGTATGTGGTAAAGGACAATATCGGACATGGTGTCACTAAGGTATTGCTTGCGGTTTCCAAGAACGAATCGAAGATAAAGCGCCATAATGTCTGGTCATCGATGATCGCTTCTTCGGTGACGATCGGTTTCGGCGGTTCTGTAGGAGCAGAGGCGCCTATTGTCTATACCGGAGCAGCCATAGGTTCCAATGTAGCCCGTTACATGGGACTTTCTTATAAGAACATGACGATACTTTTAGGATGTGGAGCGGCCGGAGCAGTCGCAGGAATCTTCAAGGCTCCTCTTGCCGGTGTCCTGTTCACTCTTGAAATTCTGCTTTTCAACATCTCGATGTCGTCTATATTGCCGCTGCTTCTTTCGACCATCTCGGCAACGGTGATATCGTATATGTGTCTCGGAGACAAGCCTCCTTTCGAGTGCTCGCTGACTCCGTTCGCTCTGGGAAATATACCATATTACCTGATTCTGGGACTATTCAGTGCTCTGTGCTCGGTATATTTCACCCGCATGACATTGTGGCTTGAGGATAAGATCAAGAGCGTCACCAGGCCGTTTGTCAGATGGGCCATGGCTGCAGGATGCCTGGGTTTGCTCATATACCTTTTCCCACCTTTGTTCGGAGAGGGATACGAGTACCTGCATGAATTGCTGAATGGTGGTACTATCGACCTGGAAGGTCAGACTCTGTTGGCTTTCTGTCTCCGCAAGGCGTGGCTTGTGCCGGTCTTCTTCATGGTAGTCCTTCTTCTGAAGGTCTTCTCGATGTCCTTTACCAATGCCGGCGGAGGAGTAGGTGGTACATTCGGTCCGACGCTTTTCATCGGTGCGCTTGCGGGATTCGTTGTTTCACGTACAATCAATCTCATAGGAGGAGCGCCGGTAGTGCCCGAGCAGAACTTTGTGCTTGTCGGCATGGCAGGCCTGATGTCCGGTGTCATGCAGGCCCCTATGACTGCAATCTTCCTTATTGCAGACATGACCGGTGGGTATGAACTTCTGATTCCGCTTATCCTGACCTCAACGGTTTCATACGCCGTCACCAGGTCTATAGAGCCTTACTCAATCTATACAAAACGTATCGCCAAGAAAGGCGAGCTGCTTACTCATGACAGTGACCAGGCGGTGCTCACTCTGCTTAAGACAAGCGAGGTGATTGAGTCTGATTTCCTGACAGTCCGAATTGATGCTACTTTGAGAGATCTTGTCGAGAAGGTTTCACAATCCAAGAGAAACATTTTCCCTGTGGTTGATTCCAGAAATCATTTCCAGGGATATGTGTCGTTGGAGGATATCAGAAGGGATATGTTCAAGTATGAACTTTACGATACTCTTCACGTATATAACTTCATGAAATCGGCTCCGGCTTATGTGTATGTCGACGAGAAGATGGACAGCGTGATGAGGAAGTTTGAGCAGACTGGAGCATGGAACCTGCCTGTGGTTGATTCGCAGAGGACATATGTCGGTTTTGTGTCCAAGTCTAAGATTTTCTCGGCTTATCGTGAGCAGCTCAAGCAGGTGTCGCATGACTAATTTTTGAAAAACTAAATCCCTCCCACTACGTGGGCCCCTCCCATTCACCAGGCCATGGGCGGCCAGGGTTTTTCAAAAATCAGTCATGCTAAAATCAAAAGGAAGTATGAAAAAGATATATATTGATAGTATAGCCCAGAGGCTGGGGGTGAGGGATTGGCAGGTGGAGAATTGTGTGAAACTCTTTGAAGAGGGGGCGACAATTCCGTTTATCAGCCGTTACCGTAAGGAGAGGACCGGAGGTCTTGACGATGTTGCCGTGGCTGAGGTGCGTCACTGGCATGATGTGTTTGTCGAGATGGACAAAAGGAAAGAGACCGTTCTTGAGAATATAGACCATGCAGGTGCTTTGACAGCTGAGCTTCGTTCGAAGATCGAGAACTGCGTGGATGCTCGTGAACTTGAGGATCTATATCTTCCATACCGTCCAAAACGTCGCACAAGGGCCACTGCTGCCAAAGAGGCAGGCCTTGAGCCGCTTGCTGACCGCATGTACAATGTGACCTTGACTGATCCTGCCGAGTTTGCCCGCAAGTTTGTCGGTGATAAGGTTGCAACCGTAGAGGATGCTCTGGCTGGAGCACGCGATATCATTGCGGAGCGTGTCAGCGAGACCGCGTATGTAAGAGAGACATTGAGGCAGACATTCAGAAAGAGAAGGCTGGTTGCCAAGGCTACAAAGAAGGCTGTCGGCGCGGAAGCTATGAAGTATCGCAGCTATTTCGATTATTCGGAGTCTATCGAGAGGATGGCGCCGCATAGATTGCTTGCTGTCCTCAGGGCACAGGAGGAAGGCTTCCTTTCATTGAAGATCGATGCAGATCCCGAGAAGTCTGTCAAGAAGATGTACTATGACTTCTGCCAGGAACGCAAATATCCGGCAGCTCCTCTTGCAGACCAGATCCATATGGCCCTTGAAGATTCGTATAAGCGTCTTCTTGAGCCTTCAATTTCTAATGAAATCCTAAAAGAGGCAAAGGAAAAGGCTGATATTGAGTCAATCAGGATTTTCGGTGAG
Source organism: Bacteroidales bacterium (assembly GCA_017631175.1). Lineage (GTDB taxonomy): Bacteria > Bacteroidota > Bacteroidia > Bacteroidales > UBA932 > Cryptobacteroides. The sequence continues at coordinate 18,226 of JAGBTT010000172.1, forward strand.
AACCTTAGGCAACTTCTTCTGGCACCTCCTGTGGGACAGAAGCGCGTGCTTGCAATCGACCCTGGATTCAGGACAGGATGTAAAGTAGTATGCCTTGACGAACAGGGAAACCTGCTGCATAATGAGGCTATCTTCCCACATCCGCCTGCGAGCGAGAAGGTAAAGTCAATCCAGACCGTTTCCGGTCTTGTCCAGAAATATGGAATAGAGGTGATCGCTATCGGAAACGGTACAGCAAGCCGTGAGACCGAGGATTTCATCAAGCGTGTTCCGCTTCCTTCGGGTGTGCGAGTGTTTACTGTAAGTGAGGACGGAGCGTCCATATATTCAGCATCTGAAGCTGCTCGTGCTGAATTCCCAGAATACGACGTTACAGTGCGTGGAGCCGTGTCTATCGGCCGTCGTCTGATGGACCCTCTCGCCGAACTCGTGAAGATTGATCCTAAGTCTTTAGGAGTCGGTCAGTATCAGCATGATGTGGATCAGGGACTTCTCAAGGAGAAGCTTGATAATACGGTGGAGAGCTGTGTAAATAGCGTGGGTGTTAACCTCAATACAGCCAGCAGTTACCTTCTGAGCTATGTTTCAGGAATCGGTCCTGCTCTTGCTGAGAATATTGTTGACTATAGAAGTGAGCATGGTGCATACAAATCGCGCAAAGAACTTCTAAAAGTGAAACGTCTTGGCGATAAGGCGTTTGAGCAGTGCGCCGGATTCCTCAGAATACAGGGTGCTTCAGATCCCCTTGATAATTCAGCTGTGCATCCTGAAGCATATCATATAGTTGACAGGATGGCCTCGGATCTAGGCGTGGCAGTAAAGGAACTTGTCGGAAATGCCGACCTCTGCTCGAAGATCGAACCGTCGAGATATGTCGGTGGAGAATTCGGTCTCCCGACAATCAATGATATCATCAGCGAACTCAGAAAACCCGGACGTGACCCTCGTGAGTCTGCCCAGGAATTCGAATTCGACCATGATATTCATGTTATCGATGATCTCAAGGAGGGAATGGAACTCCCGGGAATCGTTACAAATATTACTGCATTCGGAGCTTTTGTAGACATAGGAATCAAGCAGAATGGCCTCATCCATGCCTCTCAGATGGGTGTGAAAGGGATGGCAGATCCTTCAAAGGTTCTAAAGCTTCACCAGCAGGTCAAGGTTCGCGTTATATCGGTCGACCTTGATCGCGCCCGCATCGGATTGAGATTAATTAACTAATATACAGTAAAAAAGCAGGCCTAAGCCTGCTTTTTTACTGTATATTGTGATAAGATAACTCCCGCCGTAGAAACGATAATACCAATCCACTGTCTTGAATTCAGATACTCATGTCCTAATACCCATGCAATGATTGCTGCTGCAACAGGGATGAGCGCAGAGAAAATACTTGACTTTGCTACACCAAGATTCTTGATGGTGCTGACCCAGAGAGAGAATGCGAGACTTGAGCATAGAACTGCCAGGCAGATGAGAGGATACCATACCTCAGCGCTGAAATAAGTTTCTGCATTGAAGCCGTCAAGTCCTTTCCATATGAAGAGGGGGAAAAGGTATACAGAGCCAATCAGGAACTGGTACATCACAATAATCTGACTCGAATAATTTCCTGAGAGACTCTTTGTAAGGGACGCATGTCCTACTTCGGCTATCACTGCAATGAGAAGAAGTACGATTCCCCAGATGAAATGTTCACCGAGCTCTCCCTTCGCCATAGCTACCATCACGATTCCAACAAGCGAAAATATTATACCTATAATATTAATGAAATTGACTTTCTCCTTGAAGAATATCATTCCAGCTCCAATAGAA
>JAGBTT010000173.1 GCA_017631175.1 Bacteroidales bacterium
CATGTTTTTGGCAGTAATGGGCGTTATGGCCTTTTCTGCACAGAACGCAGCAGCTCAGGACGAGCAGCCTGCTGACACAACAGCAACTGAGATGGTAGCTGAGGCTACTGAGGCTACTGACGAGCTTCCTGAGGAGGTTCCAATGCACCAGGCCCTCAAGACCAAGTTCATCGAAGGTGGTGCTGGCTTCATGGCCCTTGTAATTGCCTGCCTTATCCTCGGTCTCGCTCTCTGTATCGAGCGTATCCTTTACCTTGCTCTCTCTAAGACAAACACTAAGAAGCTCCTCGTTAACATCGAGACTGCATTGCAGAACGGTGGCGCTGAGGCTGCTAAGGAAGTTTGCGTAAAGACTCGCGGTCCTGTAGCTTCTATCTTCGCTCAGGCTATGATCCGTCTTGCTGACGGCCAGACTCTTGAGGAGGTTGAGAAGTCAGTTGTTTCTTACGGTGGCGTAGAGGCTAGCAAGATGGAGCAGAACCTTTCATGGATCTCTCTCTTCATCGCTATCGCTCCATCACTCGGATTCTTGGGTACAGTTATCGGTATGATCCAGGCGTTCGACGCGATCATGGTTGCAGGTGACATGTCTCCAGCTGTCGTTGCAGGTGGTATGAAGGTGGCCCTCATCACTACTGTCGGTGGTTTGATCGTTGCTACTATCCTTCAGATTTTCTTCAACTACATCCTTTCACAGGTTGAGGCCCTCACAGTAGAGATGGAGGACGCTTCTATCAGCCTTATGGATATCCTGGTTAAGTATAAGAAATAATTTGACCTTAGTTTAAAATGAAATACACAAAAATCATCAAATGGATACTGGCGGTATTGTTCGTCGTGGGTGTCGTTTTCAGCTTCTACGGTTTCGCTGTAGGATTTGAGTCAAACGGTAACGCACCTGTTGACAACATTCTTTACTGTGCGTATGCATTTGCATTGGTCACTATCGCTGCCGTAGTATTCGGTGTGGTTGTGATCGGCGGTATGAACAATCCAAAGAGCCTGCTCAAGCTTCTTGCCGGTCTCGTTGCGATTGTTGCCGTAGTTGCAGTTGCATATGTACTTGCCCCAGGAACCCCAGCTGTAGGATACCTCGGTGATCCGGTATCAGACGGCACACTCAAACTTACTGACACCATGCTCAACCTGACATACTTCCTCTTCGGAGGTGCACTCCTTGCACTTGTAGCAGGCTGGATCATCGGTGCAATCCGTAAATAATCAAGACGCTATGGGTAAGAAAACACCAGAAATCAATTCAAGTTCAACGGCGGATATGGCGTTCCTCCTGCTCTGTTTCTTCATGATGACTACCACCATGGATCAGGACAAGGGTCTTCAGCGCCGTCTGCCTCCTATGCCGGATCCAAATCAGAAGGCAGAGGACCAGAAGGTTAATCGTCGTAACATCATCGTTGTGAAGATTAACTCTGCGGACAGACTTTTCGCTGGTACAGAGCCTATGGACGTCAGCCTACTCAAGGACAAGATCAAGGAATTCCTTTCTAACCCTGCAAATGACCCTAACCTCCCAGAAAGAGAGGAGAAGGAAATCGAAGGATTCGGACCATGCATGGTCTCTAAGGGCGTTATCTCACTCCAGAATGACCGCGGTACCAGCTACCAGGCATACATCGCAGTGCAGAATGAGCTCGTAAAGGCCGTTAACGAACTTCGTGACGAATTTGCAATCGCAAACTTCGGCCAGGTCTACATCAAGTGCGATGAGGATCAGCAGAAGATTGTAAGAGAGGCAGTTCCACAGAATATCTCTGAGGCAGAGCCTAAGGATGTTTCTAAAAAGTAATAGGAGATAAACGATATGTCAAAATTCAAAAATAAAGAGAAAAGGTCAGTGCCGCAGCCACCTTCAGGCTCACTTTCCGATATCGTGTTCATGCTCCTGTTCTTCTTCATGGTGACAACCACCATGCGTGAAACAGAAAGCAAGGTTCAGGTCAGACTTCCAGAGGCATCTGAGATTGCAAAGCTTGAAAGAAAGGACTTGACTTCATACATCAATATCGGTACACCTATCAGAAGCCTTCAGGGCCAGTATGGTAACGATTCACGTATCCAGCTCAATGACTCTTTCAAGACAGTTGACGAGATCCGCGACTTCATCGCTGCAGAGCGTGACGCGATGTCTGAGGCTGACAGATCATTCATGACTGTAGCAATCAAGGCTGACGAAAATACCCGTATGGGTATCGTTACTGATGTTAAGCAGGAGCTCCGTAAGTGCTCTGCCCTTAAGATCATGTACACAGCAAGAAAAGGCGAGTAAAACTCTCTAAATGCAATATTTTAAGAAAGCAGTTCTTCGGAGCTGCTTTTTTTTGTTATTGATTGACAGGCATATGAATATTTTAGGTAAATTTGTGGGATTTATAACACTAATCCGACATGAAAAGAATTATCAAACTTACCACAGCCATTGCAATGGCAGTAGCAGCACTCTCAAGCTGCTGCAATAAGCAGGAGGAGACGAAGGCAAAGTATGTGTTTCTGTTTATTGGAGACGGTATGGGAGCGACACATGTTGCTGCTGCAGAGTCATACCTTTCATATAAAGCTGGGAAACTGGGAGGAGAAAAGTTGCTCATGAGCACATTCCCATACTACGGAACAGCGACATCACATTCAGCAAACTATAACGTCACATGTTCTTCAGCAGCGGGTACCGCTATCGCTTGCGGAGAGAAGGCGAACAATGGTACTGTCGGCATCAACAAAGACAGCATAAATGTCAAAAGTGTGACATACTGCCTCCAGGAGGAAGGATATAACATCGGTATCATCTCATCTGTTCCGGTGAACCACGCTACTCCGGCTTCATTCTATGCCCATGAGACAAACAGAGGCAACTATTACAGCATCGCTTCTCAGATTCCAGATACAGACTTCGAATTCTTCGCAAGTGCCGGTTTCCTTGACTATAAGGACAAGAAAGGCGACAAGGATCCTATTGACCAGGTGATTGAGTCTCAGGGATATACTGTGTGCTACGGACTTGAAGAATTCAGGAAGGAGGCAGCCGGAAAGGAGAAAGTGATCTTCTGCCAGGAAAGCAACAGGCAGGAGGATGCAGAGAACTATGTCAGCGATGCCAAGACTTCTGAAGATATAACTCTTGCCCAGATGGTCCAGTTAGGAATCGAATCACTTGGAGATGACGAGCCATTCTTCATCATGTGCGAAGGCGGCACAATCGACTGGGCAGCACACGACAACAGGACAATGTCAATGATCACTGATGTGATCGACTTCGACGCAGCGGTCAAAGTAGCATACGAATTCTATCTCCAGCACAAGGACGAAACCCTGATCGTGGTAACAGCAGACCATGAGACCGGCGGAATCACACTCGGTTGCGGCCACAGCGGCATCAACTGGGAAAAGCTTGAAAAGCAGTGGATTGACAGCGGAAAGAAGAACACGCTTGACTATGATGGAAACCGCGCGCTCAACATAGAGTGCAACATAGGTTGGACAACTCTCGGCCACACTGGCGGACCTGTTCCGGTATTCGCAATTGGAAAGGGAGCAGAGAAATTCAATGGCAGGATTGACAATACCGATATTAAGGGTAAAATTTTAGGTGAATAAAAGCAAAACGATTATCTTTGCAGAGTTTGTAAAATCGCTATAAATCAATGGAAACAGTAATCAGAACCAAAGTGAAGGACCTGCTCAAGAGTGAGGCAGGCAAGGATGTTCTTGCCAAAGGATGGGTAAGGACAAAGAGAGGCAACAAGAATGTGGCGTTCATCGCACTTAATGACGGTTCTACTATCAATAATATCCAGATCGTTGTAGACAAGACTCCAGAAAACGAGGCTGTACTTGCCAAAGTGACTACAGGAGCATGTATCGCTGTATGGGGTAAGCTTGTCGAGTCGGTAGGAGGTGGTCAGGCTACTGAGATCCAGGCAACAGCTATCGAGGTCTACGGAGAGTGCGACCCTGTACGTTACCCTCTCCAGAAGAAGGACACATCCTTCGAGTTCCTCAGAACTGTAGCTCACCTGCGTCCTAGGACCAATACATTCGGAGCAATCTACCGCGTGCGCAACCAGATGGCATACGCTATCCATAAGTTCTTCCACGACAAGGGATTCGTATACATGCACACTCCGCTCATCACAGCTTCTGACTGCGAGGGTGCAGGACAGATGTTCCGTGTGACTACTCTCGACATGGAGAACCTTCCACGAAACAAGAAGGGAGGCGTAGACTACACAAAGGACTTCTTCGGAAAGGAGACAAGCCTTACAGTGAGCGGTCAGCTCGAGGGTGAGCTCGGAGCGATGGCTCTCGGAGAAATCTATACATTCGGACCAACATTCCGTGCTGAGAACTCAAACACTCCACGTCACCTGGCAGAGTTCTGGATGATCGAGCCCGAGATGGCTTTCTATGACATCAAGGACAACATGGATCTTGCTGAGGAATTCATCAAGTACCTTGTTCAGTACGCCCTCGACAACTGCCGTGAGGACATCCAGTTCCTTAACGACAGATATGACAACGAACTTATCGCACGTCTCGAGGGAGTTCTCGGAACCGAGTTCGTACGTCTTACCTACACTGAGGGTATCAAGATCCTCGAGGCTGCAGGAGTGGAGTGGGAGTATCCTGTAAGCTGGGGTACTGACCTTCAGAGCGAACACGAGAGATACCTCGTGGAGAAGCATTTCCAGAAGCCGGTTATCCTTACTGACTATCCGAAGGATATCAAGGCATTCTACATGAAGCAGAACGAGGACGGCAAGACAGTGCGTGCCATGGACGTTCTCTTCCCTAAGATAGGTGAGATCATCGGAGGTTCTGAGCGTGAGTCATCACTCCAGAAACTTGAGGCACGTATCGAGGAGACAGGCATGAGCCGCAAGGGTCTCGAGTGGTACCTTGACACACGCCGCTATGGCTCAGCTCCACACAGTGGATTCGGTCTCGGCTTCGAGCGTCTTCTCCTCTTCGTGACAGGTATGAGCAACATCCGTGACGTGATCCCATTCCCTCGTACACCAAAGAACGCTGAGTATTAATAGATTATGCTGATAATAGGCATTGCCGGAGGTTCCGGATCAGGCAAGACCACAGTAGTCAAGGCCATTACAGAGCAACTTCAGGAGAATGTGGTTGTAATTCCTCAGGATTCATACTACAAGGACCTCAGCCACTATACTGAAGAGCAGAAGAGGGTACACAACTTCGACCACCCTGACTCGATTGATTTTGACCTTCTAAGAGCGCAGCTTGCTGAACTCAGGGAGGGCAAGGAAGTGGACCAGCCAGTCTACTCATATATAACATGCGGCCGTTCGAAGAATGAGGTTGTCAGAGTGAAGCCGGCAGATGTCATCATTGTTGAGGGTATCCTTATCTTCACAGATCAGCAGCTGCGTGAACTGATGGATATCAAGATATTCGTAGATGCTGACGATGACGACAGACTGATGCGTGTGATGGCTCGTGACATAGTCGAGAGAGGCAAGACCGTAGAGTGGGTCATCGAAAGATACTCAAAGACCGTGAAGCCGATGTACCTTCAGTTCATCGAGCCGAGCAAACGTTACGCCGACATCATCATCCCGCAGGGAGGACACAACAAGGTCGCCATTGACGTGATATCGGCAACCATCGAGAAGTCCCTTTCACAGAACAGCAAGTAATTGAGCAGAAAAGGAGAAAATAATGCAGGTTTATTGATCACCGTGATATTCCACCTCACGGTGATCATTGTCTTGCTCCTGTACCAGATCGATTCGACAGTCAGGAGGGAGGAGAGCTTTGTCATTGATTTCTCGAAGCAGGAGGAGATTGAGAGACAAATAAAGGAAATGGAGGAGATGGAAAAGGAAATCGCTAAACTTGACGCTATCAGACAGCGTCTGGAGGAGAAGATTTCCGGAACAAGCACTCCTGTAAGAAACATTGCCGTAGACAACAGCGGTCCTCTCAAGGACGACAGGGGAACTGACGCAGAACAGCTGTATAAGGATGCAGAGAGACTGGCTCAGGACCTGAAGAACGGCCAGAAGAGCAATGCGTTTGAGGAAAAGTACAGTGACGATGCAGTGGACCTTGGAGGTGGCGGAAAGAAGAACAACGAAAAGTCAGACAAGGCATACAGCGGTCCATCGGTACTTTCATACACACTAGACGGCAGAAAGGCCAGCAAGCTGCCTATTCCGGCATACAGATGCTATGCAGGAGGTGAGGTGACCGTGATCATCGTGGTGAATCCCCAGGGGGCGGTCATTGGAGCCGAGGTCAAGGATGACATATCGTCAACCGACCAATGCCTTCGCAGTTTTGCTGTCAGAGCTGCGCGTCTGTCAAAATTCTCACAATCATCTACAGCTCCGGCACGACAGACCGGAGAAATTGTCTACCGCTTCATAGCGCAGTAAGGAAATACCATTTAGGATATGGCAGTAGCCACCGGCGGTCCTTCCCACTATGTGGGCCCCTTCCCTTTTCGGGAGCCAATGCCGCCGGTGGCTACTGCCATATCCATAAAAGAACCACATAGTCAGACACTGTCAGTTACAAAAACTCCTTGCCGCCAAAAGGAAGCAAGGAGAACTTATAGAGTACTGTAAATCGACAATTAGCAAAAAGTTAAAGCAGTTCGAAAAGGGTTTGGAGGTGGGACTGGGCCTGGATCATATCTATCTGATGCTGATAGGATTGCCAGGTCTGGATGAAAGATTCCATGTTCTCCTGCTTCAACGGTTCTGCTGGCGGAGAATCCATCTTGAGAGGGTTGATAGGAGTGCCGTTCTTCCATACACGGAAATCAAGATGCGGGCCGGTCGAGCGGCCTGTTGATCCTACATATCCGATCACATCACCCTGACGGACACGCTGTCCTACCTTCAATCCTTTTGCATATCCAGACAGGTGCAGGTAAGCAGTCGAATAGACTGAGTTGTGGCGGATTCTGATTGTATTTCCGCCTGCCCCCTCATATTTCATGCTTGTGATGACTCCATCTCCGATAGTCATTACAGGAGTTCCCTTCGGGGCTGCATAATCGACTCCGGTGTGCGGCTGCACCTTTCTTGTAACCGGGTGCTTGCGCGCGTACGAGAAGCCTGAACTGATCCTCGAGAACTTGAGAGGTGCCTTCAGAAAAGCTTTCCTCATGCTCTCTCCCTTTTCGTTCCACCAGAGGTTTCCGCCGTCCTGCTGGTCATACATTATTGCAGGAAAGTCCTGCCATGAATGACTGAAGACAGCATATCTTACAGTATCAACCGCAATCACATCTCCATCGCAGACCGTCTCCTGGTAAAGCACTCTGAAACGGTCTCCCTTCTGTAGTCCGAAGAAGTCTACAGTCCATGCGTAAATATCTGAAAGACTGAGAATAAGCAGAGGTGACACATCTGCTGCCAGCATGTCATTCCAAAGCGACGAATTGATCGTGACATCAGCATATTTCTCATTGTGGACAACAGGTTTCTCGTATATCCATAAATCATATGGCTCAGTGCAGTCAAAGACGATCTGGTGCATCCTGTCACGGTCATAAACAAGATATTCCAGCTGATCATCTGATGAGAAATATGCCTTGTATGTATTGCCCACCCTGAGGGTCCTGACATCAAAGAGAGTGTCGCAGACCTGGGTCAGATTATAAGCCTGCTGGGCTGTCATGCCAAGAGATCCGAGCAGGTTCGAAAAGAACTGTCCGGACTTCACTTTACCATCTGTGCACCTCAGTGAATCAGGGTCGAAACCCAGGACATGTGACTCCCCTTCCTGCTCTTGAAACTGCTGCTCTACCACATCCTCGCTTGTGGAAGAAGAGTACCTTCCGCAAGAAGAAAATCCGGCAACTGCAACAAGAAGTAAAACGCTAATTATCAATGCTTTATTCGTATCCATCTTCATATCATTTCTAGTGTCTTGCAAAGGTAGTCAAATTTTGGTGGAAAAAAATGTAAGAAAATGTAAGAAAGTGGAAAAATATTTTCTATTTTTGCAGAACATTTAGAAAAGTGGAAAAATGGCAGGTTTCTTCGGAAAATATAACGCAAAGATCGATGACAAAGGAAGACTCGTGATTCCTTCTGCCATCAAGAGCGCCGTACCTGCCGACCAGTTGGAATTCGTGATCAGAAAGGACATGTACTCGAACTGCCTTGAGATGTATACAAGACAGGAGTGGGCCCTCATGTCGCAGGCTATCAGGTCAAAGCTCGACCTCGCCTTCAACGAAGATCACATGAAATACTGGAGAACATACATGAGCGACACCGTGACAGTAGTTCCGGATGCAAAGCTCGGAAGAATCACCATCCCGAAGGAAATCCTTGAAAAGTGCGGCATCGTTAAGGAAGTCGTATTCCAGTGCCTTGACTTCAAGGTCGAAATTTGGGCTAAAGATGAACTTGAAGGCGGAAAATTCGATTCTGAAGAGTTCCGCAATATGGGTAAGAAGATAGCCGGACAGATTTAATCAAAGGAGGCACATATGTCCGAATACCATAACCCAGTACTGCTCGATGAAAGCATTTCCGCTTTAATCAGCTCACCATCAGGAATATACGCAGACGCGACTTTTGGAGGAGGCGGGCACACCTCCGAGATCCTCAGGAGAATTTCTCCCGAGGGCAGAGTCATTTCGTTCGACCGTGACAGCGACGCTATCGCCAATAAACCCGACGACGACCGACTGACCTTGATAAGGAGTGATTTCAGGTGGATACAGAACCATATCATCCATCAGGGATACAAGGACGGAATAGACGGCATCCTCGCCGACCTGGGAGTTTCCTCACATCAGTTCGACACAGCCGAGAGAGGTTTCTCGTTCAGATACGAGGCACCGCTGGACATGAGGATGAACCAGGAGGCACAGACCACTGCTGCCGACATCGTGAACAGCTACAGCATGGAAGACCTCGAGAAGATACTGAGACTCTACGGCGAAGTGGACAACAGCAGGAAGATAGCACAGCTGATCTGCAAGGCAAGGGAACTCTCCCCTATCAACACTACCGGAGAACTCGGAAAAGCGATTGAAAGCGTACTGCCCAAATTCGCCGAACACAAATTCCTCGCAAAGGTCTACCAGGCACTCCGAATCGAAGTCAACCAGGAGATGAAGTCACTCGAGAAGTTCCTCATCGGTGCGGCGAAGTCACTCAAGCCAGGAGGAAAGCTCGTGATCATAACCTACCACTCGCTCGAAGACAGGATGGTCAAGAACTTCATCAAGGCCGGCAACATTGACGGCAAGGTCGAGAAGGACTTCTATGGCAATGCCACGGCGCCTCTCAAGGCGGTAAACCGCAAACCGATCCTTCCGCAAGAAGAGGAAATAGCATCAAACACAAGAGCACGCAGTGCAAAACTGAGAATAGCAGAAAAGACAGAATAGACTGATGGGAACAGAAAGCAACAAGGAGAAGCTTACAGCCGGCACAGTGCTGAAGTCGATACTCAGCGGAGACATCCTGCTGCTGATGCGCGTCGACAGGCTGCTGCCATATATCCTTGTCCTTTTTGCCCTCGGATGGATAAACATATTCCTGAACTACAAGATCGAGCAGGTGATGGTACAGGTAGAAAACAACAAGGAGATCCTGGAAAACTACAAGATATACCATGCGCAGAAGACCTACCAGTTCGTCAAGATGGGAAGGATAAGCACAGTGGAAGACATGCTTGAGCAGGGAGGCTCAAAGCTGACCGCTCCGGCAAAACCGGCAGAAACAATCATAACTGACTGAAAGAATGGCAAAGAAGGATATAGAAATACGTAAAGAGAAGGAGAAGCGCAGACCGAGCCGTGTGCTCATGCACTTCTATATGCTCTTCCTTGCCGTCTCACTGGTCGTGATCGGAAAGATCATATACATACAATATATATGGGAGCCGAATCCGAAGTTCGTCAAGGACTTCAAGCCGGCGAAGCAGAAGGAGGTCATCGAACCCGAGAGAGGTTCCATACTTGACCACAACGGAAGGCTGCTGGCGATCTCCACTCCCCTATATAACATACGCATGGACTGCTACGTGCAGAAGGAGCATAACGAGCAGGACGGGGAAAAAGGACGTAAGGCCGAGGAGAAATGGCTCGAAAACGCCAGACTCCTGTCAGGAGGATTGGCAAGAGTCCTTCACGAACCGGACAAAGACTCGCTCTACTATTGGAACCTGATCCGCAAGAGCAGGGCTGAGAAGAAGAAATACGTAAGTATTGCAAGAAACATAGACCACGGTACACTGCTGGAACTGCTGGAACTGCCGCTTTACAACCTCCCCAGACACAAGGGAGGTCTCATCGTTGAAAAGGTAGAGAGGCGTCTGTACCCATATGGCAGTCTTGCCAGAAGAGTCATCGGCTACGTAAGGAACAACGACGACACCAGCGCTATTCATGTGGGCATCGAGGGCAAATATCATTACCTCCTCCACGGCAGAAAGGGTGTCGAGTGGACGAAGAAGACCGACAAGTCGAGCAGAATCCAGGATATTGACAGCACATACATCTCAGCCGAAGACGGAGCGGACGTAAGGACAACCCTTGACATCAACATTCAGGACATCGCCGACAAGGCACTGAAGAAGAGCATGTCTGCGAACCAGAACATCAAGGAAGGATGTGTAGTCATCATGGATGTGGAGACAGGTGCCATCAGAGCTATGGTAAACCTGGAGAAGGACAGTCAGGGAGGATATTACGAGAGCTTCAACATGGCGGCAGGCAGACCCGCAGAGCCCGGTTCCGTATTCAAGGCTGTCACTCTCACGACCCTGCTTGAGGACAAGAAGGTCGAGCTGGATACCAGGATCCCTACAAAAAGAGGCATCATGGAAGAATACCCGCTGAAGGAAGTGGCCCAGGACCAGTATATCGTGAACTACGAAAACAATACCAAGGAAAAGACAATACCTGTCATCCACGGATTCCAGATATCTTCGAACTACGTGTTCAGACGTCTCGTGAAGGACCACTATGGAGAAAACCCCGAAGAGTTCACCAGCCGTCTTCACTCGTACAACCTTGGCGCAAACTTCGACTTTGAACTCACCGAGAATGGCAGCGGAAAGCCAAGCATCCCTGATCCGCAGGAGAGAGGCTGGAGCAGGACAAGCCTGATTTCATCAGCTATCGGCTATTCGGTCAAGGTCACACCTCTCCAGATCGCAACCTTCTACAACGCCATCGCAAACGACGGCAAGATGATGAAGCCTTATATCGTGGAGTGTACTGAAAGAAACGGTGTGGCAGAAAAGACATACGGGCCTATGCTTTTGAACTCGATCTGTTCGAAGGCTACTGCCGACACCCTTACAAGGGCGCTCAAGAGGGTAACTTCAGACGGAACGGCAAAAGTCCTCAGGAATGCCAGATGCCAGGTTGCCGGAAAGACCGGTACGGCGAGAATGTACCTGACTCCTCAGGAACAGAAAGGCAGCGGCAACCCTTATGAAGACATTGACGGCAAAAAGAAGCATCAGGGTACATTCGTGGGCTTCTTCCCTGCAGATGAACCTAAGTACACCGCCATCGTAGTAACATACACGGGGCTGCTGGGAATGGGAGAGAACGTATACGGAGGAGCTGCGGCAGCAGCAACCTTCAAGGATATCGTTGACGGAGTGTGGTCATATGAAACGGAATGGAGCCATGAACTTGAGGCGGACGGAAACATTCCGGAAATGAAGGCAAAGAACATCACGGTAGACCGGACCGACGGATCTCCGGTACCGGACGTGACCGGAATGGGACTGATGGATGCGCTCTACGCGATTGAAAACTGCGGATACACCTGCGAATACTCAGGAACAGGACATGTAAGTTCACAGACTCCAAAGGCAGGAGCATCAGCCAGAAAAGGACAAACGATTAAAATTGTGCTCAAATGAGACTCGACAAGATCATACGCAACATAGGCGGCATATATACCGCAGGAGACGGGGCCGCTGAAATAGACGCAATATGCAGTGATTCCAGGAAAGTGACCCGCGGGTCGCTTTTCGTGGCTGTCAAAGGATTTGCTTATGACGGTCATGAGTACATCTCAAGAGCCATCGGCATGGGAGCCAGAGCCATTGTTTACGACAATCAGGAATCCATTGAGAGTCAGAGACATGCAATCCTGGAAGAAGGGATAGCACTGATCAAGGTGGAATCTTCGAGAAAGGCACTGGCGCAGATCGCATCGAATTTCTACGGCAATCCTTCCGAGAAGCTGACCCTCGTGGGTATCACAGGAACAAACGGCAAGACAACCACAGTCACGCTGCTGTACAGGATGTTCATGGCCCTCGGATACAACTGCGGACTCCTGTCGACCATAGCGAATTACGTCGGTACCAGGGGAACAGAGGCGGTCAACACGACATCAGACCCGATAACCATCAACTCGATGCTCGCCGACATGGTGGATGCAGGATGCGAATACTGCTTCATGGAAGTGAGTTCGATCGGAGTCGAGCAGTCAAGAGTGGAAGGCCTGAAATTCAAAGCGGGCATCTTCTCAAACCTCACACATGACCATCTTGACTACCACAAGACATTTGCCGAGTACCTCAGGTGCAAGAAACTGTTCTTCGACACATTGGAGTCTGACGCATATGCCATCACCAACATCGATGACCGTAACGGAATGGTGATGCTTCAGAACACGAAGGCACAGACCGTAACATACTCCTGCAAGACCATCGCTGACCACACATGCAAGGTCATGGAGCAGAATTTCGACGGAATGCTGGTCAAGATCGACGGAAGAGAGGCATGGTGCAGGCTGATAGGAATGCACAACGCATATAACCTGCTTGCAATATACACCACGGCAGTGACATTGGGAGCCGATCCGGACGAAGTGCTGACAGCTATGAGTACCCTCGCTCCTGCACCGGGAAGGCTGGAAAATCTAAACGGACCGAGAGACATTTCAGTGATCATCGATTACGCACATACTCCTGACGCTCTCGAAAACGTACTCAAGACCTTGAGGGAGATCGCTCCGGAAAGACAGCTCATATGTCTGTTCGGATGCGGAGGAGACAGGGACAGGACAAAGAGACCGGAGATGGGAAAGATCGCCCAGAAGATGGCGGACAGGATCATCGTGACATCGGACAACAGCCGCACCGAGAAGACATCGGACATCATGGCCGACATCAAGGAAGGAATGGACGTAAGCGGCAAGGCCAGGTCTCTGTTCATCGAAGACAGGGAACAGGCGATCAGGACAGCACTGATGATCGCTGACGAAGGAGCGACGATCCTGCTTGCCGGCAAAGGGCATGAGACCTACCAGATCAACGGAACCGAAAAGGTTCATTTTGACGAAAAAGAGATAGTAACCGGAATATTTAACGAAACAAGATGATATACCACCTTTTAGAAGCGCTCAAGAATCTGGACATTCCGGGACAGGGACTTTTCCACTACCTGTCCTTCAGAGCGATCATTTCATTTACCACTGCCCTGCTGATCTCCATCTTTGCAGGCAGAAGGATCATTACATGGCTTCAGACCAAGCAGATCGGTGAGACAATCCGTGACCTCGGTCTGGAAGGTCAGATGCAGAAGAAGGGCACCCCTACAATGGGAGGTATCATCATCTACATTTCCATCATAGTCCCGGTGCTGCTCTTTGCAGACCTGACTAACATCTACACCATCCTCCTGCTTGTCAGCACGACATGGTTCTTCCTCATCGGATTTGCCGACGACTACATCAAGGTGTTCAAGAAGAACAAGGAAGGCATGAGTGAGAAAGGCAAGCTGATGGGTCAGGGCCTGATGGCACTTGCAATCGGACTTGCAGTATGCTTCAGCGACCAGATCGTAGTCAGAGAGGATATCCCTGCAGAAGACACCGCGGTCGCAATCTCGGAATCAGTGGAGAACCTGAATGCCGCAGAGATGGAAAGCATGGATATGGTAAAGAGCACAAAGACCACCATCCCGTTCGTGAAGAGTCATGAATTCGACTACAAGTGGCTGTCACCGTTCAAGGGGGCATGGGGATGGTACTGCAAATGGGCGATCTATGTGCTGATGATCATTCTGGTGATAACCGCATGCTCGAACGGTGTGAACCTCACTGACGGCATGGACGGACTCGCAGCCGGCACATCGGCTATCGTGGGAGTGGTGCTCGGAATCTTCGCTTGGCTGGGAGGCAACATCGTCAACGCCGACTACCTGAACATAATGTACATCCCGGGCAGCGGCGAAGTTGCTGTGTTCATGGCGGCTCTTGTAGGCGCTCTGATAGGATTCCTGTGGTACAACACATATCCTGCACAGGTATTCATGGGTGACACAGGAAGCCTCATGCTCGGCGGCATCATCGGAGTAACTGCCGTACTGATCAGAAAGGAGCTGCTGATTCCTGTCCTCTGCGGAATCTTCTTCGCGGAGAGCGTATCGGTTCTCATGCAGAGATTCTATTTCAAGTACACAAAGAAGAGATATGGTGAGGGAAGAAGGATCTTCAAGATGGCCCCTCTCCACCACCACTACCAGAAGGAAGGCATCCCTTGCCTGTTCAACAAGCCGGCAAAAGCGCTTCCTGAGGCCAAGATAGTAACAAGATTCTGGATCGTGGGAATGATACTCGCGGTAATAACAATAGCATTGCTTAAGGTCAGATAACAGATAGTCATGTCAAGAGTAGTAGTATTAGGAGGAGGAGAGAGCGGCGTAGGTTCCGCAGTCCTCGCAAAGGCAAAGGGATTCGATGTATTCCTCTCGGATATGGGTAAGATATCCGAGAAATATGCTGCCATGCTTCAGGAATGGGATATTCCATACGAGCAGGGGAAGCACTCTGAGGAGCTTATCCTCAACGCAGATGAAGTCATCAAGAGTCCAGGCATCCCTTCGACTGCGCCGATGGTCCGTAAGATCATAGAGGGCGGCATCAATGTGATCTCGGAAATCGAGTTTGCCGGAAGATATGACTCTGCAAAGAAGGTATGCATCACAGGAAGCAACGGAAAGACCACAACCACTTCACTGATCTATCACCTTCTCAAGAACGCCGGCCTCAACGTAGGACTCGGCGGAAACATCGGAAAGAGCTATGCTTACCAGGTAGCTACCGAGCAGCACGACATCTATGTGCTTGAGCTCAGCAGTTTCCAGCTTGACAACGTATATGACTTCAAGGCAGATATCGCCATCATAACCAATATCACTCCTGACCACCTTGACAGATATGACTACAAGATGGAGAACTACGTGAAGTCGAAGTTCCGTATCACACGAAACATGTCAAGCGACGACTGCTTCATCTTCTGTTCTGACGACGACATCACCATCAGACATCTCGACCAGATCGTGATGAAGGCGCAGAAGCTTCCGTTCTCGCAGAAGGAGGAAGTAAGCCAGGGAGCATTCGTACAGGGAGACAGGATGATCGTACGCTACAAGGAGGAAGAATGCGACATGTACCTCCAGGAGCTCGCTCTCGGCGGAAGGCACAACATCTACAACTCCATGGCAGCTGCAATCGCAGCCAAGGTGATGGATATCGACAATGCCGCCATCCGCGAGGGTCTCGCGACCTTCGAAGCTGTAGAACACAGGCTTGAGAAGGTGCTCAGCATCAAGGACGTGCTTTACATAAACGACTCGAAGGCTACTAATGTAGATTCAGCGTGGTATGCGCTTGAGTGCCAGACAAGACCCGTGGTATGGATCGTCGGCGGAACAGACAAGGGCAATGACTACAGCAGTCTGATTCCTCTTGCGCAGGAAAAAGTGAAGGCGATGATATGCATGGGGCTTGACAATGCCAAGTTCCACGAGTCATTCGGCGATGTCGTATCCGAGATCCACGACGTGACATCAGCACAGGACGCAGTGAAGCTCGCAAGCGAACTCGCAGCCAGCGGAGATGTCGTTCTTCTGTCTCCATGCTGCGCAAGTTTCGACCTGTTCAAGAATTATGAAGACAGAGGAAGACAGTTCAAGGAAGCTGTAAGAAGATTATAATGGATATGAAGAAGGCATTCGAGGGGGACAAGGTCATCCTGATCATAATCCTCCTTCTCATACTGATATCGTTCCTCGCGATATTCTCGTCTACTCCTCTGCTTCCGGCACAGGAGTCCAGACTTGATACCATGAAGGAGCACGGTATCATAGCGATCTTTGGAATAGGTCTGATGATCCTTCTTTACAGGTTTGACATAAAGTGGATCAAATACCTGTCACAGGCAGGATTTGTCATATCTTTCGTACTGCTCGCAATGCTTCTGTTCAAGGTTGACCTCGGTTTCCTGAGAGTCGAGACCATCAACTCGGCCACACGAAACTTCATGTTCCTCGGCAAGCAGATCCACGTGTTCGAGATCGTCAAGGTCGCCATGGTGATGTACCTCGCATGGGCGATGAACGCGATCAACGAGGACAAGGAGGCACGCAAGGTAAAGATGAAGCCGAAGACACTCGGATTAGCCAACTGGCTTGCCGGAAAGAGCCCGAACCTGAGGTTTCTGAAGAAGACATTCTGGAAGAGAATGATGTATGTATATGCCCCTTCACTCATTGTCGTGGGCATGATATTCGCCGGCAGCGGTTCCAGCTCGATACTGATAGGACTTGTGCTGATAGCATTGATGATCATCGGCGGAATGCCTGTGAAGGAACTTCTGACAGCAGGAGCGGCAGGTGCCGCATGTATCGGCCTGATGCTTGGCATCCACCTTGCAAGTGACGGAAAACTCATAAAGAGAGCCGGTACATTCCTCGGCCGACTGACAACCGACTACAACATGAATGACCTCGAAGGACTCAAGGGAGATGCATACTATGACATACTCGATGACATCAGGCAGCCAGAGTCAGCGAAAGTGGCCGTACACGAAGGCAAGATCATTGGAAAGGGTATCGGAAACAGCACCCAGAAATACAAGGTCGACAACATCTATGGAGACTTCATGTATAGTTTTCTCATAGAAGAGTATGGACTGATAGGAGGAATATTCGTACTCATATTATATGTAAGTCTCCTTGCAAGGAGCTCCATAGTGGCGAGGATGTGCAACAATGACTTCGAGAAATATGCGATAGGCGGATTGGCGGTGCTGATCTCAGGTCAGGCATTCCTGCATATTCTGGTAAATGTAGACATAGGGCCTATGACAGGACAGACGCTGCCTCTGATCAGTCACGGATCGAGTGCATTCCTGGTATTCTGCGTGGCCTTCGGCATCATGCTTTCAATAAGCCGTCTTGCCAAGAAGAAGATCGAGAACGCCGAGATGCTGACAGAGAATGCCAAGAACGACATTGAAGCAAACATAGAAGCAGCTGAGAAATCAGCATAATGGATATGGAATACAGAAAGATCCGCGCAATCATCAGTGGTGGCGGCACTGGAGGACATATTTTCCCGGCTCTGTCGATTGCAGACAAGCTCAAGGAACTGAACCCTGATACCGAAATACTTTTCGTCGGAGCAGACGGAAGGATGGAAATGGAAAGGGTGCCGGCGGCAGGTTACAGAATTGTAGGTCTGCCGGTTGCCGGTCTTATGCGCAAGCTCACACTCTCGAACTTCACACTTCCGTTCAAGGTCATCAAGAGCGTAAGGATGGCGAAGGAGGTGATCCGGGAGTTCAAGCCGGACATCGCGATCGGTGTCGGCGGATACGCGAGCGCACCCCTTCTCTGGGCGGCTGGCCGGATGGGCATCCCAACCCTGATCCAGGAGCAGAACGGATTTGCAGGACTGACAAACAAGATACTTGGAAAGAAGGCGAAATGCATATGCGTCGCATATGAAGGTATGGAAAGGTTCTTCCCTGCCGACAGGATAGTGATGAGCGGCAACCCTATCCGCAAGGAGATTGTTGCAGCCGACGAAGCCATGAAGGCTGAGGCCATGGAATTCTATGGACTTGACCCTCAGAAAAAGCATCTCTTCATAGTAGGAGGCAGTCTCGGAAGCCGCACATTGAACGAGGCGATGCAGAAATGGATAACCGAGGGATGCCCTGGAGGAGAGAACATCCAGGTGCTCTGGCAGTGTGGAAAGTATTACAAGCCGCAGATCGACAGTTTCATGGAGAAAGTCCGTGCCGAGGGAAGAAGACTGGACGACATCATGCACTCGGACTTCATCAGGCGAATGGATCTGGCTTATGCTGCGGCTGATGTAGTTGTGACACGTTCAGGAGCAAGTTCCATTTCGGAACTCTGCGCCGCACACAAGGCATCGATCTTCGTCCCATCACCTAACGTGACCGAAGACCACCAGACACACAACGCCATGGCGCTGGTAAGAAAGGACGCCGGAATGATAGTGACTGACGCCGAGGCTCAGGAAAAACTGATGAAGACCGCATGCGAACTGATAGAAAATCCGGAGAGGATCGCTCTTATGGAGAAGAACATCTCGGCTCTCGCCAAGACTGACGCGGCAATGACAATTGCACAGGAGGTATATAAATATGTATAAGCACATATATTTCATAGGAATCGGAGGCATCGGCATGAGTGCCATCGCCAGATATTACAACGTGAAGGGATTCAAGGTCAGCGGATATGACAAGACCCCTTCACCGCTTACCCATGCTCTTGAAGCAGAAGGAATCGAGGTACATTACACCGACGACGTCTCATACGTACCTGCTGACGTGGAAAGCACATTGGTAGTATATACCCCGGCCATTCCGAAGGACATGGGAGAGCTTGTATACGTGCAGGAGAAGGGCTACAGGGTGATCAAGCGCTCGCGCATGCTGGGAGAGATCGCACAGGGACAGAGGTGCATGGCAGTAGCAGGCACACACGGCAAGACGACCACAAGCACACTTGTGAGCCATCTGTTCACGGACAGCGGAGAAGGATGCTCGGCTTTTCTCGGAGGCATATCGAAGAACTACGACAGCAATCTCCTGACACATGCCAACGACGTGATCGTTGCTGAAGCCGACGAGTTCGACAGGTCCTTCCTCCAGCTTTTCCCTGAAATTGCGGTGATCACATCCATGGATGCAGATCACCTCGACATATATGGCGACGAGGCGCATATCCGCGAAGCGTTCAAGGCTTTCGCTTCGCAGGTCAGCGGAACCGTGATCGTAAGGCATGGACTCGACATAACATGCGAGGATACCAAGGCCAGGATCATGACCTACGGCTACAATGAGGCCGATGCCGACTTCTACGCCGAGCCGCTTGAGGGAGGTCATTTCAACCTGCACCACCCCGGCGGAGTGATCGAAGACTGCGTCGTTGGAATCCCGGGATGGGTGAACATAGAAAACGGCACGGCTGCCGCTGCCATAGCGCTTACCTACGGCATAGCACCGGAGAAGATCAAGGCCGCACTGGCTTCATTCTCAGGAGTGAAGAGAAGGTTCGACATGCAGGTGAGCATGGACGGTCTCGTATACATAGACGACTATGCGCACCATCCGAACGAAATTTCAGCCGCGCTCAGTTCCATAAAGAACAGATATCCGGACTATAGATACACCGCCATATTCCAGCCGCACCTTTATACAAGGACAAGGGATTTTGCCCCTGAGTTTGCAGAGGCCCTCAGCATGGTGGACAGACTCATACTTCTTGATATCTACCCTGCAAGGGAACTGCCTATCCCCGGAGTGACATCGCAGATTATCTTCGACGACGTGACAGCTCCGGAGAAGGTGCTGATCAGGAAGGATGAACTTCTGGACTACCTGAAGGACGAGACACTCGGCGAGAAGGAGGTATTCGTCACACTCGGCGCCGGCGATATCGACAGACTCGTCGGACCGCTTGCACAGATGCTTACAGAAAAACACGACAGATAGGATGCCAAGAATCTGGAAACATATAATAAACATCGCTTTCGGTGCGCTGCTGGTCTGCGTGCTGACGGGAGCATATTTCCTTGGAGCGGCAAGCCGCAGGCCCATAAGGTGCAAGGGAATAGCCATCACCGTCACAGACAGTGCGATGAACAGGTTCATAACCCCGCATGAGATCAGGAAGTATCTTGACGAGGAGCTGGAGGGAGGCTATCTGGGAGTGAAACTGGACAGCATTGACCTTACGCGCATAGAGGAGATCCTTGACGGCAAGAGTGCAATCCACAAGAGCGAGGCATATACGACCAAGGACAGCATGCTGAATGTGACCGTGACCCAGAAGAAGCCGGTTGTGAGATTCCAGAAAGGTTCGAAGGGATTCTATGCAGTTGAAGACTGCAGTCTCTTCCCTCTTCAGAGCACATACACGTCCCATGTGATGGTAGTGGACGGATACATACCGCTGAAGATCGAGCACGGATATCTCGGCAAGCCGGACACGGAAGAAGGATGCAGGTGGCTGAGAGACATCGTAGGGATGGTAAAGTATATAAATTCAAGCAGGACCTGGCAGAGCAAGATAGTTCAGATAACCGTTCTGCAGGACGGCAACCTCGTATTGATTCCGAGGGAAGGACAGGAAAGATTTGTCTTCGGCCAACCGTCAGACTTAGATGCAAAGTTTGACAAGATGGGCCTCTACTACAAGAGCATCAGGGAAGAAAAGGGCGAAGACGCATACAAGACTGTAGACCTAAGGTATGACGGACAGATCGTCTGCAGGAAAGACTAGAAACAGAATAAGTTCAGAGATATGATGGAAACGAACGAAAGACATATAGTTGCGATTGACCTCGGCACTTCAAAGATGGCTCTGACAGTGGCCAGGGTCAATGGAAACGACAGACAGATAATCTACTACAAGGAGGTACATTCCGCAGGCATAAAGTACAGCGGAGTGTATAACATCCTGCATGCCTGCGCTCCCCTTTCCTTCCTCATCAAGGATGCGGAAGACTCGCTCGGCATAAAGATCAACCAGGCGGTTGTCGGCATGCCTAAGTTCCCTATCAGGCAGGAAGCCAACAGCGGTAAGGTGATGGACCGCGGAGAGGACACGGAGATCACTGCAGAGGATATCGAGGCGATCAAGAGATTCGCCCAGGAGACCTACCCGTTGAAAGACCCCAAGAAGGAGGCCATCTATGGAGCCGTGGCACAGTCATTCTCTGACGGAGAATACTTCCAGATCATCGAGAACGACATCATAGGTATGACCAGCGACGTACTTGAGGGACATTTCAAGATCTTCATCGGAAGGAAGAAAGACCTCAAGAACGCTGACAACCTGTTGATAAAGACAGGCATAACATCAAAGAAGAAATACTTCACAGCCGAGACCACAGCCAAAGCCGTGCTCACCGACATCGAGATGGAGAACGGTGTGGCTCTGATCGACTTCGGAGGCGGCAGCACATCGGTTACCATCTACCATGGCAACATCATGCGCCACTACGCTTCGATACCGTTCGGCGGAAGGAACATAACCAACGACATCAAGACCGAGCTGCAGATCGGCGAAAGACTGGCCGAGAACATCAAGCTCGCATTCGGCGCATGCATGCCGGACAAGCTCCAGAGCCTCAGCGAAAAGGTGCTGCACATCGAGGGCAATACAGCAGAACAGTCTAAGGAGGTTACCGTGAAGTACCTCTCGGAGATCATTACAGCACGCGTGGAGGAGATAATCCAGGCAATGCTCTACGAAATCAGCGAGAGCGGACTTGCCGAACATCTCAGAAGCGGCATCGTGATTACCGGAGGAGCCTCGCAGACAGCAAACCTCGGGATGCTGATCAGACAGATGTCCGGATACAATGTCCGTATCGGTCATCCTCTCGGAACACTTTCCTGCCAGGACATCGAAGGAATATGCGAGACTACGGCAACGACCTCGGTGGGACTTATACAGGCTGCGATCGAAGACGAGTGCATGAACTGCGCGATTTGCGATGAGACTTACCACACCGAGATCGAAACTCCTGTAGAAGAACCAGTTCCGGTAGAAATTACGGAAGATGAGATTACGGAAGCATATGAGCCGGAATATGTCGAGGAGGAAGAAGCGGATGAGGAGGAGCCGGAGGCAGATCCGGATGAAGAGGAGGACGAGGACTTCGACGAAGAGCTCGAGGAGGAGGACGATGATGATGATTCTCCAGTAAAGAAGACAAAGAAAAACAGGAAGGGAGGATTTGTCGATAGGATCAGGTTCATATGGAACAAGATCAACGACGACACCGACACCATGATTGACGACATGACTAAATAACAGGGAGGCAAGCAGATGACCCAGATGAATCTTGAAGAACTCGAGGTAACCTTCACCGATTGGGTGCCCGAGAATTCCATAATTAAGGTAATCGGAGTAGGCGGCGGCGGATGCAATGCTGTCGACTACATGTATAACCACCGCATACAGGGTTGTACCTTCATTGTCTGCAACACAGACTCCCAGTCACTCAAGAAGAGCCATGTACCTGTAAAGATACAGCTTGGCTCAGGACTTGGCGCGGGATGCAACCCTACCGAAGGACGTAATGCCGCGCTGAACTCGCAGCAGGAGATCGAGGAGAAGGTGCTCAACACAAAGACCGACATGCTCTTCATCACTGCCGGAATGGGCGGCGGCACCGGTACAGGAGCCGCTCCTGTGATTGCCGCCATGGCAAAGAACAAGGGCATCCTCACAGTCGGAGTCGTTACCATCCCGTTCAAGAACGAAGGTAACGAATCTATGTCAAAAGCTATCGACGGCATCTATGAACTTCAGAAGAATGTCGACAGCATACTGATCATCAACAACGAGAAGATATACACCCACTACGGAAGTCTTCTTGTTCATGAAGCATTTCCAAAGACAGACGAAGTGCTCGCAACTGCTGTCCAGGGTATCACCGAAATCATCAACAAACCGGGTTATGTCAACGTCGATTTCAAGGACGTCAAGGCTATGATGACCGGAAGCGGCATGGCCCTGATGGGATGCGGCAAGGGCGAGGGCGAGAACAGGATCAAGGACGCCGTTACAGGCGCACTTGCTTCACCTCTTCTCAATGACTTCGACATCAAGACCGCCAAAAACGTGCTGATCAACATCACATGCGGATATAACGAGAAGGGTCTTCTTATGGATGACCTTGCAGAGATAGACAGGCTCATGACCGAACACCTGGGCGAGAACACCAACAGGTTCAAGAGAGGTATCGTGTATGAAATGGATCCTGAGTTTGCTGACAAGGTGAACATCACTGTGATCGCGACCGGTTTCGAGATGAAGAGACTCAACGAGATCACCAATGTAAAGCTCGGCAACATAATCCAGATCGACAGCAACTTCACATACCGCAAGGGCGGATGCGCCGGAAGCGAAAGCATAGAGCACCCTGAGGTACAGAGCCAGAAGATCGGTTTCAACAATACAAGCATCAAGACTACCTTCGACTTCGGCAAGAGCGGAAAGCCTGCACTCCTGGTCGGAGAGTTTGATGACAAGAGCGAGCTGGAGAACACAGCCGCCATCAGAAGAAAAGGTAAAAAAGATAAAACAGAATAATATATGAGCAGGAAAACAAGAGTAAGGTTTGCACCTTCACCAACAGGTCCTCTCCACATGGGAGGCGTGAGGACAGCCCTTTACAACTATCTCTTTGCAAAGCAGAGAGGAGGTGACTTCATCATCAGAATCGAGGATACCGACTCGCAGAGATTCGTACCTGGAGCAGAGAAGTACATCATCGAGGCACTCAACTGGTGCGGCATCGTTCCTGACGAAGGAGTTGATGCAGCAGGAAACGTAGTCGAGACAGTTTCTGAGCGTCATCCTCATGCTCCATACAGACAGAGCCAGAGAAAGCCTATCTACCGCCAGTATGCAGAGCAGCTCGTTGAGAACGGATATGCTTACTACGCATTCGACACAGCAGAGGAACTCGGTGCAAAACGTGCCGAGATGGAGGCTGCAGGACAGACATTCATCTATGGTCAGACCACACGTATGGGCCTTCGCAACTCTCTCGCAATGGATGAGGCTGAGGTAAAGGAACTCCTTGAGACACGTACAGACTGGACAATCCGTTTCAAGATGCCTGAGAACAGGGTCGTGAAGATGGATGACCTTATCCGCGGACACGTTGAAGTGAATACATCGACCCTTGACGACAAGGTCCTCTGGAAGAGAGCGGACGAGCTTCCTACATACCACCTGGCAAACATCGTGGACGACCACCTCATGGAGATCACCGAGGTTATCCGCGGCGAGGAGTGGCTCCCGTCACTTCCGTTGCACTACCTTCTTTATGAGGCATTCGGATGGACAGACACGCAGCCTCGCTTCGCCCACCTGTCGCTTCTTCTCAAGCCGGACGGAAAGGGCAAGCTTTCGAAGCGTGACGGAGACCGTCTCGGCTTCCCTGTGTTCCCGCTTCAGTGGGTCAACTCCGAGGGTGAGGTATCGCGCGGATACCGTGAGGACGGATACTTCCCTGAGGCATTCGTGAACCTTCTTGCGATGCTCGGCTGGAACCCTGGTACTGAGCAGGAGCTCTTCTCGCTTGAGGAGCTCGTTCAGGCATTCTCCCTTGAGAGAGTCATAAAGTCAGGCGCACGTTTCAACGCTGACAAGGCAAAGTGGTATAATAAGGAGTACCTCCGCAAGAAGAGCGTCGGAGAACTTACGGACCTCTATATGCCTGTCCTTGAGGCAAAGGGCATCTCTGCCACACGCGAGTATGTGGAGAAGGTCGTTGCACTCATCCAGGAGAGAGCGACATTCGTGGCAGACTTCTGGGACATCGCATCGTACCTCTTCGTAGCTCCTACCGAGTTCGTGGAAAAGGATGCTGCAAAGTTCTGGAAAGAGGAGAACTACACATTGGCATTGAAGGCTGCAGACTTCATCATGGCCTTCGACGGAGAGTTCACTCCTGAGGGACTCGGACAGCCGCTCGAGGAGTACATCCGCAGCAACGAGTGGCCTATGGGCAAGGTTATGAACTGCCTCCGACTGGCTCTCGTAGGAGCATCCAGCGGTCTGGGTATTGCGGACATCGTGACCCTGATCGGCAAAGAGGAGTTCGCCCGCCGAATCGAATACATCAAGAGCAAGCTCTGCTAGAAACCGGACCGATTTCAGGGATACAGAATCCAACGCGGCACGTATCAGATTGAACATCAGTAATTTAGACACATGAGGGTAGGTAAAAAACACCCACCCTCATGTGTCTAAATTCTTATATATCAAACATTTAGATGCCTCCATAAATCATAGCGATTCAAGCAACAATATGTCCATTATGGCTTTTCGGATATTCTCTGCCGCCACAATGGCGTTCATTGCTTTTGAGAGAGGCATATCAGGCGGAGTGACCTGTACTATTTTCCTGAAACACGGCAACGAATCCACCTCTGCCCTGCCACATATACCTAGAACCGGGATGCCGGATGACCTCTTGGCAACTGCATACGGAAGCTTGCCGGTGGGAGTCTGAGAGTCTATTCTACCTTCACCCGTAATAATAAGGTCTGCATTCGCGATCGCCTTATCAAATCCTACGGCATCCAGCACCATGTCTGCACCTCTGCATAAACGGGCATTCATAAAGGCCATCAAGGCACCTCCAAGCCCTCCCGCAGCTCCGGCTCCCGACATATCTGCAGGATCTGTTCCCGTGACCCGTTCAACAAGCCCTGCGAAATGACGCATTCCGCCATCCAGTTCGCGGACCATATCATGAGTGGCACCTTTCTGTGGACCATATACATATGCGGCACCTTCAGGACCGCAGAACGGGGAATCCACATCGCAGGCTACAATGAATTCCGATTCCTTTAGTGCCGGATGGGCATCCTTTGCCAGAATGGAAACGACCTTGGCCAGCGACCCCCCACATGGATTGAGGGCCCGACCTTCCGCACCCATGAAACGATAGCCTAACGCCTGCAACATTCCCATGCCGGCGTCGTTGGTAGCACTTCCTCCCAGGCAGATCAGAAACCTTCTGCATCCCTTGTCCAGGGCATCAGCTATGAGTTCACCTGTGCCGTATGTCGAGGTCAGCAGCGGATTACGCTCATGTGGTTCCAGCAGCGTAAGTCCGCTGGCAGATGCCATCTCTATGACCGCAGTATTGCCATTTATAATAGCATAAGATGCCTCGATCTGTCTTCCGACAGGATCATGCACCGTCACGGCATGCCTTTCCCCTCCGACGGTTGACATAAGCGCAGCCATAGTCCCCTCGCCTCCGTCAGCGACCGCAAGCTTGACGACTTCACATTTAGGATACACCTCATGTATACCTTTCTCCACAGCCTCCGCCACCTGAGCTGACGTCAGGCATCCCTTGAATGAATCAGACGCTACTACGACTTTCCTCATATTTGTGTGAAAATCTTATTTTGTATTGAAATCTTGGATTTCCACACAAATATAATTTTTATTTTGACCACATACCATTAAATTTGCAAGTCCTCCTCCCGAGGAGGAGGATTTAATAGAACACATAACATCAAAAATATGAAAATAGGTATCTGCAACGACCACGCAGGCGTGGAGTACAAGAACAGACTGGTGGAGTATCTCACCGGCAAGGGTTACGAGATGGTGAACTTCGGCACCGACACAACCGACAGCATGGATTATCCAGATGTAGCTCATCCGCTTGCAACTGCAGTCGAGAACGGTGAGGTCGAGCTCGGAATCGCATTCTGCGGCACCGGTAACGGCATGGCAATGGCACTGAACCACCACCAGGGCATCCGCGCAGGACTCTGCTGGTCAGTGGAGATCGGCAAGCTCATCAAGCAGCACAACAACGCCAATGTACTCGTGATGCCGGCACGTTTCATTCCGTTCGAGACAGTTCTGGAGATCACAGACGCATGGCTTGGTGAGGAGTTCGAAGGCGGACGTCACCAGGGTCGCATTGATAAGATACCTTGTAAATAATTCAGTTTGGAAGCTTTGATTCTTACTCCGGATATGGCTCCTCTTTCAAGAAACATCGAGGACTATCCGGAGGGGATTATCATCCCCATAGACAAACCATACAGATGGACTTCTGCCGACGTGATCCGTAAGATCAAGTATACGGCAATCCGTCATTTCGGCAAGAAGAACCTCAAGGTCGGACATGCCGGCACGCTTGACCCTTTGGCTACAGGCGTGCTGCTTGTATGTATCGGCAAGGCGACGAAGCTTGCGGAGGAGCTGCAGTCTCATGACAAGGAGTATGTGGCCGGAATCACATTCGGAGCCACTACTCCTTCATACGACCTGGAGAAGGATATCGACAGGTTCTTTCCGCATGAACATATAACTGCCTCGTCGGTAGCGGAGGCGCTGCCTGCATTCATCGGCGAGCAAGACCAGATCGCTCCCCTTTTCTCGGCGAAGTCCGTGGACGGCGTGCGCGCGTATGAGCTTGCACGCAAGCTGCATCGTGAAGGCAAGACGCTCGACGAGGCGGCGGCTGAGCTGATCCGCGTTTCGAGGATCAATATTACTGAATTAGAGTGTATAGAATTCATCGGTGCCAGTGCCGCTTCCGAAGACCCCCGGACCGTGCCTGCGGCACTTATCCACCCCCTAGCCGGGGGTGGCATGTCTTCTCCAGCGGTCACTGGCACCGAAAGCAGACAAATCTCTAATGCGTCAAGCAGAATTAATGTAACCGACAACTCAGAACTTGGACTGCCACGTGCCGTGGTGCGCATGGCATGCTCGAAAGGTACCTATGTCCGCGCATTCGCACGCGATCTTGGAGAGGCTCTCGGCAGCGGCGCCCACCTGGACTCGCTCCAGCGCAGCCACAGCGGCATCTTCCGCGTGGAGAACGCCTTGACCGTCGACCAGGCCATCAGTCTGCTGTCAGCACCCAAATCTCTATAAATCAACGACTTACCTATGTATGCCTACTTCTTTTGGCAGCAGGCATACATATCTAAAATATTATGAATCAACAGGTTAAGTGCTGCACATATTCGTACAGGAACATCTGGAAGGTAGCCTACCCTATCCTGATAAGCCTGGTGATGGAGCAGATGATCGGTCTAACCGACACCGCCTTCCTCGGAAGGGTCGGCGAGGTCGAGCTTGGAGCATCTGCAATCGCCATCGTGTACTATATGGTGCTGTTCATGATCGGATTCGGATTCAGCATCGGAGCGCAGATCATAATCGGAAGGCGAAACGGAGAGGGCAACTTCCGCGACACAGGCAAGGTCTTCTGGAACGGACTTTACTTTGTCCTCGCACTGTCGGGCATACTGATATGCCTGTCAGAGGTATTCTCGCCATGGCTCATAAGGAAGATAGTCTCTTCGGATGCCATATATACCGCTTCCCTTAGTTATGTCAGATGGAGATTGCCGGGCATGGTCTTCGCCTTCATCACAGCGATGTTCAGGGCTTTCTATGTCGGCACCACACAAACCAGGACACTGACCCTCAACTCCATAGTGATGGTGGCGTCCAATATACTCTTCAACTGGGTGCTCATATTCGGACACTTCGGACTGCCGGCACTGGGCATCACCGGAGCAGCCATCGGATCGAGCCTTGCAGAACTGGTCTCCCTGATATTCTTCGCCATTTACACCAGGGTAAGTTGCGACCGCGTCAGATACGGGCTGGACAAGCCCGCAAAAGCGGAACTGACAGAACTGCGCGGCATGATGCCGGTGTGCACATGGACCATGATCCAGCATACGATATCCGTATCGACATGGTTCATCTTCTTCCTCTATATCGAACATCTGGGAGAGCGCGCTCTGGCGATTTCCAACATCGCCCGCGGCGCATCGGGAATAATATGGGTGGTGCTGCAGGCATTCTCATCGACATGCAGTACCCTTGTCAGCAACATCATCGGAGAAGGCCACCAGGACAAGGTCATGTCGCTGGTAAAGAGAATCTTAAAACTATCATACGGAGTGGTCAGCGTGCTGATCTTGCTTTTCTGCCTCTTTCCCGAAGTTGTGGCACGCATATATACCGACATACCTGACCTCATATACGCTTCCGCACCTGCTTTGATCGTGATGAGCTCGTCATACTTCATCAACGTCGCAGGACAGGTCCTCTTCCTCGCGGTATCCGGAACCGGCAGCACACGCACGGCATTCTGTCTGGAACTGATCGCCCTTGCCATATATATGGTATACTGCTGGCTGATTGTCGGGCATTTGAAGATGGACGTGGCCATCTGCTGGACTGCCGAGCATGTGTACGCATTCATGCTGCTTCTGTGCAGTGGGCTTTACCTGCGCAGCGGCCGCTGGAAGAACCGCCAGATATAGGTGGCGCACAACTCCCTACACCACAGCGACTTACAAAAACCTCCTGCTCCCCTCTGGCGGCAGGAGGTTCTCGCAATATGCTGTCTGACAGACGGTTAGGCGCCACGCTAAATTGTGCGGTACTGCTTGATGGCGCGGGTGAGAGTGTAGTCTACGGGATAGCGTGCCTTTGAGCGGGCGGCCTTGCGGGCGAGGTCGGCAGCCAAGGCATGGTCGGACGGGGAGATGCTGGAGGTAGGATCCATGGGATCAAAATCGAGGATCTTGACAAGATGGTCGGTCAGGACATGCTCCAGAAGGAGGTGGAATCCATGGCCATGGTCCTGGTGGCGGAGGTGGCAGAGCTCGTGCAGAAGGACATAGTCCTGGAGCACGCGCGGCAGGCGCATTATGCTGAGATTCAGATTGATATTGCCCTTGGATGAGCAGCTCCCCCAGTTGGTTGCGTTATGCTTTATGGTGACATGGTTATATGTGAAACCATATCGTGCGGCAAGAGATGCCAGACGCACAGGAAGCTCAGCCTTGGCCTGACGTCGCAGAGACTCAATCTCCTCCGGAGAGGCCTCATGCATATCCTTATACTTCTCCTTCTGCCTGGCCATGGTCTCGAGAATCCATCCGCGACGCGCTTCGAAGAAAAGGCGGGCGGCCGCATACGGAAGCATATACGGAACTGTCACGGCAACTCCCTTGACAGGGTGCACACGGATGCTGATGTTCCTGCTGCGTGCGCTTTTGCGGAACACCACCTCCCCTATCTGGGGATCTATGAGAACCTTTTCTGACGACCGAGGCATACCAACTATATATTTCGTCCCTACCCGGGACGGGCCAAAAATTCTTCGAGCTTTTTGACCTGCAAATATAATCATATAAATTTTCATTCAAGGGGTTGTTTTGTCAGATATTATGACTATCTTTGCGCCCGCTTTGGGTCTACTTGACAGTAACCCGTAAAGTTTTGATTTATTAACCCTTAATCCTTTTAAAGCAATGGCTGAATACCTTATGCCTGAAAAGAAACAGGAGATTTTCGCGAAGTACGGAAAGTCTAACACTGACACTGGTTC
>JAGBTT010000002.1 GCA_017631175.1 Bacteroidales bacterium
ACAGCAAGGCTGACATCGTCAGCTTCATCATAACGATTGCGGGCCTTGTGGCAACCGCATATATCCCGAATCCCTATGTCAAGGGAATCTGCATCGCCGTTGCGCATTCTCGCTGATCGCACCAGCTATCATCATGAGCCTCATCAACATGAAATTAAGAGACTTCTACTCTTCCCTTGACGCACTTTGCGTGGATATGAGCATAGATAAAGGCCAGTTTCTTGAGAAACTGGCCTCTGCAGGTTTCGAATACAGCCCAGAAAACTAACTTTCAGGACCGGCACGGGTAGTGCCGAAATACCCCATAGGGGTCTATAAACTGCTGCCTCCAATAAAGCTTCGCAGGAGCGATGTCGCAGGGACATCGTTCTCCGGTACCGGAGTGAAGTAGCTCAGGAACTTCATGAGCCTGTGGACCTCGGCGTACTCCGGACAGTTCTTCGGAACGGTCATGAGGATCCTTTCCGCACGGGCACGTATCACAGGGAACTCCACGATATACGAACAGTTGAACAGCACATCCGCACATTCCTGGTACGGATAGATCCACTGTACCTCGGAGCGGCGCACATTCGGCCAGTGCATGATCGACTCGCGGGCTGTAAATGCTCCCTTGGTGTAGTCGCGGACAATCCGTCGGATCAGACGGTTGTCACTGGTCGGGATGCAGTTATGATCGTCAAGCGAGATGCTGGTTATAGTGTTGATGAATATCCTATACTTTGAAGATTCAGGCACCTGGTCTGTCAGACGCGGATTGAGCGCATGGATACCTTCGATCAGAAGAACCATGCCCGGCTCGAGCTTCAGTTTCTTTCCGTTGAACTCACGGAGTCCTGTAACGAAATTATATTCAGGCACTTCCACAGTCTCACCGGCGAGCAGTTTCAGGACATCACTCTGGAGGTATTCGTGGTCGACTGTGTCAAAATTATCGAAATCGAAGGATCCGTCCGGAAGGAGCGGAGTGTCGAGACGGTTCACAAAATAGTCGTCTGTCGAGAACGAGATCGGCTTGAGTCCGCAGGCCTTGAGCTGGATGCTGAGACGCTTGCAGAATGTTGACTTTCCGCTGCTTGAAGGACCTGTGATGAGGACGAGCTTCAAAGGATCCTCAAGATGCATCCTTCTGTCTATCTCCTCAGCGATCTGGACAATCTTCTTCTCCTGAAGAGCTTCGGCGATCTTGATGAGATCTCCTGCCTCTCCCCTCTGGCATGCAAGGTTCACGTCACCGACATTGTCCAGTCCCATGATCTTGTTCCACTTGAGGTTCTCGCTGAACACCTCGAATGTCTTTGGCTGCTCAGTAAACGGAGCCAGCTCCTCCGGCTTATGTCTGTTAGGAACTCTCAACAAAAGGCCGTCACGGTACATCGACAGATCCCAAACCTTGAGGTATCCTGTACTTGGCAGAAGAGCCTCATAATAATAGTCAGGAGTATCACCGAGGGTGTAATAATTCACATATACGTCTCCTGCTGTCTGGAGCAGGCGCACCTTGTCCTGGTACCCCATCTTCTCGAACAGGTCAATCGCCTCCTGGGTGCGGACCTCATGCCTTCTGAACGGCATGTCCTTTTCCGCGATCTCGCGCATGCGGGCGTTGATCGCATCGACATCCTGCTGGGTCAGCGGCGTGCCGTCATGCTTGTCGATGGAGCAGAAATATCCCTTTGAAATCGGACGTCTCAGGACAATCTTGCACTCAGGAAAAAGGTCCTTTGCAGCCTTGCAGAGAAGGAAACAGAGGGAACTGCAATAAACGCTGCGTCCTGTATATGAAGTATAGTCGATGAATTCAACCTGTCTGCTGTTGAATGCTCTGTATTTAAGGCCCTGACATACATTATTGACCTTTGCCGCGATGATCGGATATGGTGTTTCGAATTCGGGTGCGAATGCTGGAAGCATGTCCATGAGGGTCGTACCCTCAGGAAAGGTCCTGCTTGTCTGGGTATTTACGCAAAAGATGTTTACCATGATGCTTTGTATCGATTCAATTCAGCGAATATAGACATTTTTGCGATTAATTGCTAATTTTGCCCCTACATCAGATTTTGACTTTATGATCATACGATTCGACGAAATGGACCTCAGCGTCCTGCCTCAGTTCAAGGGAGGCGAAAAGGAACTCCGAGCAAACATGTTCTTTGACGGCACCAACCGCGCATTCCGCGGCACATTGGTTCCGGGAGCGACAATCGGCATGCATACACACGAAGACAGCTGCGAGATGATCTTCATCCTCAGCGGCAGCGGCTCCATAGTTGAAACAACACCCGGCACTGATCAGGTGACTGTTCAACCTGTCAGTGCCGGGGACTGTCTGTATTGCCCGAAAGGCCATTCTCACAGCCTGCAGAACCTGGACGGCTCCGAAGACCTCGTCTTCTACGCCGCCGTCGCTATGCAGTAGCCTATCGGACGTCGAGTAGGGTTATGTCGAAAATCAAGGTCGAGAAGGCCTTGATGACGCCAGCGGGGCGGGAGCCGTAGCCGAGATTGTACGGGATCACTACCTCCCAGCGGGAGCCGGCCGGCATCTCGCGCATGGCGGTGATCCAGCCTGTGATCAGCTCATTGAGTCTGAATGTCGCAGGTCTGCCCTTCTGGGTCTGGTCGAAGACCTTTCCATTGATCAGCTTACCTGTATAATATACAGTCACGAAACTCTTGGGAGACGGCTTCGGGCCGTTTCCTTTCGTTATCTCGCGGTACATCACGCCGTTGAACATGATCTTCACGCCCGGTCTCTGGGCGTATTCCTGCAGGAACTCCTGGTTCCTGAGCTTGTATGCATTATCTACTGGTGGCATATCACTATAAAGTCACTGTAATCTGCTTCAATCCGGCCTCGTCTGAAGTACCGCCGTAATATATGATGTATTCGCCAGATGCCTGTTCCATCTTACCCGTAGCAGGGTTGAAGAGGTCTGCCTTGAAAGGAATTTCAACCGATACGGTCTCCCCTGCCTTGATGTTCACGCGCTCGAATCCGCGGAGGCTCTTGATAGGACCGTCCACGTCAGCAACTGCCTTTACATACACCTGAACAACCTCATCACCGTCCATCGCACCTGCGTTTGTCACAGGAATGGTGATCACGCCGTCAGCAACCTGCGCCTGGCCATATTCGAATGTAGTGTAGCTGAGTCCGTGTCCGAATGGGAAGAGAGGCTGGCCCTTGAAGTATCTGTATGTATGGCCTTCCATGTTGTAGTCATTGAAGTGCGGAAGGTCAGCATCCGACGCATAGAATGTCACAGGAAGGCGTCCCGCAGGGTTGTAGTCGCCGAAGAGAACGTCTGCGACCGCCTCACCACCGGCCTGTCCGCCGTACCATGCCTGAAGGATGGCGTCGCAATTCTCAGCCTCCGGTGCGAGAGCCACGGCTGAACCCGAAAGGTGCACGAACACGAGCGGCTTGTCAAGTCCGGCAAGCTTGGCTATGTATTCTCTCTGAGTCTCAGGAAGCTCGATGGAGGTCCTGTCACCGCCTTTGAAGCCCTTATAGTCAACCTTCATCTCCTCGCCCTCGAGCTTTGGAGAAAGTCCGCCGACATATATGATCACGTCAACATCAGCAAACGTCTGAGGATCGAAAGCCTCTGCGCCGGAGCCCTCTGCTCCAGCGATTACAGATGCATCATGCTGATTGCCTTCTGTCTCGCTGTACTGTCCGGCATCTGTTGCAAAAGCCGCTATCTCACAGCCCTTTGCATATACGACATTCTCAGCTCCGACCTTTGCCTGGATGCCTTCCAGAACGGTAGTCGTCTTGCGAGGGATACCATTATAATTACCCCACATCACGAGTGAGTCTGCAGCATTCGGACCCACTACTGCTACACGGATGTCGCGACCCAGCGGAAGGACAGCATTGTTGTTCTGGAGCAGGGTCATGGTCTCGCGAGCCATCTTCAATGAAAGTTCATGGTGCTCGTCGCATGCAAGGAGGTCAGATGGAATCTTCGACCACTTCACCTTGTTCTGCGGATCCATCTCACCGAGTTCGAAACGAGCCTTGAGCACGCGTCTGAGCGCCCTGTCAAGCTCCTCCTCAGGAATGATTCCGTTCTTAACAGCCTCTACCAGAGCAGGGTATGAGTTTCCGCACTCGAGGTCGGCGCCACTGCGTACGGACATCGCGGAAGCGGATGCCGGATCATTAGGGAAGATATTGTGGCAGCCTTCTGTATGGAAGTCACGCACAGCCCAGCAGTCAGTCACCACAAGACCGTCAAATCCCCACTGCTCGCGAAGGATCTTGATCAGAAGCTTGTCGCTGCCGCAGCAAGGCTTGCCTTCGTATGCATTGTATGCGCACATGACTTCCTGTACGTCAGTGGTCTTGATGAGCTGCTCAAATGCATACAGATATGTCTCATTGAGGTCTCTCCATGAAAGGTCCTCCACGTTGAAGATGTGTCTTTCGTACTCCGGACCGCTATGGATCGCAAAGTGCTTCAGACATGCGTGGAGCTTGTCATATTTCTCGTCTGTGTCGCCCTGGAGGCCGTTCACCACCGAGCGTCCCATCACTGTCATCAGGTATGGATCCTCTCCGTAGGTCTCCTGGCCGCGTCCCCACCTTGGGTCACGGAAGATGTTAATGTTCGGGGTCCATACGGTAAGGCCGTTGTACTGAGTGGCGCCCTCGCCTGCACGTGCAGTGTTGAACTTGATGCGCTGCTCTGTCGAAGCCACGTCGAACACGTCCAGAAGGAGTTCGTCATCCCAGCTGGCAGCCATACTGATAGCCTGCGGGAATACGGTAGCGAGGCCGTTGCGGGCTGAGCCGTGAAGAGCCTCGTTCCACCAGTTGTACTGCTGGATGCCGAGCTCCGGAATCGCCGGGCTGTCATAGCTCATAAGGGACACCTTCTGCTCAAGGGTCAGACGACCGAGAAGGTCTTCGGTTCTTTCTTCAGGGCTTAGGGATCTGTCCTGGTAAGGATAGGTTTCGCCGCATGATATCGCCATTAAAGCGACCGCGACAGCCGATAAACGGAGAAGAGTTTTCATAAGTTGCCAATTTTGTCAAAGTTAAGATAAATAATTGTAAATTCGCATGGAAACGGAAAAACATACAGTCATGTTCAGATTAGGAATCATAGGAGCCGGATGGATCGCCCGGAAAATGGTGAAGGCTCTGGCACCGCTTGACGAAGTGGAAGTTTATGCTGTCGGATCGCGTTCTTACGAGAAGGCGGCAGCATTTGCGCAGGAGCATGCCATCCCTATGGCTTACGGCAGCTATGAGGAGCTGGTCTGCGATCCTCTCGTGGACCTGGTTTATATAGCCACGCCTCACTCGCACCACTATGAACACGCAATGCTGGCATTGAACCATGGCAAGCATGTGCTTGTGGAAAAGGCATTTACGGCGAATGCCGCACAGGCTTCTACCCTTATCGCCACGGCCCGCGCCAAGGGTCTTTTCATCACCGAGGCCATATGGACCCGATACATGCCGCTGTCGCATAAGGTCAGGGAAATCATGGAAAGCGGGGTCATCGGAGAGCCGCGCGTCCTTACCGCGACCCTGTGCTACATGATGGAATTCAAGGAGAGGATCGTCAGGGCCGACCTCTGCGGCGGAGCCCTACTTGACCTCGGCGTCTATGCTCTCAACTTTGCACGCATGTACTTTGGAACGGATATAGTCAAGACGGTAAGCAACTGCCACCTCGGTCCTACAGGCATGGACATGCACGAGTCCATATCGCTGAGTTACGCTGACGAAAAGATGGCCAATCTCCAGGCTGGAGCGTTGTGCCTAAACGACCGCCAGGGCATAATCAGCGGCACGGAGGGCTACATCAGGGTAGACAACATCAACTGCCCGGAAGTCGTTGAAGTGTATAGGAACTATGAGTTGGTTGAGCGTCATGTCAAGCCGGCCGACATGGTGAACGGATATGAATATCAGGTACTTGAGTGCATGAGATGCATACGTGAAGGCCTTTTGGAGTCTCCTATGATGCCGCACGAGGAAACCATCAGCATCATGAAGCAGATGGACGACCTCAGAAAGGAATGGGGCGTGGAATATCCTTATGACAAGTAATTATGAGATACAAGGAGATTGAGAACATAGAGGCCTTGCGCGTTATTTTGGAAGCGGGCGGAACACTCAGGCATTATGCCTTCCAGGACATTGATTTCGAGCCGTTTCTCGAAAGTGCGCTTCAATGTAGTTTCGAAGACTGCCTGTTCCTTGGTGGAGTCGGAGTGGACAAACTCTGCGACAGGATAGGATGCACGTGCAGCGTGTTCCCTTCGATGAATGGTGTGCCGTTTGACATGTTCAAGGGAAAACTATATTCATATAAGGACCTGTACTTGGGATACCGTCTTGGCGATCCCGAGTCATATAAGGACACCTATGATTATAAGGTATATGAACATTATCTTGCAAAGGGCAAGCAGACCGGCGACATCAAGGAATCGCTCGCGCGCATACTCCATGACCATTCGATGAACGACGGCATGGACGATTTCCTTGGGGCATTCGACGAGAAGAGTGTGGTGGGAATCATGGGAGGACACGGCCTGCTACGCACAGATCCGGAATATCTTAAAGTTGCTTTGGTGAGCAAGAAGCTGACCGAGAGCGGATGCGTGATGGTCAGCGGCGGAGGCCCGGGAGCCATGGAGGCGACCCATCTGGGCGCCTGGCTGGCGGGACGGGACGACAGCGCTGTGCATGAGGCTGTGGAGATTCTGAGTGCCGCTCCTTCGTTTAGGGATGAACTGTGGCTGGAGACTGCATTTAGAGTGATGGTGGCATTTCCTCATCCCGAATATGTCAGCCTTGGTGTACCGACATGGCTTTATGGACATGAACCTGCTACCCCTTTCGCCACACATATTGCAAAGTACTTCGACAACAGCACCCGTGAGGACCTGATCCTGACGATAGCCAAAGGAGGAGTCATCTACTCCCCGGGCAGCGCAGGAACCATGCAGGAAATCTTCCAGGATGCAGTGCAGAACCACTACCTCAGCTTCGGCTATGCCAGTCCGATGATCTTCCTCGGCGAGCAATTCTGGATGGACGAGATGCCGGTATACAGACTGATGCAGCACCTCGTGAAGAAAGGCAAGTACAAGAACCTCCTCCTCTCCATCACCGACTCCGTCGACCAGATCGTCTCCACCATCACCGCCTTCCGCAACAACTAACCAGAAGACAACGAAACCGCGTGCCGCTACAGCACGCGGTTTTCACATAGTGATGATGTTCAGTAAATTAAGCGCCAGAGCAAAAACTAATTCAAAATTTAGTACTATGTATTGCATAGTATTTGAAAAATTACATATCTTTGCAAAACAAAAGTAGTTTAATTATGAAAAAGACAGTTAACGTAGCGATCGGCGGATGCAGCTTCATCATCGATGAGGATGCATATAACGTTATGAGTGAATATCTTGAGAACTTTAAAGGAGCACTTGACAGTTCGTCCGCAAGCAACGATGTGATGGATGAACTGGAGACCAGGATTGCAGACCTGCTGAAGCAGAAGCTCGGCGGACGCGAGGTTGTGAACTTGAAGATGGTGGAAGAAATCATCGGACAGGTAGGTTATCCTGAAGGCTACAAGGCAGAAAATGACAATAATCTAAACAATGAGAATATGAGTGCAGTAAAGAAACTGTTCCGAGACCCGGACGACAAGAAGATCGGAGGAGTATGCTCCGGACTCTCCCTTTTCCTCGGCATTGATGTGGTATTCATCAGAATCATTTTCCTTATAGCTCTGCTTTTCGTAGGAGGAGGATTCTGGGCATATGTAATCTTCTGGATTGTAGCTCCTGAAGCAAGGACTGCAGTGGAGAAATGCGAGATGAGAGGCATACCTCCGACAGCAGAGAACATCCGCAGGTTCACCAACAGCATCTAGATCATGGAAAACACCGGAATAATCGAGAACAACAGGACGCAGATGCGTCGAGGAGTGCTGGAATACAGCATCCTGCTGATCCTCGCTTCCGGCGACGAGTACGCTTCGTCGATAATCCAGAAGCTGAAGGATGTCAACATCATAGTGGTGGAAGGCACGACCTATCCCCTGCTCACACGTCTGAAGAACATGGGCCTACTCAACTATAGATGGGAAGAATCACCGCAGGGTCCGCCAAGGAAGTACTACATGATCACAGAGCTCGGACGGCAGCAGCTTGCCGGACTGGACGCAGCATGGACAGAACTTTCGTCCGCTATCGAAAGCATCAGAAAAGAAACTTGCCTCAGCATATGAAAAAGACAGAGAACATAAGCCTTGCAGGCTATTCATTCACGATTGAAGTAGATGCATACTCCGAACTGGAGAAATACCTCAGCGACATCAGGACAGTATTCACTGCGGATGAAAACGCAGAGGAGATAACCTCGGACATAGAAGAGAGGATTGCAGAACTGCTAAGTGAGAAATGTCGTAACGGCATGGTCGTGAACATCGGCATGATCAAAGCCATCAAAGAGCAGATCGGAGACCCGCAAGCTATGGTGCAGGAAGAACCGGAAACAACCCCTGAAAAAGATCAGAAGCCACAACAGGTAAAGAAGAAGATCTACCGCAACATCGACGAAAGGGTCTTTGGTGGAGTCTGTTCAGGACTGGGATCATATTTCGGCATCGACAAGGTGTTCATCAGAATAATATTCCTGATCATCTTCTTCATCACCTTCATAAGCACCGTAGAGGACGGAGATGGTCCATGGTTCCTGTTCACAATCCTCGCATATATCGCCCTGTGGATCGCAATGCCGGCAGCCAGGACAGTGGAACAGAAATGTGAGATGAAGGGAAAGCCTATGAAACTGGAAGGATGGAAGGACTTCGACCTGAAGACCGAACTCAATGATGCGGCCGCCTCCCCTGCCGGACAGACATTCAAGCGAGTCGGAGGAGTTTTTCTGGGATTGCTGCTTCTGCTGACCGGATTCGGAATGATGCTTGGGAGTATAGTCCTTCCTGCCATACCCGAACTTCTGACCAACCTTTATCAGGAACACATTATAGAATCGACATATCCAATGGATAATTTAGCATATATGCTGACAACCGATCCTACGATGTGGATTCTTCTGATAACTACAGCAGTGGTCATGAGCATATGGTTCGTCTATAACGGCATCATGCTGACATTCAACCTGAAGGCACCGAAGTGGAGACCGGGACTCGTCCTGTTCATATCATGGATATTCTGCCTCATGGCACTAGCCGCATGGACGGTAAAGATGACCGCAGAAATCCTTCCGACAATAAATTTGTAAATATTATCTGAAAGCTGTAGCATTTGGCACACAATATGCGTCTAATGGATGTAACTTTAGTTGTTAGACATTAATATTGAACTTACACAAGCCCGCCCTTCGAAGTGATTCGAGGGGCGGTCGCTTTTTAGGCCTATATTAAAGAACTTTCGCTATATTTGTAATCTATGTCAAATGTAATCCCGACAGAAAAACATCCTCTCGAGCCCTTCCTCCCGGAAGGCGCTCGCATACTCATGCTCGGAAGTTTTCCACCAAAACATGAGCGCTGGTCCATGGAGTTCTTCTACCCCAACTGGATAAACGACATGTGGAGGATATTCGGGCACATATTCTTTGATGACAGAAACCATTTCGTGGTCCCGGGATGCAAGAGATTTGACAGAGACAAGTGCGCAGCCTTCGCTGGCGACAAAGGCGTAGCCATGTTCGACACCGCATCGGAAGTCCGCAGACTTAAGGACAACGCCTCCGACAAGTTCCTTGAAATCGTCACACCTACAGACATCGAGGCACTCCTCCAAAAGATTCCGGACTGTCACGCGATCGTGACGACAGGCCAGAAAGCCACAGACGTGATCATAGAGAAATACGGCTGTGAGGAGCCGAAGGTAGGATCATTCACCACCCTTGAGATCGCCGGCCGCAGCATGAGATTCTGGCGCATGCCCTCCTCATCCCGCGCCTATCCCCTCTCCCTGGAAAAGAAGGCGGAACATTACAGAAACATGTACGAAACAGAACACATATTATGAAAAAGACATTGACTATCATCATGCTGTCCCTTGCGGCAGCTCTGACAGCCAAGGCTGAC
>JAGBTT010000174.1 GCA_017631175.1 Bacteroidales bacterium
GCTACCGGTTGGGCAAACCAGCCTAACATCCTTACAGATGGTGGAATCGAGCTTCAGGAAGTAGGAGCTCAGCCAGGACAGACAATCTACCTCTATATGGAGCCGATTGATCCTTCGCTGCATTGGTATCTTGAACTCGTTGAAGGCCACTGGAATGGTACTACATATCTTGTAGTATGTGCAGTAGGTGCTGACACTCAGGGCAAGTTCATTGAGTATGACCTCGATGCTAACGGTGGAAGAGCCGCTCTCGAAATCACTCAGGAAATGCTTGATACAGTATGTGCTGCACCGCAGGGTTGGGGTGGTACATTCATCGCAAACGGCGATAACCTCAAGATCACAAAGGTGACAATCCTGTAATCTTACAGGCACTTTAATATCAAGGGAGGCTGGCTTGGCGGCCAGCCTCCCTTCCAATAAATAACCACGTATATTATATGAAGACACTATTGCTGATGCTGTCTGTGCTGTTCATGGCAGCCGGATGTGGAGCTGATACTCCGCAGGATGAGGCTGCGGCCTTGTCTGTGGACAAGAATTTAATCGAATTCACTGCTGCAGGTGGAGAACAGACCTTTACTGTAACCTCTTCCGGCGGATTCTATTTCCCTTCATTTGAGTCTGACTGGCTTACAGTCGAGAAAGGCGGCAAGGATGCTGACAACAAGACTGTCGTGACTGTTACTGCGACAGAGAATACCCTCCCTATGAGGCGTCAGGTCAGGATCAATATCTCTGACGGAAAAAATAAGGCGGCTGTCGATGTTGTGCAGGCGGCTGTGGACGAGGGCATTACCGACGGACCGTTGGCCCAGAGGCTCCCTGGTATCCTTGGCATGGGGTGGAATCTCGGAAACCATTTTGATGCATACAGTAATGGGGTCTCAGGAGAGACTGTCTGGGGCAACCCTAAGGCGACCAAGTTCGTTTTCGAAAAGGTGAAGGCTGCCGGATTCAAGACCGTGCGTATCCCTGTGACCTGGATGGGACACATCGACCCTGCTCCTGAATATAAGATCGAGGATGCTTGGATTGACAGGGTGGCCGAGGTTGTAGGATATGCAAAGAATGCCGGTCTTAATGTGATTATCAACATGCATCACGACGGAGCTGACAGCGCATGGTGGCTTGACATCAAGAATGCTGCGAAGGACCCTGCGAAACAGCAGCAGATCCTTGAGCAGATCAGCGCCATGTGGGGACAGATTGCCGAGAAGTTCAGGAATGAAGGCGAATACCTCATTTTCGAGTCGTTCAATGAAATCCATGACGGCAAATGGGGCTGGGGTGAGAACAGGACCGACGGAGGCAAACAGTACCAGTGCTTCAACGAGTGGAATCAGGCATTTGTGGATGCCGTTCGTGCTGTCGGAGGCGAAAACGCCAACCGTATCCTCGGTATTCCGGCATACTGCACTAATGTAGATATAGCTATCGAGACCTTTGTCTTCCCAAAGGACTCTGCTCAGGACCGTCTTATGATGGCTGTGCACTGCTATGATCCATACGATTATACTCTTCCTGCGACCAAGTCGGAGTGGGGTCACACAGCTGACCCTTCAAAGAAGGTAGCCGGTGACAATGAGGCAGAACTTGAGAAGGTGTTCAAGAAGCTTAACACCAATTTCATAGCAAAGGGCATCCCTGTGTATATGGGCGAGTTCGGCTGCGTGAACCGCGCAACTGCACGCGAACAGGCCTTCCAGCAGTATTATTTCAGGTATTATGCGAAGCTTGCGAGAATGTATGGCGTTCCTTGCATCGTTTGGGATAACGGAGCCAAAGGGGCAGGTAACGAGAAACATGCTTTCTTCGACCACAGTTCAGGCGCATATTGCTCACCGGAGGCGCAGAAGGCTATGGAGTCGATCATTGGTTCGTATAATGACTCCCGCACTCTTGAAGAAGTCTATAATTTAGCACCTAAGTTCTAGTATGACACTGAAACCTATAACCATGATTGCCGCATTTCTGGCAATCACATCATGCGGAGGCCCGCAGGAGTCTGATCAGACTCCTGCCGGTGCCCTCCTCGGACGCCTGGAGGCGCAGGTCAATGAAGGAAAGATCATGTTCGGCCATCAGGATGACTATATGTACGGCCACTCATGGAAACTGGACGATGATGCGACCGAGTACATGCAGTCGGATGTGTT
Organism: Bacteroidales bacterium; assembly: GCA_017631175.1. Classification (GTDB taxonomy): domain Bacteria; phylum Bacteroidota; class Bacteroidia; order Bacteroidales; family UBA932; genus Cryptobacteroides. Next base: position 2,160 of record JAGBTT010000174.1, read on the forward strand.
CTCTACATGCGGACAGTATCCGGCGGTCTATGGTATGGACCTGGGCGGCATAGAGATGGGTTGGGAGAAGAACCTTGACAGTAACCCGTTCGATCACATGCGTGCTTCAGCTGTCGCTCATTACGAGCGTGGAGGTGTGATCACATTCTCATGGCATCCGCGCAACCCTCTTACAGGAGGAGATGCATGGGATGTGTCCTCAGATCAGGTAGTGGCTTCTATCCTTCCGGGTGGTGACGGGCATGAGTATTTCATGACCTGGCTGGCAAAGGCGGCTGATTTTCTTGCATCAATCAAGACTGCAGACGGAGAAACGGTTCCTGTCATCTGGAGGCCATGGCACGAGCACACAGGAAGCTGGTTCTGGTGGGGCCAGAAGCTCTGCACTACAGAGCAGTACAAGGCACTCTGGCAGATGACATACGACTATATGGCCATTGAGCGTGGCCTTGATAACCTTGTGTGGGCATATTCCCCAGGTGCCGGAGAACTTTCTTCTGTCGAGGTGTTCGGTGAAAGATATCCTGGTGATGATATCATCGACATGGTGGGATTCGACTGCTATCAGTATTCCGGCAATGATGTGTATGCCGCAGACATGAAGAATGCTCTTGACATCACCAAGGCCTTTGCCGATGAGCACGGCAAGCTGATGGCTGTCACGGAGACCGGCTACGAGGGAGTGAAGGATGCGGCTTGGTGGACCCAGGTGCTTTATCCGGTGATGAAGGACTATCCTGTTTCATATGTCCTTGTATGGAGAAATGCCTGCGATGCACATATGCAGCACCATTTCTATGCTCCGTTCCCGGAGCATGAGTCTGCAGAGGACTTCAAGACCTTCTCCGCTCTTGACAGAATGATGTTCATTCCCTTTTGTGGATTGTCAAAAAATGACTAAATTCGCTAAATAATATTTACTATGAATTTAAAGGCTATTCTAATGGTTGCATCAGCAACGGTAATTGCATCATGTTCTTCAAAGGAGGTTCCCCAGACTCCGGCAGAGGCTCTTATTGACAGGCTTGAATCTCTTGTAGACCAGGGCAGCATCATGTTCGGTCACCAGGATACATATCTCTATGGTCATTCATGGAAGATCGCTTCTGATGCGCAGACTTATGACAGGACCGACATCAAGGATGTGGCAGGTGCATATCCTGCATTCAGCGGAATGGATCTGGGCGGCATCGAACTCGACTCACCGGTAAATATCGACAACAATGACTTCAATCATATGAGGGCATCTGCGGTGGCTCATCACCTCAGGGGCGGTGTGGTGTCATTCTCATGGCATCTTCGCAACCCTCTTACCGGCGGTGACACATGGGATACCAGCTCGACGGAGGTCGTCGCATCGATCCTTCCGGGTGGTCAGAAGCATGAGATGTTCATGGGCTGGCTTTCAAAGGCTGCCGATTATCTCGAGTCGATCAGGACTCCGGAAGGCGAGCTTGTTCCGGTTATTTTCCGTCCATGGCACGAGCATACCAGAAACTTCTTCTGGTGGGGACTTGACCTGTGCACCAAGGAGCAGTATGTCGCTCTTTGGCGTATGACTTACGACTATATGACCGTGGAGCGAGGCCTTGACCACCTTGTGTGGGCATATTCTCCTGATGCAGGCGGATTGTTTGTTCCTGAGGATTTCTCGGACAGATATCCTGGTGACGATATCATCGATCTTGTCGGAATCGATTTCTATCAGTTCACTCCGGCTGATACATTCATCGAGAAGATGAGAAGTTCGCTTGACATGACGATGGCGTTCGCGAAGGAGCATGGCAAGCTGATGGCCGTCACTGAGACAGGTTGCGAGGGAATCAAGAACCCTGAATGGTGGACCAAGGTGCTTTATCCGTCCATCAAGGGCTATCCTGTTTCTTATGTTCTCTTGTGGAGAAATGCCTGCGACGAGAATATGCAGCACCATTTCTACGGACCTTTCCCGGGACATGAGTCTGCCGAAGACTTCAAGGCTTTTGCTGCGCTTGAAGACATTATGTTTTTGTAGAAGTTTAATGTTTATATAATCTGAATCATGAAATTTGAAGAAAGACTCGAGTGGCTCAAGGCTGAGCACGAGGCACTCATCACTAAGAAGAATGAAGCTATTGAGGGTAACGGCGTTTACGAGCGTTACAAGAACCCTATCATAACTAACGAGCATGCTCCTCTTTTCTGGAGATATGATCTCAACAAGGAGACAAATCCATACCTGATGGAGCGTTTCGGAATCAACGCTACCCTTAATTCAGGTGCGATCAAGTGGAATGGAAAGTATGTTCTCGTTGTCCGCGTCGAGGCTGCTGACCGCAAGTCATTCTTTGCAGTGGCTGAGAGTCCTAACGGAATCGACAACTTCAAGTTCTGGGACCGTCCTATCACCATGCCTGAGTATGGCGAGCCTGCAACTAACGTATACGACATGCGACTCACCGCTCATGAGGATGGCTGGATCTACGGTATCTTCTGTGTAGAGCGCAAGGATCCGAATGCTCCTGCAGGTGATCTTTCATCTGCTGTCGCAGCAGCCGGTATCGCACGTACTAAGGACCTCGTGAACTGGGAGCGTCTTCCTGACCTCGAGTCCAAGTCGCAGCAGCGCAACGTAGTCCTCCACCCTGAGTTCGTGGACGGCAAGTATGCTCTCTATACACGTCCGCAGGACGGATTTATCGATGCAGGTAACGGCGGCGGAATCGGCTGGGCGCTTGTTGACACAATGGAGAAGGCTGTGGTGACTGAGGAGAAGATCATCAACCAGCGTTTCTACCATACGATCAAGGAGGTGAAGAACGGCGAGGGTCCGCACCCGATCAAGACTGACCGCGGCTGGCTCCATCTTGCACACGGAGTGCGCGGATGTGCTTCAGGTCTGCGCTATGTCCTTTACATGTACATGACAGACCTCGAGGATCCTACCAGGCTCATCGCTGATCCTGCAGGATTCCTCATGGTACCGAAGGATGAGGAGTATATCGGTGATGTGATGAACGTGCTCTTCACAAACGGCTGGATCGTAGACGAGGACGGAAAGGTATTCATCTACTATGCATCAAGCGATACACGCATGCATGTGGCGACTTCGACAGTTGACCGTCTCGTTGACTACTGTATGAATACAGAGCCTGACGGACTGACAACAGGCGAGACCGTGAAGTGCCTCAACCGTCTTATCGACAAGAACCTCAAGTAACAGTTGCCGGCAAGTCCGGAGATGACATGACCATTATCCCCGGCTCAGCCGGGGATAATTAATAACCAATAAACTAATACCGATGAAATTATCTGAAAAAATAGGTTACGGCTTCGGTGACATGTCGTCATCGATGTTCTGGAAGCTCTTCTCATATTTTCTTCCGTTCTTCTACTCAAATGTGTTCGGCTTGAGTCTTGCTGACGCAGGTGTGCTCATGCTCGTGACACGTATCTGGGACGCATTTTCTGATCCTATGATGGGAATCATCGCTGACAGAACAAAGACAAGATGGGGCAAGTATCGTCCATATCTTCTCTTCTTTGCCCTTCCGTTCGCGCTCTGCGGAGTCCTTCTCTTCACGACTCCGGAGACAGGCAAGACCCTTTGGGCATATATCACATATATCGGCATGATGACCGTCTATACCGGTATCAATGTGCCTTACGGTTCGCTCCTCAACGTGATGACGGCGGACTCGGACGAGAAGTCAGTCCTTTCTTCATTCAGAATGTTCTTCGCATATGGCGGTAGCTTCATCGCCCTCTTTGCATGGGAGCCTCTCTGCAACATGTTCGACAAGGCACGTGTAGTTACCGAGGGTGCAAGCGGTCTTGCTGCCCTTTCGACAAACCCTGAAGCATGGACAAAGGCTATGATCGTGATCGCTTCATGCTGCTTCCTGCTCTTTGTCCTCAGCTTCCTTATGACCAAGGAGTACGTGAAGAGCGAGTCGACAGTGTCTGTAGGCCAGGACCTCAAGCTTCTGCTCAGGAACAAGCCTTGGTGGCTCATGATCGGAGCAGCTCTTGCGTCTAACCTCTTCAATACAGTCCGTGGAACAACCACAGCATATTTCTTCTCAGACTACATCGTGAAGACTGTCGAGATGGCGCCACAGTGGGCATTCCTCGTGTCAGCAGGTATATTCCTCTCGATCGGAGAGATCTCCAACATGGTCGGCGTCGTGCTTGCGGTTCCGATGTCAAAGCATCTGGGCAAGAAGTCGACATACATCATTTCTATGGCAATCCTCATCGGTCTCAGCATAGCGTTCTTCTTCCTTCCATGTACTGCGGGCGGATACTGGACAATGCTTGTGTTCCAGGTTCTCATCTCTACATTCACAGGTGTGATTTCACCTCTTGTATGGAGTATGTACGCTGACGTGGCCGACTATTCCGAGTACAAGGACGGCACGGCTTCTACAGGCCTCATCTTCTCATCTGCCTCTATGGCGCAGAAGTTCGGTGGAGCATTCGGCGGTGCTGCCGTGATGTGGATGCTTGCTGGTTTCGGTTATGACACTTCAGCAGGTGCAGTCCAGACAGAGACAGCGATCATGGGACTCCGCGTCCTTATGAGCTGGATCCCTGCAGCCGTTGCAGCTCTTGCGATACTGGTGACCTTCTTCTATCCTCTCACAAAGAAGAAGATGGAAGATGTCCAGGCCGAGCTCGCTGCAAAGCGCGCAGCAGCATCAGCAGACTAACACCTGATACTCAACGCTTTACGTGTCTCCGCCTGCTGTAAAATGCAGCAGGCACTGACGTTTAGATTACTGACATACAGATATTTAAGTGCTGAAGATTATGGGAAAGACATTCGGACATTTTGATGACGTCAACCGTGAATATGTCATCACTGACCCACAGACCCCGTGGCCATGGATCAACTATCTTGGAAATGAGGATTTCTTCTCGCTGATCTCAAATACCGCAGGCGGATATTCGTTCTACAAGGACGCGAAGTTCCGCAGAATCACCCGCTACCGCTACAATGGTGTGCCGATGGACAATGGCGGAAGGTATTTCTATATCAATGACGGCGGAACCGTATGGTCGCCGGGCTGGAAGCCGTGCAAGACTCCGCTTGATTTCTATGAGTGCCGCCACGGCATGAGCTACACCCGCATCACAGGTGCCAAGGATGGCATCCGGGCGAGCGTGCTCTTCTTCGTGCCGCTGCATACATGGGCGGAGGTGCAGAAGGTTACCCTTACCAATACCGGCGACGCTCCGAAGAAGATCAAGCTGTATTCATTCGCGGAGTGGTGCCTGTGGAATGCCGCTACCGACATGGAGAACTTCCAGCGTAACTTCTCCACAGGTGAGGTTGAGGTGGATGGTTCGGTGATCTATCATAAGACCGAATACAAGGAGCGCCGCAACCATTATGCATTCTACAGCGTGAATGCCCCGGTGGACGGATTCGATACTGACAGAGAGACCTTCATCGGTCTGTACAATGAGTTCCGTGACCCTCAGAATGTCATGTCGGGCGTATCTACAGGCAGTATAGCGCATGGCTGGAGCCCTGTAGCTTCGCATTATATAGAGGTTGAGCTGCAGCCGGGCGAGAGCAAGGATTATGTATTCCTTCTTGGCTATGTTGAGAATGAGCAGGAGGAGAAGTTCGTGCTTGACGCTGAGGGCAAGCTGGTGTTTGACGTGCCGGGCCTACTGCATAGCGGAAGCTCGCCGGTCATCAACAAGTCCAAGGCGCAGGAGCTCATTGCCGCGTTTGACACAACAGAGAAGGTCGACGCTGCATTTGCTGAGCTGAAGATATATTGGGACGCGCTTCTCAGTGTCTATTCGGTAAAGAGTCCGGAGGAGAAACTTGACAGGATGGTCAACATCTGGAACCAGTACCAGTGTATGGTGACTTTCAACATGTCGCGTTCGGCGTCGTTCTTTGAGAGCGGCATCGGCCGAGGCATGGGATTCCGTGACTCCAACCAGGACCTCGTGGGATTCGTGCACCAGATTCCTGAACGCGCACGCGAGCGCATCATCGACATCGCTTCGACACAGTTCCCTGACGGAGGCTGCTACCACCAGTACCAGCCGCTGACAAAGCGCGGAAACAACGACATCGGAGGCGGATTCAACGACGACCCGATGTGGCTGATCTTCGGAACTGTCGCATA
>JAGBTT010000175.1 GCA_017631175.1 Bacteroidales bacterium
ACCTTCGTCAGAGGGCTCACAAGATCGCTAAGTTCGTTGCTGATGCAGAGGCTCTCGCAGCTAAGCTTGCTGAGACTACTGTAAAGGTAGCAGTAAAGGTAAGCGAGTCTGGCAAGATCTACGGTTCAGTTACTACAGCTCAGCTCGCTGAGGCTCTCGTAGCTGCTGGTGTAGAGGTTGACAAGAAGGACATCACAGTAGAGGCTGCAAAGGAGCTTGGTGTTTACGAGGCTACTGTAAAGTGCTACAAGGACATCAAGGGTACTTTCAAGTACGAGATCGTAGCTGAGTAATTTCAGACAACGATATAAATTAAAATTCCAGACTTTAAAGGTCTGGAATTTTTTTTATGCTGTCTCCAGTGTAGATGAGATGATAAGTCTTGCCTTTGGAAGTGTTAATCTTGATATGGGAATCCTTGTATCTTATCTGGCAGACTCCTCCCTTTTTAGAATTGATCGTAACCTCTTTCAGTTCATGGTTCTCCCATCTGATGTCAATTTCATGACCGCCTCTTGCGCATAGTCCCTTTACCTCACCATCTTTCCATGCGTCCGGAAGTGCTGGAAGCAGATGGATGAAGCCCATATGGCTTTGCAGGAGCATTTCGGTCACGCCGGCAGTGCCGCCGAAGTTGCCGTCGATCTGGAATGGCGGGTGAGTGTCCCACAGATTGTCCAGTGTACCGTTCTTAAGTAGATTTCCATATAGCTTGTATGCGTGATTGCCGTCGTGCAGACGAGCCCACTGGTTAAGTTTCCAGCCCATGCTCCATCCGGTCGCGCCGTCTCCTCTGTGTTCCAATACAACTTTTGATGCCTCTGCCAGTTCCGGAGTTACTATAGGGGAAATCGTATGTCCAGGGTGCAGACCGAACAGGTGGTTGACGTGACGGTGGTCATCCTTCGGGTCGTCAATGTCCTTCGACCACTCCATCAGCTGACCGTAGCGGCCGATCCTGTATGGGACCAGATTTTCCAGTACTTCTTTCCACTCTCTGCGTTTCCTTTTGTCTGCCCTCAGGACCTCAGAGGCTTTTATTGCGTCTATAAGTATCTCACGGATGACTGCGTGAACGAAAGTTGCTCCCTGGTCTACAGGCCCGTGTTCGGGAGATGTGGAAGGCGCTGCAGTATATGTCCCGTCCGGTCTCTTCCACAGGTAGTCTACAGCAAAGTCCGCACTGCTCCTTATAAGATCGTATCCGGTTTTCTTCAGAAACGTCTTGTCCAGTGTGTATTCGTAATATTCCCATATATGGGTTGCCAGCCATGGACCTGCCATAGGGTTGAAGTTCCATGACATGTCCTCACTGTCGAGAGGAGATGTGAATCCGAATATGTTGCCTGAGATCGATGCAGTCCATCCTCTTGCACCAAAGTATGCCTTTGCAGTTCGTTCTCCAGGCTTTTCCAATGTGCGAATGAAGTCTATCAGAGGCATGGTGCACTCAGCAAGATTGGTCTGTCCGGCAGGCCAGTAGTTCATCTGTATGTTGATGTTGTTGTGGTAGTCCACATGCCATGGGCCGTCCACGCCGTTGTGCCATATGCCCTGGAGGTTTGCGGGTAGGCTGCCGGGTCTTGAACTTGCTATCAGCAGATAGCGCCCGAACTGATAGTAGAGTTCTTCAAGGTAGCTGTCCGGTTGTCCTTCGCGATAGTTCCTGAGTCGTTGCGGGGTAGGTATGTCTTCGTTCATATCCCCGTCGTTCAGTGTCAGGGATACACGGTCGAACAGGCTGGAGTAGTCATTGTAATGCGCTTCATACAAGGCGTCATACCCTAATGCAGATGCTTCCTCGATCCAAGAGGAAGTGGTTTGTGACGGATCAACTCCCACATATGTCTTCGGATCACCGAAGTCGGGGTCAAAGTTGACCATGTAATCTGTGTCGGCCGTAACGATGAATACAACTTCGTCAGCTCCCTCTATGTCCAGACTTTCGCTCTGATTGGATATCTTTCCTCCTTTACAGAAAGCACGGATGCGCACAACATATTCCATTGAGTTGCTGTTCAGGCGTGCCATATATGTCAGTCCGTTATCCCCGTCTCCGGTCATTGTTCCCTTGGCGTCAGGATTCGGAACATAACTGAACGTCAGGTTCTGCATTCCCGGTTTGTCAGCGGTGAAGCGGATCACCATTACATTGTGCGGGTATGAGATGAAGTAACTACGTTCGTATGACACGTTGTCTTTTTCAAAGAGTACCTTGGCCAATGCGTTGTCCAATGAAAGCTCCCGTCTATATCCTGTTACTCCGTTCTGCGCGATTCCTGTCTCAATCTGGAATCCGCCCATCGTCGTGAAGTTGCCGAAGCGGAACGGCTCTTCCATGTATGGCTCGTATGACGCAGTGCCGTTGAAATTTTTTCGTGTCAGTAATGCTGCCTTCTCGTCATCTCCCTCTTCGAATGCTTGTCGTATATCGTCAAGCACATGAGCGGATTCCTTGTTCACCTCCCAATAATAAGACGCCCCTTTCGAGGTGTTCGGCCCACCTCTCCATAGTGTCTTTTCGTTGAAGGTTATAAACTCTGTTCCGATGCCTCCCATTATGTTGGCGCCGATATTGCCGTTTCCTATCGGTGTCGATTCTGACTCCCAATTTCCGCCCGGCATATCAAACCAGATTGTCAGACCTCGTGTGCGGTCTGATGCGTGTACGGCTAATCCCATCAATGTAATGACGGTCAGCAGAACTGTTTTCTTCATATGACTCAATTTAAAGAACGGGCAACTGTTCATGTCGACAGTTGCCCGTTCTGCTACTTGTTCTCTTTCTGTTCTTCTTCAACTGTCGGTGCAGAGTCCTTGTACTTGAAGCGGCGGATCTTCTGGGTCGCAGTCTTTTCGAAAGGTTCCTTCATTACCTCTATCGAGCTTACCTGAGATGCCTTGCTGACATTCTTGTTTGTGATGCTCAGCAGCTTCTTCTTCCATGCATCGAGCTTTTCGTAAAGCTTGTCCTCGCCTTCCTTGTCCCACTGGATGAAGTTTTCCTGAGGAGCGACAAGTGCTACGAGGCGGCCGTCACGCTCAACGACGATTGATTCGCTTACGCCCTCTACGTTGTTGATCACGTTCTCGATCTCCTCCGGATAGATGTTCTCACCTGAAGGTCCGAGAATCATGTTGCTGTTACGTCCCTTGATATAGAAGCGTCCCTTCTCGTCCTGAATAGCGATGTCGCTGGTGCGGAACCATCCGTCCTCGGTGAATACGCTCTTTGTTCGCTTAGGATCCTTGTAGTATCCGAGCATCACATTCGGGCCCTTTGCCACGATTTCGCCTTCTCCGGTCTCCGGGTTTACGTTGTGCAGCTTAAGCTGTACGTTGTATACAGGATATCCGAAAGAACCTACAGTTCTCCATCCGTTCATTGAATATCCAAGCAGAGGCGAAGTTTCGGTAAGTCCGTATCCGATCGCATAAGGGAATCCGGCCTTGAGAAGGAACTTCTCCACCTCCGGGTCGAGTTTCGCACCGCCGATTCCGTAGAATGTCACATGACCTCCGAATGTCGCCTTGAGCTTCATTCCGATGATCTTGCACATCAGTCCGTTCATGTGCTCGTTCATCCATGTGAGGGTGCGGCTCTTCTGGATTGTAGGGAGTACGCTGCCCTTGTAGACCTTCTCGATGATGAGAGGCACTGTGAGCATAGTGGTCGGCTTTACGACCTTCATTGCCTTCATGAGCAGCGATGCTACAGGTGGCTTAGGAAGGTAATATACAGTTGCTCCGCAATACATAGGGTAGAGCATTCCAAGAGTCATCTCGAGCGTGTGTGCCATCGGAAGGATCGAGAGCCATCTGTCTTTCTTTGTCCTCTTGCATGAATGGTAGCATGTGATCACGTTCGAAGCAAGGTTTCTGTGGCTGAGGACGACTCCCTTTGCGCTTCCGGTTGTGCCGGAAGTGTAGATGATCGTTGCAATGTCTTCCGGTGTCGGAACGCTTGCCCTGCCATCGCATGTGAACTTGTCCTCGTCTGACTGTATTACCTCGAAGGTGTCAAGGTCGATCACGAGTGCCATCTTGTCCCTGCATTCCTGGCTTACTTTTGACGCGAGCTTCTGTGATACGAAGATCACCTTGCTCTCGGAGTGCTCCAGGATGTTTGTAACCTCATTCTCTGAACTGTCCGGAAGAATAGGAATAGAGATTCTTCCGAAAGTCACTGTGCTGAAGAAAGCTACAGACCAGTTAGGCATGCTCTGCGCTAGGATTGCAACCTTGTCACCGGCTCCGATGCCGTACTGTGTCAGTTTCTTTGAAATGCTATCGACCTTGTTCTTGAATTCACCGTAAGTGAAACCGCCTTCCTTAGTGTCATACCACTGTGTGTACTGCTTCTTTGCATAGACGGTTGTGCCGTATTCGAAGAGTTTCGCGAGGGTATCCACATATTTCTCCCTCATTCTCTGCATACGCTTGTAAAGTTGTAACATATATATTTAGGTTTTAGTGAGTAATGTACATATCAGGATGCTTTCCTACAAGATGCATTTCCTCATAGAGGGCTTGTATGCGCTCCATATCGGCTCTTGCATCGTCGGTCAGCTCGACCTTGTGGCCGCGGCTGATGCGCTTTGTGCCCCAGTCGAAGTAGCCCATGTATACCGGGCAACCTACCTCGCGTGCGATTGTGTGGAAACCTGTCTTCCATCTCTTCACCGGCTTGCGTGTTCCTTCAGGTGCGAGTGCAAGGTGTACAACCTTGCGCGCCTTCATCTCCTTGATTACGCTGAGGACGACGTTGCTGCCTCTCTTTCTGTCCACAGGAATGCCTCCGAGCTTGCGCAGAAGCCATCCGAGAGGCCCCCAGAAAAGCTCACCCTTAACCATGCAGTATGGCTTTCCTCCCACTGATGTATAATATAGGTATGAGATGACAAAGTCCCAGATCGATGTGTGCGGCACGCCGAGGATGATGCACTTGTCTTCAGGGGCTACAGGGTCGACTGCTGTCCAGCCGAGTGTGCGGAGTAGCCATCCGCAGAATTTTCTCCACATAATATTAAATGTTAACGTCTTCAAGTTCTGCCTCGCTGCGGAGGTTTGTACGGATGAAGTTCTGTCTCTCGATGGTGTTGTCACCCATGTAGAACTCCATGATTTCAGCGATCGATTCCTCGTCGCTGAGCTTTACTCTGTTGAGCCTCATGTTCTCGCCGATGAACTCCACGAACTCGTTTGCCGAGATCTCTCCAAGACCTTTGAATCTCGTGATCTCCACTCCGCTCTTCATCTTCTTGAGTGTAGACTCCTTTTCTTCCCTTGTGTAGCAGTAGCGTACGTCCTTCTTGTCCTTGATCCTGAAAAGAGGTGTCTCAAGGATGTGGACATGGCCACGGCGGACCAGATCAGGGTAGTACTTCATGAAGAATGTCAGCACAAGCATGCGGATGTGCATTCCGTCATCATCGGCATCGGTTGCTATGATGATCTTGTTATATCTGAGGTTCTCCATGTCATCTTCCACGCCAAGGGCATTGATCAGGAGCGCGAGCTCCTCGTTCTCCGCAACCTTCTTACGGCTTTCCTTGTAGCAGTTTATAGGCTTTCCTCTCAGACTGAATACAGCCTGTGTCTTTGCATTGCGGGCCTTTGTGATCGTTCCGCTTGCAGAGTCTCCCTCGGTGATGAATATACTGGTGTATTCGGCGAATTCCTTCTTTGCTGCAGGAAGCTTGTCGTTGTAATGGATCTCGCAGTCGCGCAGCTTGCGGTTATAGATGTTCGTCCTTTTGTTTCTCTCCTTGGTCTTCTTCTGGATTGTAGAGATTTCCTTGCGCTCCTGCTCCGACTCGGTGATCTTCTGCTGAAGTACAGGGATGATCTCCTTGTGCATGTGCAGATAATTGTCCAGGTTTGTCTTGAGGAACTCGTTTACTGCGCTTCGGATTGTCGGACCTTGCTCGTATGTGTGGGTACCGTCCTCGTTCTGCACGTCAGTCTCCCACATGTATGTCGAACCGAGCTTTGTCTTGGTCTGACCCTCGAAGTTCGGTTCCTGGATCTGGATGCTTATAGCTCCGATGATACCCTGACGGATGTCCTGCGGGTCGAAGTCCTTCTTTGCGAATGTCTTGTAGAATTCCTTCAATGTCTTGGCGATACCTTCCCTCATTGCTGCAAGGTGGGTACCTCCGTCGCGTGTGTTCTGACCGTTTACGAATGAAGCTATGTTCTCGCCGTAGCTGTTTCCGTGGGTCATCACGATCTCGATGTCCTCTCCGATAAGGTGGATCGGCTCATATAGAGGGGTCTCCGACATGTTGTCCTTGATCAGGTCGAGAAGACCGTTCTCCGACTTGTATGGAGTCCCGTTGAAGTTCAGTGTCAGTCCTTTCTTCAGGTAAGAGTAGTTCTTCATCATCGCCTCGATGATGTCCATGTGGAAGGTGTAGTCGACAAAGAGGTGCTCGTCCGGGATGAACCTGACCATCGTTCCGTTCTTCTCCTTGGTCTCCTTCTGTCCTTCGCTGATGAGCTTTCCTTCCGTGAATTCGGCGTATGCGCACATGCCGTCGCGGTAGGCCTCCACATAGAAATGTGCCGAAAGCGCATTCACGGCCTTCAGACCCACTCCGTTCAGACCCACAGACTTCTTGTAACCCTTGGTGTCATACTTACCTCCGGTATTCAGGACGCTGACAGCCCTTACCACCGAACCGAGGGGAATTCCTCGTCCGAAGTCCCTTACTGTCGCCTCTTTCTCCGTCACTGTGATATGGATCTGCTTTCCGAAACCCATGGAGAACTCGTCTATCGAGTTGTCCACTACTTCCTTGAGGAGCACGTATATGCCGTCTCCCTGATCATCTCCGTTACCGAGTCTTCCGATGTACATTCCGGGGCGCTTGCGGATATGCTCCACGCCCTCCATGGTCCTGATGTTGTCGTCTGTATAATTAATTATCTCTGCCATATGTATTAAAGGACATAATCATGCAAAGATACGACTTTTTTGCAAATATCCGTGACAAACGGGTCGTTTGCATTGTCAAAAAAACTTCATAACTTTGCCAGCTGTTCTTAACCAAAGAAAATGAGACGAAATTGCACTAAAATCGTCTGTGTGTGTCTAAAGATTGCAGCTCTGATGACCCTGTCGTCATGTGCCGACGAGTTGCAGACAGAATCTTCAAGGCCTCCTCAGGGAGTTGAGGTCGGCTTCTATGCCGGAGGTGCGCAGACACGTACAGAAATGCTCCAGAACGGCCTTTCGGCCGCATGGGAAGAAGGTGATCAGCTGGCTGTATGGGCGGCTGACGCCAATGGTTCATATGTATTATCCAACCAGATCTTCGGGACTTACGGAATTGACGGACAGCGTGGTTTCTTTACCTCTGTCCTTGGTTCAGCTATGCCGCAAGGTACCTATACATATTACTGCTGCTATCCCGCTCCGACATCCGTGAGCGGAACATCGGTGACATTCAATCTGCCTTCGGTCCAGGATGGAAAGGCATCAGGCGGCTCAGATATCATGGTGGCGACTCCGGTAGTACACGGGGCCCTTACCGCTGTTCCGGAACCTGAAGACCACTCTGGGATGACTATGCAGATGAACAGGATGATGCATCAGTTCAGGTTCTTTATTCCCCAGGATGATCAACTGATGGGAGATGAAAGGATAGAACGTATGATAATGAGCTTTCCTGTTCCTGTAACGGGAAATGTCACTCTTGATTTCGCCGATCCTGAGGCTCAGATGCTCCTGACGGAAGGTAAGGCTGATGTCGAGCTGGAACTTTCGCAGCCGATAGGAGTATCTTCCGGAGACTCATATCAGTATGCATGCCTTGCCATGGCTCCGGTACAGTTTGAGTCAGGGCAGTCTCTGCAGATCGTCAAGGCCTTGACTGATGACAAGATCGCTTTCTTCGATCCGATTGACCTGATGGGAAAGAACTGTCTTCCAGGACATTCTACCCCTGTCATGCTGAAGGTCAGGGAACTGGTCGATTATGCCGGTATCATTTATCTGAAGCTGAATACGAACAACCTTGGTGAAAACCCTAAGAAGATCACATTCACAGCGCCGGAGGGATGCAACTGGGGTGATGGACGTACCAACGTGTTCGTATATGATCCGGGACGCGAGATTCCGGTAGGGGAGACCATTGCCATAAAGTTTGAAACCGATGTGGAGGCATATAAGGCATTCAGCAACAAGCAGATCACTGTCACATACGATTCCGAGAACGCATTGATGGGCGAGACTCTTACAATGCCGGCAATAGATCGTCAGGGAACGACATCCGTAAATCTCACTGTGCCTTATCTCCTGTTCGAGGACTTCTCTTGTGTCCATTCTGAAGGTGAAAGCTATGGAAATAACAGCTATGCTGCGGAAGACAGGAACCAGCCTGGTTATCTGCTTGACGGATGTATGTCACATACCGGATGGAATGCCTCAAGATATTGGACTACAGGTAACTCTATGCGTATCAATACCCGTTACCAGTGTGTGAGCATGAGTCTTCTTGGTTATACACTGACTTTTGCATCGTACCATCATGGCAGATTGGATACTCCGTCTCTGAGTGGCCTCAAACCAGGAAAGTCTGTCAATCTGAAGATGATTTTTGATGCCGGAGGTTATTATCACAAGAGCAGTTCAACGGATATCTCTGATGTCAGACTGTGTATTGCAACTCATACAAACGCCGGAGCTTTGGATGGAGTCCCTACCGGAACGTCGGGCCTGAACCAGACATATGAATCGTCATTGAATGATTTCGGTTCAAGACAGGATTCGCACACCATGACAAGCGATTTCGGCGAGAATGATTTTGCCGCGACATTCCCGACATACGAATCGGAACTGGCAGAGGTAACTTCTTCTACCAGGATAGCGTTCTATACCATCTTTACCGGTTCTGAAGAATTTGCATGTAACGCCGAGTTCAATGTATATATTGACAATATCAAAGTACAGATAGCACAATAATTTAAGATTCTAAAACCAATAAAAATGAAACACTTGAAAACAATTCTCGGTGCGGTAGCCCTGCTTATGGCATTTGCCTGCACCAAGAACCAGGCCGAAGGCAATGGTCAGGTGTCCTTCGTTCTGACAGGTGATTACCAGATCGCTGATCAGACCAGGAGCAATGTATCGCAGTACACGACATTGCCGTCATCTGAAGATTTCACCATTACCATTATAGATGCCTCTTCTGCGCCAGTATGGGCCGGAAAACTGTCGGATTGGGATTCTGCCACCCTTCTCAAGGCAGGAAACTACAAGGTGACCGCAACATACGGTGACATTGAAGATGAGGGATTCGATAAACCCTTCTTCACAGGAGCAGCTGATTTTACAATTGCCGGAGCGCAGACTGCGGAGGTTACGGTCAATGTGAGCCTTGGCAATACCATCATCATGATAGGATGTTCCGATAACTTCAGGAACTATTATAAGGATTATACTTTCAGGCTTACCCGTAACGGCAGTGAGATCGTGACCTTTGTAAAGGATGAAGCAAAGGCGGCCTTTGTAGATGCTTACAAGTTCACTCTTGAGGGAACGGTGGTAAGCGAAACCAGGACACAGACATTCAGCAAGGACTATGCATCCCTGAAGGAGGCGACCGCATATACGATCATGTTCGATGCTTCGAATGTCGGAAGCAACTCTATAACAATCACATTCAACAATGCTGTCGAGACTGTGGAGCTCGGCGACATGGAACTCAACGACTAATGGAGGAAATTAAAATGAAGAAGATATCTATATTAACAATCGCATCTGCATTTCTCATGCTTATGGCTTCATGTCAGAAGTCTCCGGTACAGAATGCCAAAGGAGACGGATTCCTTTCATTCGGAGAGTTCTCTCTTGAGGTTGACGAGGCTGTCGATACCAAGGCAGATCCTGCCGGAGATAATTATTCCATTGAGATCATTGATGCAGATGGAGCTACGGTAAAGACATTGACATACGCACAGGTCAAGGCAAATGGTGACATGGTGACACTCCCGTCGGGTGTGTACACCCTTGTTGCAAAGTCACTGGCAGGTGAAGTTCCTGTGGCTTCATGGGAAAATCCTGTTTATGGTACATCCAAGCAGTTCATCATCAAGGCCGGCGAAGTGACTCAGATCGGCAATCTCACATGTACTCTGGTCCAGTGCAAGGTAACAATCTCATATAGTGACGAGTTCCTTGCCGCCATTACCGGTCCCGGTGCGACAAGCGTCGAGGTAACTGCCGGATATCCTCTTGAGTACACCCTTGGCGAGGATGGCGTGTATGACCAGAGCGCCGGTTATTTCGCTGTAGGCGAAGGAAATACAATGACAGTTGTGTTCAAGGGCAAGTTTGAGGGCAAGAATGCGAACATGACCAAAACGTTTACAGGAATAGAGGCAAGACAGTGGCGTCAGGTCAAGTTCATCAAGAAGAAGAACGAGCAGGGTGATGCCACATTTGACATCCTTATCAATGACCTTGTATCAGATGAAGTCCTCAACAATGCTGTAGATGCAGAGGAAGAGATTATAGGTGACGACCCGGATGCCCCTAAGGGTGACGGTGGCATAACCCTGGATTTCGATTATGAGGCAGGTTGTGACGAGGAACTCACTGACTTGAACAATATGGTTATTGTTCCTGTTGAGGTAAGGGATATGTCTATCAAGCTTAAGGCGACAGTTCCTGGGGGAATCCTCAAGTTCTCGGTTGAGGTACAGTCTGATAACGGCAGCTTCAATAATGCACTTGATGCTGCAGGCGGAGCAGTGATCGACCTGATCAATCCATCAGCAGCAAACGACGTCATCTTCCAGGTGGTTCCATTCCCTCATGGAGAGGACCTTCTCGGTCAGACAGAGGTGGCATTCGATCTCAGTGCTGCTCAGGATGCGATCATCAACTATAAGGGTACCCATACGTTCCTTATGACAGTTGTCGATCAGGCGTTCTGTACAAAGAAGCTTCCTGTGACAATGATCGTAGAGTAGGAGGGATTGACATATGAAAAAGTTAATTTCTATCCTTGCATCGGGACTTGTTCTAGGAGCAGTCTCATGCGTGAAGCAGGAAATGGCCGAAAGCCAGGGTGAAGGTGTCCTCTGCGTTGATATGAGCGTTGTCGGACAGACAAAGGCACTTTCAGAAGATCAGCTTTACAACACTGCTGAGGTCAATATCTATAAGGCCGATTACAGCGGTCTGGTGCGCTCTTATGTTTATTCGGAGATCCCGTCGCCGCTTTACCTCGCTGCAGATAAGTATCGTGTAGATGTCATTGCAGGTGAGGCGGTTGCAGCCAACCCAGCCATTGCTTCATGGGACAGCAGGAGCTACAAGGGTTCTCAGGCTTTTGAAATCATTGCGGACCAGGTGACGACAGTGCAGGTCGTGGCAAATGTGAATAATGCTGTGACAAAGGTGTCATTCGATCCTACTGTCGCTGAGAACTTCACTGACGGTTATACCATGACCATGACTCTCAGCGATGAGGCCTCAAGCAGACTGGTTTATGATTCGGATAAGTCTGGTGCAGAAGGATACTATATCGTGGACGGACTTTTTGAACCATCACTCACATGGACCTTTACCGGTACGCTTGCCAAGGACGGATCATCATTTACCAAGACAGGGGTGATTGAGAATGTACAGGCCGGCAAGCTCTATAACATGAATCTCAAGTATACCATCAAGGACGGTGAACTTGACTTCTCTCTGTCAGTTGACCGTACGACAGAAATTGTTGATGATACAATCATATTCGAGCCGGTGTCTACAGGTCTTGCTCCGTCTTCGATCTATGAAATCTGGGCTACCCGCGCTACCCTCCACGCTGATGTTGATGTCGCAGAGGGAGCCGGCAAGAAGGTTCAGTTCGGTTACTCTTCGGACGGAGGAGCTACATGGAGTTATATTGATGCCGTGAATGATTCTGAGGGTACATGGAAGGCTGACATCACAGGTCTTGCACCTTCAACCGAGTATACATATGCACTTGTCCTTGATGGCGTTCATGTAGGAGATACGATGTCATTCACAACCGAGGCGGCTCCGAACCTTCCTAATGCAAGCTTCGAGTATGTCAGCAAGGTATCAGGCCAGAGCTATTATAAGTTCTATGACCCTGATTGTGGTGTCGAGGAAGGATCATTCATGTTCTGGGGATCAGGAAACGGTGAAGGATCTGAAGGTGTCAGCGGTTCCGCCGATATGGGTATTACCATTACTGCGATCGATACTGCCGACAAGATCCACGGCAACCAGTCCGTTGTTGCACAGACATCGTCAATGGTAGGAATGCTTGCTGCCGGTAACCTTTTCACCGGCCAGTTCGCCGGTCTTGTGGGAACAAGCGGAGGTAAGGTCAACTTCGGCCGCCCATGGACAAGCCGTCCTTCTGCGATGAGGATATGGTGCAAATACTCTACAGGTAAGTTCAATATCGTCAATAACAACAATCTCGGTGTGACCAAGGATGATTATGACCGTGCGCAGATAAAGGTGGCTATCGGAACTTGGGATTATAAGAAATATGGTGGAACAAAGGACTCTCCTGTTCATATCAATACAACAGACGAGTCTACATTTGTCGACTATTACACAGATCCTAACACAATTGCCAATGGTGATGTGGTCATCTACAATGATGGTTATATGATCAATAATGGTGAAAAGGTTACTGCGGCCACTACAGGATGGATAGAGTATGTGATTCCTCTTGACTATCGCAAATTCAACGCTTATCCTACCCATATCGTGGTGTCATGTGCCGCGTCTCAGTATGGAGACTATTTCACCGGTTATGACAAGACCAAGCTCTGGATTGATGCGGTTGAGCTTATTTATGAATAATATCGTCAGATGCGTAAGACCATAATAATACTCACTTTGCTGGTCCTTGGTGCCATAGGCGCCGAGGCACAGCAGTATGACCGTGGCTATGATGCCGTACCGACCTCTCCTTTCATCAATAAGGGTACATGGTCAGTGGGCGGTACCGCCAAGTATACCCAGCATGTCAATGACGGTTACAGCATGCTCGTCATCAGCAACATCAATTCTGAAGGCTACAACATATCCGTCAAGCCAAGGGTGATGTATGCTTTCAAGGACAATATGGCTGTAGGTCTGAAGTTCTCATATGGACGAAGCATGCTGGATCTTGCATCTGCAGATCTTGGCATTGCATCCATTGAGATGAATGCTGCCGACTGTTATCAGATCCAGCATAAATACAGCGCCTTCGGAGTATTCAGAGCATACATACCGTTAGGAAACTCCAAGAGGGTGGCGATGTTCGCGGACCTTCATCTTGGTGGATCATTCAAGCAGGGCAAGGCCTTCAATGCCGGTGGAGAACATGTCTTGGGAACCTACAATCAGGCTTATACGATCCAGCTTGGTGTCGATCCTGGTCTGATCGCCTTCCTTACCGATAGGCTGGCAGTTGAGATGAACATCGGTGTGTTCGGTGTGAACTACACGTGGGAGAACCAGATCCATAACCAGGTGGAGAACGGCAGTTCGGACTCAGCCTCGGCAGGATTCATGATTAACCTCCTCTCCGTCGGAGTGGGCATATCCTATTACTTTCTATGATGAGGACGATTACTAGAATACTTATGGTCTGCCTGATGGTGATGGTGGCCATCCCTGCCGCAGGACAGACTCCTGTCAAGGATACTGAAAGGATTGTCCTCGGATCGGACATCGTTCCTAAGGATACAGCTAAGCAGAACAGACTTGTCAACCGTCTCATCGCTCCGAAAGGAGGATGGCAGTGCGGACTCTCTGTCATGTATGCCGATTTCAATAGTGCCAACAGTGACTATATGCTTCTGCTTCAGGGGTTAGGTGCTCGTGCATCAATGCTTAAGCTTGCTCCTGAAGCTGCGTATACTTTCAAGAATAACCATGCTGTCGGCGTGAAGTTCAACTATATGAAGGCAGGTGGTATGGTTGATGCCGCTACTGCTGATCTCCTTGGAAATCTCAGCCTTACTGTCAGTGATGTCAATGCTTCATCAAACTCGATGGGTGGCTCAGTGTTCCAGAGGACTTATATCGGAATTGATAAACAGGGACGATTCGGAATATTCTGGGATTATATCCTAGGATATACAAGGGCAAAGACGCAGTTTGCAGCCGGAGAGACCGGAGCGGCCCATACTGTCAAGGAGAAGGTCAATATCGCCTTCGCACCGGGAGTCGTATATTTCCCGATGAACAACGTATCCGTGCAGGCAAACATTTCCATAGCCGAACTTTCCTATGCTGATACAAAGGCTTACCAGGGTGGTGACGAGGTAGGATCGCACAAGGGCTGGAAGGCGCAGGCGGGACTTAATCTGTTGAACCTGAGTTTCGGACTCACCATACATCTTTAAAACATGAGAAGAGCAATCATAACGCTTCTGCTATCCGTGACATTTCTGACGGGTTGTATCCATAATGACCTGCCATATCCTGTTGTAGTGCCTAACATCACTTCCATGACCGTGCAGGATGCGGTAAAGGTCGACATAGATTATGAGACTCATGTGGTTACAGTGTATGTTTCTGAGACTACAGACCTTCGAAATGTTGTGATCCAGTCTGTCGATTTTGACATTGACTTCACAAGACCTTCCATCAACCTTCTTGGAGTACATGACCTGTCATCTCCGCTTAAGTTCAAGCTGTCCACATATCAGGATTATGACTGGACAATCAGGGCGGTCAGACCGGTTGAACGCTATTTTACAGTGGAGGGTCAGATAGGAAGTTCAGCAATTGACGAGTACAACCGCAGGGTTATAGCAAATGTATCCGAGGGAACCAATATCTCCAACCTTACAGTGACTTCCTTGAAGCTCGGTCCTAAAGATATCACTACATATTCTCCGGCTCCGGAGCAGATGAAGAACTTTATCGATGGCCTTGAGGTTGAAGTGACGGCATTCGGTCAGACTGAGGTGTGGACAATCTATGTCGAGGAGACTGATATCAGTGTGGAAATAGGCAAGGTGAATCCTTGGACTACATCGGCTTATGTCACTGCAATGGCGGTAGCCGGCAGAGAGACAGTCTTCCATTACAGAGTAAAGGGTGCTGAGGAATGGACTGATGTCCCTGCTTCCGATGTCGCATCGGATGGAGGAACGTTTACTGCTCATATCAGGGGACTCCAGCCATCTTCGGATTATGAGGTCATGGTTTCCAGCGGAGATGACAAGACTCCTGTCAAGGAGTTCACTACAGCTCCGGACACGAAGATCCCTAACGGAAGTTTCGAGTATGCAAGCCTTGTCAGCGGAACCAATTATTATAAGTTCTATGATCCTTCATGCGGAGTCGAGGAAGGTGAGTTCATGTTCTGGGGTTCCGGCAACGGAGAGGGTTCCGAAGGCGTCAACGGATCTGCGAATATGGGTATCATCATCACAGTTCTCGACAAGGACAGCAAGGTTGACGGGAAACAGTCAGTCTGCGCCCAGACCAGTCAGATGGCAGGTATTCTCGCAGCAGGTAACCTCTTTACAGGTCAGTTTGCCGGACTTGTAGGCACTGAGGGAGGAATGGTTAACTTCGGACGTCCATGGACTACAAGGCCGCTTGCCATAAAGCTTCACTGCAGATATACTACATCCAACATTGACATCATAGGCAAGAAGATGCCTCCGGGAGTGACCCTTACCAAGGCAGATCATGACAGAGCGCAGATCAAGGTGGCTCTCGGTACCTGGGATTACAGAACCTATGGAGGTTCTAAAGACTCGCCGGTACATATAAATACGACCGACGCAAGCACATTTGTGGATTTCAGCAAGGATCCATGCACAATTGCAAACGGAGACCTTATCATCCATAAGGACGGATATATTCTCAACGGTGCGTCATTGGTAGATGCCTCTACATGGGAGTGGGCGGAATATACGATTCCATTGAACTACCGTGACCTTGAGACACTCCCGACACATATCATAGTGTCATGTGCTGCTTCCCAGTACGGTGACTACTTTACAGGATGCAGCAGTTCAAAGCTGTGGATTGATGCAGTTGAACTGATCTACTAGATGAGCAGCATGGCAGCGTAGCCTGCCGCCAATGCAATAAAGCAATTGATGAGCTTCGCCCAGGCGAAGCTCTTCTTGCTTTCTGCAAGGAGCGGAATGCCAGCGTGGCCGTCCTGGGAGATGCTGCTGGCAAGGAGTACAGGGAAAGGGACTATCCCGGCAGCGAAAAGGGTCACGAATATCATATGTGGACCCGACTCAGGAATAATGCCGATAAGGGTGGCAAGAAGTATCATCAGGGCTGTGTTGTCGCTGATCCAGTTGTCTATATCCACAAAGTGCAGGACGACTCCCAGTACCAGGAGGACTCCGAATGTCCATGCGAATATTGTAGGGAGGTGTTTCTTCACGATATGGTTCCACAGATGCTCCTCCACGAAATGGTCTGAAGCGAATATCAGTACGACCAGCATAATCACGCTCAATCCTGCAAACAGCACGTTCATCCAGTCCTCGCTGAGCATGTTGATGGTGTGGCCGTGACCGTGGTGAACATGTGCGTGTCCATGATCATGATGGTCGCACACCTCTGTGTGTACATGGCCGTCATGCTCCTGTCCTGCATGTGCCGAATGATCATGCCCAAGCCTGCCGGTTCCCAATGCGGCTATGAAAAGCGCCAGTCCTACCAGCATGCTGATTCTTTTCCATCCGAAATGTCTCTGGGCGTGTTCGTGCTCAGGTTCCACGTGCTCATGAACCTCAAATCCGTCACAGTCTGCATGTACACCGCATTCCTCGTGGTCATGAAGTCCGCACTTCTTCGCATGGACCCTGTCGTAAATCTTGTCGGTAATGATTCCGACAGCAATAGCCAATACAAACAGAACGGCGAAGATGATCAGGGCCTGCTCCGGAATCATTGCAAGCATCACGAAAGCCTCGTCGCCGGACGATGCTATCATCATTGCTACAAGCGCTCCGAAGCTGAACATTCTGTGTGTATAGAGGGAAACGGTAGCAAAACCTCCCATGCATCCCGGAATCGATCCCAGCAGTGACGCAATTACAACCTGGCCTATCTTGGTCTTGCGTAGTCCCTTGAAGAACAGACCTTTAGACTCAATGTTAAGGGACTCGATCATCATCATCATTATGACAACCAGTCCCGTAATCAATATGGAGTTCCTTATGATTTCTACCATACTATTCAATCCATCCGGCAACAAAAAGGTTAATGACAGGACGGAGAGGACAGTTGGTGGTAAGGGTGACGATCGTCAGCATTTCCCCCTCCGGCATCTTTGATGTGTCTACATGTACCCTGAACTTGATCTTCTGACCGGGCTTGCAAGCCGGGATGTCGCTATGTGACCAGCATTTCGCATCCGCATCTACCTTGTATACCGCAAACGTCCTCTTTCCCTCATTGGTCATGGTGAACTCCGCATGGACTGTCTCACCCTTTCTGATCTTTCCAGCCTGGAAAGTGCTGGTAGCGAACTTTGGCATCGGTCCCTTATCCTTCTCCTCCTCGCTCATGCTGCTGAAATTCTCTCTAGTGAAAGCGGTCACATTGATATTGCTGCCATATCCCTTTCCATTTACCACAGGGGTTGCCTGATATGTGTTCTTGCCCCATTTATCCCTTGATGCGGTCACGGTGTAAGTCATCTCGGCTGTTCCACGTGCCGGAATCGGGTTAGGGGATACCTTGATGTCCAGCCACTCGGAAACATCTCCGAATGTCACATCAGCCGGCTTGTCCGAAAGGTTTGCAACCATGACAGCGTCGCTTTTCTGCTCGCCTTGCTCCAGGTTGCCGCACTTCAGATCAGCACTCTTCATCGCCAACGGACCGAATGTGGCGGGATACAGCTCCTCAAGCGGCTGTGCCTTTGCAAGGCTTACGCCGCGTACCTTCAGCAGTACCGGCTTCTTTATGTCCGAAACGTACATCGTTATGGTCTTGTCGAACGGATATGGCCCCTCGTCATTAGAATATGTCACGGATACTGTGCCGCTCTGTCCCGGACGCAAAGGTTCCTTGGTCCATTTCACGTCAGTGCATCCACAGCTTGAAACCACATTGTAAACTACAACCGGCTTCTCCGATATGTTCTTGAATGTGAATGTGCATGACACCGGACCGCTGTCCAGCATGATATCTCCGAAGTTGTGCACGGTCTTGTCCACCTCAAGTACGTTTCCTATCTTATCCTGCGCGCTGCAGACGGCTATTGACATAGCTATGGCTAATAGAATGGTTATATAGTTTTTCATAATATTACAATCTATCACAAAGATAGACAATTATTGTCTTGTCTTTCTGTTTGAATATCAAAATTAATGACTAAATTTGCCTTTCGGAATGTCTCTAGCACATTTCATGCAAGACAATACTAACATTTTAAATTTATAAGAAATGGCTTACAGAATTACAGAGAACTGTGCAGCATGTGGTACATGTCTGCCAGAGTGCCCACTCGGCGCGATTTCAGAGGGTGACATCTACAAGATCGATCCTAACGTTTGTTCAGATTGCGGTACTTGCGCAGACGCTTGCCCATTCGGTGCAATCGAGCCAGCTGAGTAATCAAATCTCAATCAAAAGAAAAGTCCTGTCACGTGATCGTGGCAGGACTTTTCTTTTGTTGTCCCGTGGCAGGACTTTTATGTGAACATCGTCCACGTTATCATAAGGAAACCGTGGCAGATACGGACCTTGAAAGGGGTATCTGCCACGGTATACCTAGAAAAGTGTGGATGATGTTTACTCTGCTGGTGCAAGCATGATCTGGATGAAGTTATCCTGTGCAAGGACTGCCTGCAGGAGGGTCTTCACATCCTCTGGAGTCACGCTCTTGAGAGCAGCCTCGTACTCTGCATCATAGTCGATGCCGAACTCCTGATTGAGTGAGAGGGCGCTCTGCCAGTATCCGTTTGTGATTCTTGACTCAGGAAGGTTCTTCTGGATGTTCTCCATTGCCATTGCAAACTCCTCTGCTGTAGGACCGTTCTGTGCAAACTCCTTGAGGTACTGCACTGTGAGGCCGCTGAGCTTAGGTGCCTGCTCTGGGTTGGTGTCGAACTGAACCATGAATGTCACTCTGTCATAAGGTGCTCTTGATGCGCTGAGGCTTGTACCAACTCCGTATGTACCGCCTTCCTTCTCGCGGATGGTCTTGGTGTAGATCATGTCGAGAACGTAGTTGGCAACCTTGAGAGTAACCATATCCTTGGTTGTTACAGGCATGTATGCGCTGAATACCTGGAGTACTGTCTGCTTAGGAGTCTGGAGTGGGAGGCGGAGAGTGTTGTCATCTGATACGCCCTTCACCATCTGGATCATGTTAGCCTCGTTAACCTTTGTGCCCTTCTTGCCCTTAGGGAGTGAACCTGCATACTTCTCAACCATAGGCTTGAGAGTTTCGAGGTCTACGTTTCCGATGATTGTGAGAGTTGCGCCGCCAACATTATTGAAGAGTCTGCGGTATACGGTTTCGATTGTCTCGAGGCTTGCTTTTGCAAGAGTCTCGTCATTGAGCGTAACCACTCTCTTGTTGCCACCGTAGAGCTTCTCGCTTACGTAGTTCTGGAAGAGGAAGTCAGGGTTGTTCTCGATGTTAGGGAGGACAGCCTCGATCTGCTGGATGCCTGTAGCATACTCTTCAGCATCGAAACGTGGCTCAGCGAAGAGGAGGTACATGAGCTGGAATGCAGTCTCAAGGTCCTTAGGAGTACTCTGGCCGCTGATTCCGTGCTGTGTGCCGCCGATGTATGGGTTCATGCTTACGTTCTTACCAGCAAGCATCTTTGAGAGAATAGTTGAAGGGAACTTCGAGATACCTGTGTTGTTGAGGTATACAGACCAGATGTTGTCCTCGAGTGAAACGATCTCCTCGTCAGAAACGAGAGTCTTGCCACCGTCGAACTTGAGGTTCATGATAACCTGATCCTTCTTATACTCAGTAGGGAGAACGACAACCTTAAGACCGTTCTTGAGAGTCCATTCTGTAGAGCCGTAGATGCCCTCTGCAGCCTTCTTTACCTTGCTGCCCTTGAGGGTCTTGCTGATGAGAGGCTCGTTGACAGCCTCCTCTACGTTAGCCTCGATCTCGGCATTCTTTACAGCTGTGATCACTGCTGCAAGCTCCTCCTCAGTTGGGTTTACAAGACCTTCCTTCTCAGGACCATTGTAGAGAACAACCATGTTCTCGTCAGTGATCATAGAAGCTGCGATCTGGCTGAGCATTGCTGCGTTGAGCTGTGAGCATATCATCTGGGCAACCTGGAGTTCAGTCTCAGGATCCATGTATGACTCGTTGTGGTAGAATGCATTGAGGAGAGGACGTACGAAGTCAGCGTTCTTGCGTGTAGGAGCAGCCTCGACAGCTCTCTCATAGTGGCTCATGATCTTAGCCTTTGCACGCTCGACCTCGCCGTCAGTGAAACCGAATCTCTTCATCTTCTCAACCTCGAGCATCATTGCAGCAAATGCGTTCACTGCATCGCCGTCCTTGAATGATACGTTTGCGAAAACGCCCTCGCATGTTGCGCAGAGGCGGCTTACGCCAAGGCTTGCACCAAGGAATGGAGCACCTGGCTTAGATGTGATGTCGCCGAATCTCTCCTGCATGATGTAGTAGATGTATGACTTCACGAGGTCGATCATATAGCCCTCTACTGTATTGCCGAACTCCTTAGGGAGAGGCTCGCCCTTCCAAAGCACCTCGATGCTTGAACCTGTAGCCTCTGCGTCAGTGATGATGCCGACGATAGGCTCCTGGTTCTGAGGAAGCTGGTAATATTCCTTCTGTCTTGGGTTCTCGGCTGCAGGAACGTCTGCGAAGATGGTCTTGAGCTTAGCCTCGATCTGGTCTACGTCAACATCTCCGACTACGATGACTGCCTGAAGGTCAGGACGGCACCAGTCTCTGTAGAAGTTTGTGAGGCTCTCATACTTGAATGTCTTGAGCTGCTCCTCGCCACCGATGAGGGTTCTTCTTGCATAAGGAGTGTCACCGAAATAATATGGGAGTGACTTCTCGAACATTCTCCAGCTTGCATTGTTTCTTGTTCTCTTCTCCTCAAGGATGACAGCTCTTTCTGCGTCAATCTCCTCAGGATCGCAAGTCACGAAGTGTGAGTAGTCGTGAAGCACGAGAAGACAAGAGTCGATGATTGTCTCGCGTACGATAGGAATGTTGTTGAGCATGTACTGAGTCTGCTCGAAACCTGTTGATGCGTTGATGTTTCTTCCGAACTCTGCACCGATGCTCTGGAGCCACTCGAGGAGCGACTTGCCAGGGAAGTTTTTCGTACCGTTGAAGCACATGTGCTCGAGGAAGTGTGCGAGACCGTCCTGGTCATCTGCCTCCTGATATGCTCCAACGTCAGTAGCCAGGTAGAACTCAGCTCTCTGAGCCGGCTGGTCGTTGTGGCGGATGTAATAGGTCATGCCGTTGTCCAGCTTGCCGACCCTTACCTCAGGGTCGTTTGGAAGCGGTGTCTGACCGAAGGCAACCGCAGCAGCGAAGATCGCTGCGATAAAGATAAACAAACGTTTCATAGTGTATAAATTGGTTTTGTTGTTTCTTGGTTTATGGCATTAGACGCCATGCAGCCTAATAAACTACAAATATAACAAACTTTTTATATCTTTGTGCCATGCTAGAGGATTTCAGACTTAAGGTTTTCATGGCGGTTGTAGCCGAGCGCAGCTTTACAAAGGCTGCGAAGGTTCTTGGTATTACCCAGCCGTCAGTCAGCCAGAATATAGCAGATCTGGAAAAGATGACAGGCCGCAAGCTTTTCGACCGTCTCAGGGGGACTGTAGTACTGACAGCAGAAGGTGAGGTTTTCCTTATATATGTACAGAAACTTCTGGAGACCTGTGCCACTGTAGACGATATGTTTGCCAAAGTCGGTCCAGCCGTAGTGAAGATTGCAGCTTCCGAAGAAATCTATGCATACCTTGTGGGACCTGCCCTTGAATCATTCTCAAAGGTTCACCCGGATGTCAGGTTCGAGCGCTGTCTCTTCGGTGATGCCGATCTTACCATCGCCCTCATCCCCTCATCGTCATCTCGAGCGCAGTCGGAAGATCTACCTGGCGACGTGATATCCCGCATCCGCATGTCCGTCTTTGTCCCAGAACAGTCAGGCTCCCAGTCCTCATCCCAGGAAAAGACGTCGTACTTCGACGTTGTCTATCGTCCGACCCAGGCTTTCGCCATCACACGCCTGTGCCGTCTGATCCGTCAATTCCTCGCAAAATAACCTGTCGGCACTTAACTGGTTGATACGTAAATATATAAATATATATGCCTGCTGGAAATTCCGGCAGGCATATATGGTTTTATCGTTGATAGTCAACTATTAAGATGCTGACGTTATTTTGCAAGTCTCTTGTAAGTCTCGAGACGTACCTTAGCGAATTCCTCTGTCTTCTGGAGGAGTTCCTCAGCGCAGTCAGGATACATCTTATAGAGTGATGCGAAACGCACCTCACCCTTCAGGAAGTCCTGGAACTTGCTCCAGTCAGGCTCCTTGCTGTCGAGAGAGAACGGATTCTTCTCTGTGCCCTCGAGAGCTGGGTTGAACCTGTAGAGGTGCCAGTAACCACACTCAACGGCGAGCTTCTCTTCCTTCTGGCTCAGACCCATACCAGCCTTAAGACCATGGTTGATACATGGAGCGTAAGCGATGATGAGTGATGGTCCGTCGTAAGCCTCAGCCTCCTTGATAGCGTTGAAGAACTGAACTGGAGATGCGCCCATTGCAACCTGTGCAACGTATACATAACCGTAGCTCATAGCCATCATACCGAGGTCCTTCTTGCGTACGCGCTTACCTGAAGCGGCGAACTTCGCGATAGCACCTGCAGGAGTTGCCTTAGATGACTGTCCACCTGTGTTAGAGTAAACCTCTGTATCGAGAACGAGGATGTTCACATTCTCACCTGAAGCGAGCACATGGTCGAGTCCGCCGTATCCGATGTCGTATGATGCACCGTCACCGCCGATGATCCACTGGCTG
>JAGBTT010000176.1 GCA_017631175.1 Bacteroidales bacterium
ATGTCTGAGAGATAAGTTGCCGGATGATATTTGATGATAGGAATTCTGACATCCTTTGTCTTATGCTGAGCAGCACAAGACAGAGCCATAAAAGACATCAGGACAAAGGTTAAAGTTCGCTTCATGATAAAATTCCGATTTATCTGTGCTACAAGTTTTGTGGGATATTTGTCGCACCGGTGTCCGTCCAGTGTGACCGTCCGGAGGCTATTCCGGATGTTCTGCCTCGAAGTTCTTCTTCAGCCTGTAGAGGATTATGTAGTTAAGGATGGCTGATGCTCCGATAAACACGAGGGCGAGACCGGAGAGTCTCAAACTGCTGGTGGTGACTAAACCGTATACGCTGATGAGGGTGAATATCGACCATAGTACGATGTACGCGATGATCATGCCCTTTTCTGCCCTTGACAGGTACATCTCGCTCTGCTGCTTCTTGATGCGCTGCACGTATGAAATAGGTATGGCGATAACGCATATTGCAAGTAGCACAATCATCATCCAATCCGGTTTTCCCTGCACCATGACGCGAGGTGCCACAGCGGCGGCCAGACAGATCACTCCGGCTGCCAGCAATACAAGACGTAAAATTTTCAGTATTTTCATAGTGTCACTCTTTAAAAGTATCTAGATTTTACCAGTTGATGCTGTTCAGGAGGGTAGTGGAAACCAGTTTTCCTTTCTTGTCGTAGGTGTTTTCCTTGACCAGGCCGACTCCGTAGGCATACCATGAAACGGTCTTTTCCACTTCTTTCTGCATCATGGCTTTGGTTGTGACTGTCTCTTCCATGATGAAACAATCGAATGTTCCTGCCGGCGTGGTGAGCTTTTCCTTTCCGGATATCTTTCGTTCTGTGCCTTTTACAGACATGCTTACGAATGAGAACTTGAACACGAATTCATAATCAGGCAAAGCACCGATGACTGGATATCTCGGTATTCCCCGAACCTCGCCGGAGACCTCTATAAGTTTCTTGACCTCTTCGATAGCCTTTTTCTTCTCTTCTTCAGATGCTCCGATGCCCTCAGCACCTGCGGCGGCATCTATGAGCTCACCCAATACATCCGCTTCAAAGAAAGCATTCATGTCTATCGTGAACTCTCCGTCCTTGAATTTGTAGTATATGAAGCTTCCCATGGTCTCTTCCGACGACTGTTTCCCTGCGCTTTCGAACTTGACTTTGGCGCTACCGTTGACGGCATCGCCGGTCATCGATTCTACAGAATAGACCATTGTGGCGGTCGTGGCACCGTTTCCGTCCATTTCCAGGTAAGACCAGCGTGCGGTTTCAGGATCAGGAACAAAAAATACCTTATCCTGTGCGTATGCGTTCATGCCCCACGACAGCGCGAAGCCGATAGCGCAAGTCATGATATGTAAAATCCTTTTCATGTTGCTTTATTCTTTTGGTAAATGCTTGTTTACAAATATAGGAAAAGTAATCACAAAGTATATCGTCATTGAACGCTGCCTTCCTGTACGGAGCTGAATACGGTTTCCCATACGCCCCAGTTCTCTGTGTCACGATAGTCTTTCGCAATGCTGACTTTCACTTCGATCCTGCGTTCTGTCTGTGCGGGGTTTTCCGGGACTTCGAAAGCTATGATGCCGTATCCCTTTCGTCCGTTTTCCTGGAGCCAGTTTTCATAGAACTCGGGGAACTCTGACTCAAGCCTTGCAGTCAGCTCGGCAAGGTCACTGTCTTTTTGTATGATTACCGGATCTGCGGATTCTGTCCCTTCGATCTCTATCACATACTTGAATGGCTTGAAAGCCCTTCCCGGCTGGAATTTGGTCTGGACATGGTTCCAGTTCACCTGAAACCAGCAT
This sequence comes from Bacteroidales bacterium, assembly GCA_017631175.1. Classification (GTDB taxonomy): domain Bacteria; phylum Bacteroidota; class Bacteroidia; order Bacteroidales; family UBA932; genus Cryptobacteroides. Next base: position 1,829 of record JAGBTT010000176.1, read on the forward strand.
ACCTCTCCGAGGCAAGAAATTTTTGCTTCGCTGTCCGAGGTCTCGATAACTTCGGGCTCGTAGTAGTGGGTCGGCATGCAGGCACTGATACCCACTGCAGCGAGCACTGTAATGAGTATGGTTAACTTACTGTTCATAATTAAAATATTGCAAATCCAATGGTGCATTCAAACAGGAATTTATCCATCATTGCGCTCTGGTATGGGTTCATGTATGTGCATCCGATGCTGACGTATGGTGCACAGCCGATGCCATGGATTCCGAAGCTCACGGCCGCCTTTGCCTTGAAGTAATTGAGGTCGGACCTGATGCACGTAGATGCTCCTGTCAATGAGAATCCAAGAGCCATGTGGTCCTTCATGTTGAGCTGATATGTTGCACCAAGGCCGACTGTGGTCTGCTCTACATAATTTCTGGTAGTTGTTTTGTTCATGAGAACAATATCGCCGCTTACTGGAACATACACAGCCCAGTTGGCATTGAAACGGTATCCGGGATTGACCGTGAATCCGAATATTCCGGAATCGGGCTTCAACTTATAGTAGTCATAGCCGGACATGTTGATTTCTGTTGTGAAATGAAGATGCGGCACGTAATCTCTGTAAGTCTTGGTCTCTTGTGCTGACATGCACACTGTCGCTACCAGTGAAGCAGCAAGGATCGTTAGGATACGTTTCATATGCTTTAAGTTTATTCCGGTGCTTGTCCGGGTCGTTGTTATATTATGTTACATCATGTTCCACATAGCTCCTTCGACGTTCTTGTTCTTCTTGGCGTTCATCTTTCCGAAGTTGAACGAGACGCTGAAGAGGAAGAAGCGGCCGAGGATGTTGCTGTAGACGTCTTCTACATATTCCGCGGAAACGGTTCTCCTGAGGTTTCTGCTCTGGTTCAGGATGTCCGCTACCTTCAGCCCGAGGGTAACTGACTTGATGCTCTTGCTTACCTGCATGTTCCATCTCCATTCCGGCGTGCCGAAACCGGCGGCGTAGCCACGGTAGAACCTGTATGACAGATCTGTTCCGATCTCCCAGTCCTTGCCAGGTCTATATAAAATGTCAGTATTTATCTCATTGGTCCAGTTGTTCAGGTTTGCAGTCGGGTCCAGAGAGTACTTGGATACTCTGTTGGATGTGCTGAAGCCGAGGTCTACATCAAGTTTCTCTATGCTGTATTTGAACTTCATGTCTCCTCCCCAGATGACTGTCCTGGTCCTGCTTTCTGCAAATCCGCTCTCACCATTGTAGAAGCGGTCGCCGTTGGCGTCGCCCCAGAAGCCCTCCATGAACTTGTTGTAATCGAAGGTCTGAAGATCGAGTCCGTCCAATCTTGACGTCGCCTGGTAGCTCGTGCCGCCGGTGTAGTTTGCGAAACCTTCTATCTGGAATGTAAGCTGCCTGTCTTTGGTGACAGGACGGTTATATGAGAGGTATGTGTATGCGCTTGTCTGTGGCTTCCGGGAATTGACCGGTATGGCATATCTAACTCCGGAATCATCCATCCAGCTGGCCTGAACTGTGCTTCTTGTTCCGAACTGTGCGTTTGCATACGCGGAAAAGTAAGCGAATGTCTCCCTGTTGTTGGTGCTTATCATTCCGAACATGTTGTGCGTGTAAGCGGGCTTCAGGTATATGTTGCCTGCTGTGATCTGCACCGGGTTGGAAATGTTCAGGGCAGGGGTGACCGATGTCGCTGAAGGACGGTTTGCATTGCCCGAGTAGCTGGCGCGGACATTGATACCATCCTTTGCATATTTGTAGTATATCCATGGGCTCCAGTTCACCAGCCATTCGTCCTTTCCCGTCACGTTCTCCACGCCCATCGACTTTGACCGGACTTCGTTCCGGACGGCATCTGCTATCACTCCGAACTGTACTGTGGTAGTGTCGTTTCCGTATTGTACAGTCAGTGCACCTCGTTCGCTGAAGTACCTGTTATTGCTGAACGATGAGTAATAGTCGTTGTATGTTCCGTCAGGGTTTGCGGCGTTTCTGAAATTCCTGTTCAGATAGAACCTGCTCAAAAAAGACGCCTCTGCAATCCACTTGCCTCCCAACGGCTCGCTGTATGACATTCTCGCACCCGCTGACGTGTTGTTGATGTCCGTATTGTAGAACAGGTCCTTTCCTGTGGTCATACCCGCAGCATTGATTACCGAACTTTCGTGTGAGTTCTTGTCGGCGCCGTAGTATGTGTATTCACCTCCGAAGCTGAGTGAGCGGTGCTTCTTGCCGAGTTCATTGAATCCGAAGTACACGCCTCCGCTCGCGTTGAGGCCCTGTGCCGATGCTGTTGTGCTTCCCTCGGATGTGTTCATTTCCATGCCTTCGGAACCGGTCACAGATGAATTCAATGAGCTGACCCTTTCGGTAGAATAGCCTACGCTCGGCATTATATAGAGGTAGTAGTCGTCATTTTCCTTAGCCTTGATCTCCATTGATGCGCTTACGGAATTCTGGCTGCCGGAGGCGTCGAATGTGCCGTCAGTGATGACGTCAGGACTGTCCGGAAGCAGAGTCGTCCTTGAAGAGACCTTTCGGTCGACCTTTCCGTTGTTCTTATAGTTCACGTTAAGGGTGCTTTCCATACCTCTTATTCGTGAAGTATTGTAGTTTACTCCCGCCTGTGCTGAAGAATTAAGACCGCCCAAGCTGCTGAAATCGCTGACGCCATCTCCGGAGATGAAATATCCTACTTCTGCTCCCGGCTCGATTGCGTTGTACGCGTTTCCAATGAATATGATCTGGTCCTTTTCAGTATATCCGGTGACCATGGCATTGCCGTTATACAGCAGTCCTCGTTCGTCGATGAGGCTGTTTCCGGTATCTGGAGTCAGAGTGGATCCGGCGCCGAGTTTGGCATTTCCATACCATCCTTCCGTATATTCATCCTTGAGCTCGACGTCCATGACCTTTTCCTTATCGTCTTCGGTCACGATGCCAGAGCCGCCGGCCTCGTCTTTCGTCCTGTCAATGACCTTGATCTTTTCCACGATCTTTGCCGGAAGGTTTTTCAATGCTGCTGTGGGGTCATTGAAGAAGAAGGTCTTGCCGCCGACGGTGATCTTGTCTATCTTCTCGCCGTTCAATGTGACGGTTCCATCCTCGGCGACCTCCATTCCCGGCATCTTCTTGATAAGGTCTTCCAACATGGCATTCTCGCTGACGTTGAAAGATGCCGCGTTGAACTCGATGGTATCCTTCTTTACGACAATGGGGTTGCCGATCGCTGATACTGTCGATGCCTCCAGAAACTCGGCATTCTCCTCCATCTTTATCACTCCCAGGTCGTATGCGTCCCAGTGAGCCTTGATCGTGTATACCTTCCTATGAGGGGTGTATCCGATCATTTCAGCATTGAGTTCATATTTGCCGACTGGTACTTCCTTCAGAAGAACGTCGCCTTTGTCGTCTGAGAGTGCGAAGTGGGTGATGGTCGTGTCACCTGCGGGGATAAGGTAGACAGAGGCCCATGCGACCGGTTTGGATGACTTCAGGTCCTTGAGGGTAAGCTTGACATCGGTATTGGCATTGCGCTCGATCATGTCAAAATTGACTACCTGCGCGAAAAGCGTCTGCACAAGGAGAATTGTGCACATCAATAGAAAGATGCGTTTCATTAAGTTCGGAAGTTTAGTTGATGTGAATTTTGAAATCACATCACAAATTGTGCCAGTGCTGTTTCTTCTTCAGGTTATCTGTTTTGCGCGGAGCATCAGTTCAATTTCCTGTAATAATAATTCAGGTACTCGTGCCTGTATTCGGTTTTGTCAGCCTCCTTCATATGGCAGCGGACCCTCACTGTGAACTCTCCATCCTTGAAATCTGTAATCCTCAGCTCGGTGATTCCTTTTAAGAATATCTCCTCGTCCGGCACTTGATCAAATGAAACAGGGCCATAGGTTAATGACACTGCGGTATCTCCACCAATATAGGTCTCGCGCAAAGTGAATGGCAGATATCCCACTCCTGCAATATATGTTTTTCCATCTTTCTCTAAGAAATCAGGATAAGGCAACATGACGCTAACGGAAATGGTCTTGTCATCATCTCTCTGTTCAATATCAGAAACAGCAACCTCAGCATAATGATTAGGCTCATAATAGCCATTAAAGCAACACAATTCCTGAATAAGGTCATTATATCCGGTTCCATCACCGTTAAGGTCAATCGGGGTTCCTGTCCAATGCATTCCGCTCAAAACATACTCTCCGCACATCTCTTCAACCAAAGCTTCGAATGAACCGGATACAGGTGATTCCTTTTCATTGCAGCTGTAAAGACAGGCAGCTGCCGCCAAAATCATCAAATACTTTCTCATGTCAAAATTATTAATGTTCAGACATATGACGTATTCTTATCTATTTAGTACTATTGGACATGTGGCACTTAATTCTGGAATCATGCATTCTCTTTGCTTTATAGAGGATTATTGCGTTGAATAGGTTGTATAGGGTGGCGAATGTGAATGCAAGGTTCATCCAAAGTGTGCCTAATCCGGCTATGAGACCTGTAGCGCATAAGCCCAGCACAATGACAAACAGGATGACGCATGCGATGACATAGCCTTTCTTATATTCGGTAAGCGTCTGAGGATGTTCCTCTCTCTTGATGTTGCCGATAAGACTTGCCGGTCCTATGACCATGAACAGGACAAGTACAGCGATTATCATCCAGTCATAGCCAGCCTCGCCATTAGCCTCAGGCAGACAATAAATCATGAAGCAGACAAGTCCTGCAATCATTGATAGCAAACGGAGAACTTTGAGCGTTTTCATGTGAATCTAGTTTGATAATCAGTATTTTATGCAAATATAGTGGGGGGGGGTAAAATCCAAGTAAATGCTGAGAAAAATTACATTTATTTGATGATGAAAGTTAATGTCTTTCAATTCCCATCACCTCAATGCCGATATTCGCTCCCCATCTGGTGAGAGGGTGATCAGTATTGCCTCTTGTATAGCTGGTTTTAAGATAGAGGGGGAAATACATCCTGTCCTCCATGTATTTCGTGCTCTGCTCCTTGTCCGACCATGTGTCTGAATCGGCCCATCGTTCCATGATTTCATTGCCGATTTCAGTTAGGGCAAAACTTACATAATACTCGCCAGGTTCTAGGAAGAGACTCTCTTCCGGGGAGATATTGAAGGTCGTCTTCTTATCGGCTTTGGGGATTTCCTGATAAATCGGCATAGTGACGATGTTTTCAAGGTTATTCTCATCATGAATCCTGTAGATCCTGATGCTTGCCCTGCAACCTTCCATCCTGTTTTCATCAACAGTAAAACTGATGGTCTTTACCAGGAATGGATGCTTGGTCTGCACAATGCTTCCGATTTCTATTCCGATGCTTCGGGGCGTCATCACCATGACTCCTCCTGGCATCTTCATTCCCTTGCCGTCAAGTTTCTTGGCTTTTGATTTTGATTTTGATTCTGTCAGTATTGCTGCCTCCAGCTCCTCGAAGCTGTCTTTGCCATCAAGGAGATATCCTCCGATGA
>JAGBTT010000177.1 GCA_017631175.1 Bacteroidales bacterium
CTGCATACATAAGGTATACATCAGCAAGACGCATATAAGGGAGATAAGTATGGAGAGAAGAACCCCAGTCATACTCACGGTCAACCTCGTTACATGTATGAGGAACGAGCTTCTGGATAAAGTATCCTGTACGGCTTCCGTTTGCTACGTCACGCATGTTACCGTCAGTGTAAAGCTGGCAATACTGAAGATGACCCCATGTCTGAGGATCTCCGTTAAGATACTTGAAACCGTCGAATACGATATCGTGGTAGAAACGAGGGTCGCGATCCTTGAACGGGAAGTTAGGGTCGTATCCTGAGTCCGGATGGTCAAGAGGGAGACCGTTTGCCATACCGTACATCTCGACTGCGTTTGCAGTAGGCTGGTGGATAACCACGTCATGTCCTACAACACCGTCAACCTTAGGACCGAATACCTTTGTAGTGTTCCAGTTTGAACCATTGTAGTCAGGTGAAGGGCCACGGAAGATAGCCTCTACAGTACCTGGCTGTCTCCAGTTCTGCTTTCTTGTATAGAAGTTGTCAGAATATGAGTTAGCTGCACCTGGAGCTCTTGTGTGGTTGTATATGTCAGAATAGTTGAACTCAGCAAGAGCATACTGTGTCTGACCTGACTCAACGAGAGCAAGAAGTTCTCCGAGAGCATCCGCTGCCTTCTGAGCAAGTTCCTTATTATAATTATAGGTATTTGTACCACCTGTCTGAGCACCATGCTCCATAAGTGGAGAAGAAGCCCAGAGATAGCACTTACCGAGGTAAGCAAGAGCCATCACCTTATTGATACGGAGCTCGTTCTTGTTGAATGTAGCCTTACCTGCAGCTGTGTTGTCCCAGTTGATAGGAAGAAGGTCTGCAGCTCTGCGGAAATCCTCAGCAGCCTTTGCAGCAGCTTCCTGATATGTAGGACGTGGAAGGTCAAGCGGATCGTTTGCCTCAAAAGCCTTATCAATATAAGGAAGGCCACCGAACCAGTTGATGAGCTCGAAGTGCCACCATGCACGGAAGAAATAGAGCTGACCAGCGATAAGGTCCTTCTCCTCCTGAGTAGCGTTTACAAGCATACCATCCTCAAGAGCCTTGAGACCTACATTGGCCTTACGGATACAATACCATGAGTGTGGCCAGAGAGAGTGGCTGAACTTATCGGTAGAAGTAGAGCTGCTGCCAGCCTTGTAAAGCCAGTTACCTGTAGTCATCCAAGCACGGAAGTTACCGAGGTCCGCCTGATTTGTCATACGGTCGTTGGCATTCGTATTGAACACCTCGTCATCGCCCCAGTTCCATGAAGGACACCAGTTACATTTTTCCTTGTCAGGAATACAGTTGTAGATTTCCTCGACGAAACCCTGGAAGTTTCTGAAGTTGACGAATGCGGTCTCCTCAGAAACAGTAGATTCAGGCTCTTTGTCAAGATATGCCTCGCAAGATACGATAGACATTCCGAACATCAAGGACAAACCTATCAATAGAAAATTGTTGAATATCTTGTTCATTGCTATCATCGATTAAAGGGTGATCTTTACACCAAGGTTGAAACGACGTACTGTCGGATAAGCACCACCGCCACCGCTGTAACCAGAAAGGTTAGACTCACGGTCATCCGGCATGCGTGTCCAGAGCCAGAGGTTGTTACCGTTGAGGAAGATCTTGAATGAATCCAGACCGATCTTCTTAACCCAACCGCCGTATGCTGTATATGCTACCTCGACATTCTTGAGACGGATGTATGAACCGTCGAAGAGGTACTGTGTACCGTCGTTGTAGCTAGGAGTTCTGTTGAAGCTTGGTACAACAACATCAGCATCCGGAGTTGCAGTAGACCACCATGTACCCATGTCGTATACTGTATTCAGCTTGCTGCCGAATGATGCGAGAGGAACGTCACGTGTTACGTTTGTAACGCCGTAGAACTGAGCGAATGCGCTGAAGCCCTTCCACTCGAAACCTACAGTTGCATTGTATGTGTTCTGAGGTGTACCGGTGTATCCGAATGGAGCAGAGTCCTTGTTATCTACGACACCGTCACCGTTGAAGTCAACGATATAGTAGTCACCAGGAAGTCTCTGAGCATCGTTTGTATCATGAGCAGGAGATCCGTAAACCTCATCCCAGTTCTGGAGATAACCTGCATCGATATGAGACTTGTACTGTCCGATCGCATAACCTGCATCCTTCTGATAAGCCGGACGCATCTGAGGGTCGTCCTTCTGGAGGATGATGTTCTCAGAGTGAGTCATGTTGAAGTTACCCCAAAGACGGAGAGTGTTCGCAAACTGCTTGTTTACGCGGAGCTCGAGCTCATAACCCTTTGCACGTACTCTACCGAGGTTGACTGTAGGAGGAGTACCACCGTAATATGCAGGAACTGAACGCTCGCTACCGTTTACGAGGATGTCTGTACGGTCATCCTGGAACACCTCGATTGTACCAGCGATAAGACCCTTGAACATATTGTAGTCGAGACCTACGTTAAGCTTTGTAACAGTCTCCCACTGAACGTCAGGGTTACCGATAGCTGACTCACGGTACCACTCA
>JAGBTT010000178.1 GCA_017631175.1 Bacteroidales bacterium
CTCGATTTCACGTATCGACGAGGATTCGTTCGTGTGGATGGACCGTTTCACATTCCGTAACCTCGAGATCTTCGCTTCTACGGCAGGCAAGGAGGGTACATCCCTCGTTGAGGTGATGGACAAGTGCTCGTCTCCGATGGGAGCGCGTATGCTCAGGACATGGCTGGCGATGCCGGTGATGGACCTTCAGGAGCTTGAAAGCAGATATGCCATAGTGCAGCATTTCATAGATAACGGCGACGATCTGATGCGCATCCAGACCATGATCGGCGACATAGGTGACCTTGAGCGTATCATTTCGCGTGCGGCGGCAGGCAAGATCTCGCCACGCGAGGTCATGCAGCTGCGCAGGGGTCTGAGCCAGACCGCTCCTATCATGCAGCTCTGCTCCGGAAAGGGCGTCGAGGCGCTGGACGAGCTGATTGCGAAGATGGGCGATTGCGCAGAACTTCTTGAATACCTGGGCAAGACCATGCATCCGGAAACCGCAGCCCAGCTGGGTAAGGGAGACGTGATAGCTTCCGGTGTGAACGAGGAGCTGGACGAGCTCAGAAAGATCGCCCGCCATGGCAAGGACTACCTCCTCGAGGTGCAGCAGCGAGAGATCGAGCGTACCGGAATTTCATCTCTGAAGATAGGTTTCAACAATGTATTCGGATATTACCTCGAGGTGCGCAACACCCACAAGGAAAGCGTTCCTGAGGAATGGATAAGGAAGCAGACCCTCGTCAATGCCGAAAGGTATATTACAGAGGAACTGAAGGAATACGAGCAGAAGATCCTCGGCGCGGAGGAGCGTATCTATGCGCTTGAGGTCCAGATATATGCGGAGCTGGTAGCCAAGATCCAGGCCAACATCTCCATGATCCAGAAGAACTGCCGCATCCTTGCACGCCTGGACGTGCTCAGCGGCTTCGCCGACCTGGCGATAAGCAACCGCTACTGCCGTCCGAAGATGAACGACGGCAAGGTGATCGACATAAAGCAAGGACGTCACCCTGTCATCGAGACCATGATGCAGCCTGGCGAGGAGTTCGTGCCGAACGATGTGTATCTCGACAACGAGAAGCAGCAGATAATCATCCTCACAGGTCCGAACATGGCCGGTAAGTCGGCCCTCCTGCGTCAGGTGGCCCTGATCAGCCTCATGGCACAGGTGGGTTCATATGTACCTGCATCTGAAGCCACCCTCGGCTACTGCGACAAGATATTCACACGCGTCGGTGCCTCGGACAACATCTCCCGCGGAGAGTCCACATTCATGGTCGAGATGCTCGAGACATCCATGATCCTGCACAACCTCTCGTCCCGTTCGCTGGTGCTTCTGGACGAGATCGGACGCGGAACTTCGACCTACGACGGTATGTCCATAGCCCGCGCAATCGTAGAGTATATCCATGAATACGGCGACGGAGCGAAGACCCTTTTCGCGACCCATTACCATGAACTCAACGACCTTGAGGACATATACGACCGCGTGAAGAATTTCCATATTGCGGTCAAGGAGGTGGGTAAGAACGTCATCTTCCTGCGCAAGCTCAAGGAAGGCGGCGTGGCGCACAGTTTCGGTCTTCATGTGGCACGAATGGCGGGTATGCCGCGTCAGGTACTTGAGTCGGCGGAAAGGACACTTGCTGCATTGGAATCAGGAGACAGTGTTGCCGAAAATCATAAGAAAACCGGCGCTGCAGCCAAGACCGCTAAGAAGCACACCGTCAAGCCGCACAACATCAAGGAAGGCCGAGTGGAGAGCGACGGCAGTCTCCAGCTCTCGTTCTTCCAGCTTGAGGATCCGCTGCTGGCATCCCTGAAGGAAGAACTGGATAACGCCGACCTTAACAACATGACTCCTCTTCAGGCTTTCGATCTGCTCAGGAGCATGAAGGAGCAACTTGGAATTTAAACCATACCACTATGCATAAACTGATGACCATTCTGGCAGCTGTGCTCATGACCGTGAGCCTGAATGCCCAACCCAATGACTATGTGCTCGCTTCTCCTGACGGCAAGCTTCAGGTGATGGTGGAGACCGGCGATGGCATACACTATTCGCTGGTGCATGACGGCGATCTTCTCGTGGGAAGATCCGAAATAGGAATGTACATGACTGACGGATCCAAGTTCGGAGGTCTGGAACAGGTAAAGAAGGCTTCCACAAGAGGTGTGGACCAGACCATCAAGGCCATCCTTTACAAGAAGGCCGAGGTCGTGGACAAGTTCAACGAGCTTACCTTGAAGTTCAAGGAGTTCTCGCTTGTCTTCCGTGCTTATGATGACGGAATGGCTTATCGTTTTGTGTCTCACAAGGAGGAGCCTTATAATGTCGATCATGAGACTGCCGAGTTCAACTTCGCGAAGGATTGGAACATGTGGGCGGCATATGTGGCTCAACATACCGAAAGCCTTGAAAGCCAGTATTATAATTCATTTGAGAATACATACTCATACACTCCTTTGTCATCATGGAACAAAGAGCGTCTGGCCTTCCTTCCGCTGATGGTCGAGGGACCTCGCGGCAAGAAGGTCGTGGTGACGGAGTCAGACCTGATAGACTATCCGGGCATGTATCTGTATAATGAGAAAGGCGACAAGAACCTCAGTGCCAGATTTGCTCCATATCCGAACGAAGTGAGACAGGGAGGACATAACAACCTCCAGCTCGAGGTGCAGAGCAGACAGCCTTATATCGCAAAATGTGTCGGAAGCGAGAAGTTCCCTTGGAGAATCATCGCAGTATCGGAGGATGATGTGCAGATGGCTGACAATGACATGGTGTATCGTCTGGCAAGGCCTGCCGATACAACCATCGGATGGAACTGGGTGAAGCCCGGAAAGGTCGCATGGGACTGGTGGAACGACTGGAACATCGCCGGAGTGGACTTCAAGTCAGGCATCAACACCGAGACTTACCAGCACTACATTGACTTTGCATCTGCCAACGGCATCGAGTATGTGATCCTTGACGAGGGATGGGCGGTCAACGGTGCGGCCGACCTCTTCCAGGTAGTGCCTGAAATCCATCTTGAGAAGCTGGTGAAATATGCCTCTGAGCGTAATGTGGGCCTTATCCTCTGGGCAGGCTACTGGGCTTTCGACCGTGATATGGAGAAGGTCTGCAAGCATTATTCGAACATGGGAATCAAGGGTTTCAAGATCGACTTCATGGACCGCGACGACCAGCACATGGTGCAGTTCCACCAGAGGGCTGCCATGACGGCTGCAAGGTATAAGCTGATGGTCGACTTCCACGGAACATACAAGCCGTCAGGTCTGAACAGGACATACCCTAATGTCATCAACTATGAGGGTGTCCATGGACTTGAGCAGATGAAATGGAGCCCTGCGTCGGTAGACCAGGTGACCTATGATGTGACGTTCCCGTTCATCCGTATGATGGCAGGTCCGGTGGACTATACCCAGGGTGCCATGAGGAATGCCACAAGATCCAACTATCATCCCGTATATAACGAGCCTATGAGCCAGGGTACCCGCTGCCGCCAGCTCGCGCAGTACGTGGTCTTCGAGTCTCCTCTCAACATGCTTTGTGATTCTCCGTCAAACTACTCCAAGGAGACTGAGTGCATGGAGTTCATCTCGACTGTTCCGACAGTATGGGATGAAACCCGCGCCCTGTGCGGAGAGGTAGGCAAGTACATAGCGATGGCTCGTCGTAGCGGTGACGATTGGTATGTAGGCTGCATGACCGACTGGAACGAACGCACCCTCACCCTTGACCTGAGCTTCCTTCCGCAGGGGGTATATTCGGTCGAGCTGTACCGCGACGGAGTCAATGCCGACAGGCGTGCAAGCGACTACAAGAAGGAGGTATTCGATCTCCCTCTTAACGGCCTTCTCAAGGTCAAGATGGCACCTGGTGGCGGATTTGCTGCAAAGATTGTAAAAAAGTAAAACTAAAATCCTTTAATCCGCTAAAAATCATTACCTTTAGCGATTGTAAAAACGAAAATTATAATAATTAACTCTTAAAATACTAATAATCATGGAATTACCTTTTGCAGAATCGTACAAGATCAAAATGGTCGAGCCTCTTCGCATGAGTACTCGCGAGGAGCGTGAGCAG
>JAGBTT010000179.1 GCA_017631175.1 Bacteroidales bacterium
ACATCCAGTTGTCGGTGTCGCCGCCGAACTTGCCGATCGATGACGGCGGTGCACCCACAAGGCGTACGTCGTCATACTGTCTGTAGAGGAAAAGGAAATACTGGTTGCCATAGTAAAGCGACTCCACGGTTGCCCTGAGACCGTTTCCTTCCTTGGTGGCCTCGGCGATGAGGGCCGTGGAGTTCTTCTTTACTATAGCGACTCTCTCGTCCTCGGTCATGTCTGGAGTGTATCCGTTGAGGATAAGGTCAGTAACGTCTTCCATTCTCTCAAGGAAGCTTACGCTGAGACCCTTGTTAGGGAGTTCCTCCTCTCGGCTCATGGCCCAGAATCCGTCCCTGAGGTAGTCGTGCTCCACGCTGCTGTGCTGCTGGATCTGCGAGTATCCGCAATGGTGGTTGGTCAGCAGCAGTCCTTCAGGCGAGATCAGCTCGCCAGTGCAGCCACGTCCGAACAGCACGACTGCGTCCTTGAGTGATGCCTCGTTGATGCTGTAGATGTCTTCCGCATCGAGCCTGAATCCTTTCTCCTGCATGTCGGCGATACGCTGCGCGATAAGCGACGGCAGCCACATGCCTTCGTCAGCCTTGGCTGTCAGAGCTGCCACAAGGGACAGCATGATGATAGTCAATGTCTTTTTCATGTCTGGTAAATAGTATTATACATGCAAATTTAGTTTAAAATTGTTATATTTGTCTTTCTGGCAATTAAATTAGTGGTGTTATGAAGAAGATCATCTTTTGTGCAGTCGTTTTCATCCTTGCAGGTCTGCAGGTATCTGCCCAGACAATCAAGATCAACAAGCATTTCGGTAAGGTGTCCAAGGAGGAGGTACAGATGACGACCTACCAGCTCGATACGGCGGCGTCGGCCCTTGTGCTATATGAGAAGCAGGACGTGGTCCTGGATCTCACCGCTACCGGTGAATTCATATTGACCCGAGATGTTCATATGAGAATCAAGGTCCTGAAGGAAGATGGTATCGAGTGGGGAAATTTCGAGTTCATGAAGTACAGCGCTTCAAATGTAAGGGAAACCGTCACAGGAATTGAGGTAGACACATATAATATATCGGAAAATGGTATCGAACGTGTCAAGATGTCCAGAGACTACATCTACGATGAGCAGGTGTCCGAGTCATGGAGAAAGGTCTCGTTCTATGCCCAGGATGTCAGGGTTGGCTCCGTGATCGAGGTCAAGTATAAGGTCACTTCCGACATGTTCTGGGATTTCGATGACCTGGTCTTCCAGAAGAGCATACCTGTCAACCTGTCTGAGGCCGAAGTGCGCATTCCGGGTATGTTTACGTTTAATAAGAAGTTAAGGGGAAGCCACGATGTGGGTTATGAGACCGACATGGAAAGCAGGATGCTTGGTGCCTATCAATATGGAGTCGGTGTCGATAAGTTCCGTTCGGTCGATATACCGGCCTTCAAGTATGAGAAATTCGTTTACCATCATGATCAGTTCTTTCTCGCTGTCACTTATGACATAAGGAGTCTGAGTGTGCCGCCGTCGACTTATCAGGAGTTTTCCGTGACATGGGATGATGTGGATGAGTCATATCGTAATGCCGATCTGATGACGCGCTTCCGTTCCAATTGCCATTTCAAGGATGAGGTAGCTCTTATTGCTGAAGATCTCCCGGATGCAGAAAGGATAGCTGAGGCGGTCCGGATAGTCAAGTCTCATGTGGAGTGGAATGGTAGGTATACAGTTTCGCCGGAGCCTTTGGCGCAGGTCATCAAGTCCGGAGCCGGTACAAATGCCGACATCAACTGTCTTATTGCAGGATGTATGAAGGAAATGGGATATGAGGCCAACCTGATCATGCTTAAGGCGCGCACATCAGGTCACCTTCTCGATTTTCAGCCGGAGAGGTTTCCATACGATACGTTTGTTGTAGGTGTCGTTGGAAAAGATGGCAAGGAGTACTATCTGGATGGAGGCTCGTGGTACGGCTATCTCAATGTGCTTCCGCCGAATTTCCTGGTGCCGAATGCCCGGATGATCAGGAACAATGGTCCGGGACAATGGGTGGACCTTACAAGACTTTCCCGTAATTCTACGATCATGAATGTGTCTGCAAACCTGACGGATGACATGCGTATCAGCGGAGAGGCAGTCGCAAAGTATACGGGAAATCCTTCGACATCGAAGAAGACTGACTATATGGGGTTTGAAGATGAGGATGAATTCATTGCCGATATGGAATCTGACTACCATATTGACATTGAGGATATCTCTTTCAGTGAAATGAAGGATTATTCTGCATCCTCTTCCATCAACTGGACTTTCACGAAGGATGTGGGTTATGGCGGACAATATGTATACATATCGCCGTTCCTTACACGTTTTCATGCCAAGGATTCATTCCAGGAACTGACCAGACAGTGTCCTGTCGATTTCCCTTATCCGTATAATGTGACCTATATGTTCACCTTCATGATACCTGAAGGGTATCAGCTTGACGGAATGCCGGAGAACAGGAGCTACATGTTCGAGCCTCTGGGGGCAACCGTGAGATGTATCTATGCATTGCGTGGAAACTCTTTGCAGGTAGTCTTCAACTATAGTCAGACCAAGATGTTCTGCGAAGCCGTCCATTATGAGGACTTGAGGACGTTCTGGCAGTATCTTGCCCAGATATATGAAGAAACAGTAGTATTGAAGAAGATGTAGTCATGAGAAAGGTTCTGTTTACACTGCTTCTGCTTTCATTTGCCTTGCCGGGATTTGCACAAGACTTGCCTTTTGGCGCCCTGATCGAGCGCTATGATGCTTCTTTTGCAATGAACTCGAGTGTGACGGGCACATATAAGGTAAACATGAGGGTGACTGTTGTGGATAAGAATGCCCAGGATGTCGCATTGTTTGCCGTATATTCGGATTCGTTCAGGACTTTGTCGTCTTTTTCCGGTACGCTCGAGTCGGGGGGCAAGACGGTCAGGAAGTACAGGATGTCAGATCTTAAGACCTCTTCCGTAGGAGAGGGAGGGGTGACGGATGCCACTGTATCATATCTTAAGCCTGTGGCTCCGATTCCATATGTGGTCGAGTATACATATGAAGTGACATATAAGAACGGATTCATTTCATTCCCGTCGTTTCTGCCTTTGACGGATCCGAATGTGACATTGGCTTCGGCTTCATATGAACTTACGGTTCCGGCCGGTACGGAGATCATGTATAAGTCAAGTATGGAGCCAAGTATCTCCAATTCGGGAAAGAATGATGTGTATACATGGAAGGCTGATGCAAATCCGGGATATGTATATGAACACATGATGCCGAGCATATATGAGAAGATTCCGTATATGTATGCGGCACCGAAGTCATTCACATACGCCAAGACAAACGGTTCGCAGACAGGCTGGGATACGGCTGGAGCATGGCTGTATGATCTCCAGAAGGATGTCTGCGCCATTCCTGACGCGCTGCGCGCGAAGGTGGCGGAGCTGACCGCCGGCATGGACAATGACAGGCAGAAGATCAAGGCATTATATGAATATCTGAGGCAGAATACACGTTATGTGAGCATTCAGATGGGACTTGGAGGTCTTAAGCCTTTCCCGGTGAAGATGGTTCATGATTCCGGATTCGGTGACTGCAAGGCTCTTTCTACGTTCATGCAGGCTTTGCTCTCAGCTGCCGGCATCCATTCGGAATACCTGATCGTTGATACAGGCAGGAAGAATCTGATGGAGGATTTTTATTCCGTCGGCCAGATGGACCACGCAATGCTCTGCGTTCCGATGCAGAAGGATACGCTCTGGGTAGAATGTACCAATCCTCGTCTTCCTCTCGGATATCGTCACGACAATATAGCTGGACATCAGGTTGTCCTTGTAACTGAAGATGGAGGAAGGATGGTGCGCGTCAGACCTTATGCCGACTCGCTCAGCCGTTCTGTCGAAAGTGTTGAGGTTGTCCTTAATGCTGACGGATCGGCGCATTGTGAAGGCGCAAGATATCTGTCGCTTGATGAGGCGGAAGCCTATGTGGGTTTTGGTGCGCTGCCCGAAAAGACAAAGTTCCGTGCCATAATGGGGGCTAATTCGCTTAATCCGAGTGACTTCCGGATCGTTTCTGTCGAGGATAACTTTGATGCATGGGTGTCGATGTCCGATGGTGAGGAATTCATTCCGGAGACAACCATAAGATATTCCTTTGATGCTTCGGATTATGCAAAAGTATCAGGAGAACGTATGTTTTTGAATATCAATCCTTTCGCTAAGCAGATTCATGCCGACAGAAAGGCGAGAGTCAACGACTATGTCCGTTCGCGTGAGTTATCTGTCAAGGACGTGGTGACGGTTGTCCTGCCTGAGGGGTATGTGATAGAAACTATTCCTTCCACATCTGTCATAAGCAATCAGTTCGGAATATTGGAAACTGAAGTTCATTCCGAAGAGGGAAAGATCCATGTAGTGCAGACTCTTACTCTAAATCCGGGAAGATTTGCCGCGGAGGAATATGAAGTTTATAGGAATTTTGCAAAGGAAGCCTCCAAGGCTTATTCTGGACGTATAGTGTTAAAGAAGAAGGATTGACCCGCTCAGCGGATCAATCCTTCTTCTTTATACATGATCATGTAATGTTCCGCCTTCTTTTCTAGGGAGAGGGGATAGGCGCGGGATGAGGAGGGCATACGCCAGAATCTCATGCTGCGGCCGGCGATCTCAAGGGTGGTGAATGATCCCACCTTCGGCTCCTCACAGCCGTATTTCTCTATGATCACGTCTGTGGCTTTCTGGCCTGTGGTTACTATCGCGTGACAGTCCGGAATCTTTTGGAGAAGCGCCTCGATGTCGGTCGGTGTGACGATTTCAAGGAACTTGTCGGAGGCGTTGTCCTTAAGTCTGCGGACTTCCGATGCGGTGTCGAACA
>JAGBTT010000021.1 GCA_017631175.1 Bacteroidales bacterium
ATGTACTCGTCGCAGAGCCTTACCAAGGTTGAGAAGGAAGGCACCATGACATTCACTCAGCAGATTCCGGCTGGAAATCATAAGGTCGAGGACCTTTCAGTTGTCGCTTTTGCGCTCGTCCCAGATGGGGAGTTTGCAAGAATGGACAATATCGTAGAGGTAAAGGCAGGAGAATCAGTAGATTATATTCTGAATGACTAATATGCTCAGGAAGCTTACATATATTTTTGCTGTTCTTGCTTTTGCGGCATGTTCGGGAACAATAGATCCGGAAGCACAGAAGCCGGACGGTCCTGATGGAAATCCTATGGAGGAGGTTCCGGAAGGCGTTCTGCGCATCTTTGCCGATAAGACAGAGATTACAGCTGACGGAAACGATATGGTGACCTTCACTGTGATGTTCGGTAAGGAAGATGTCAGCTCAGCCCAGACTCTTGTTCTGATCAGAGAATATGACGGCGAGGAAAAGCGCTCCAAGGCTTCCAACAAATTCTCGACAGTCACTGCCGGTACGTATAAGTTTACCGCTGAGTATTATTATGGAGGTAAGTTCTATACCGACAACTATGTAACTGTAGAAGCGAAGCCATATTTCTCAGGAGAGACCAAGGCTTA
The DNA here is from genome assembly GCA_017631175.1 of Bacteroidales bacterium. Classification (GTDB taxonomy): domain Bacteria; phylum Bacteroidota; class Bacteroidia; order Bacteroidales; family UBA932; genus Cryptobacteroides. Next base: position 616 of record JAGBTT010000021.1, read on the forward strand.
TGCGCAGCGTGTCCTTGGAGTATACTTCACTTCGACAGGATGTACAAGCTGCCCTTCAGCGACCAAGGGTCTCAAGGCTGTCCAGGATGCAAATCCGGGTGTGGTTTCAGTTGTTGCTTTCCATTCTCACATGGGAGCTGTTGCAGATCCGATGACTATTCCTGCGACAACGCTGTTCAATGCCGCTCTCGGTGGCTTCGACGGTCTCCCAAGACTTTTCTGGAACATGCGTCAGGGAACTCACCTCATAGGTCCGTCTTTTACGGAAAGCTTTGCTGAGGAGATAGAATCATATCAGCCTCAGTGTGGCGTATCGATAGATGCGACCTCGCAGGATCAGATCAATATCGGCGTGACTTCAAACATCCCGTCAATATACCGTTACCTCGTATTCGTTGTGGAGGACGGTATCGTTGCAGAGCAGACAGGAGTCAAGGATTATGTCCATAATAATGTCGTACGTGCTGTCCTTACCAGCGAGAAGGGTGACAAGCTCAATGACAATCTCCCTCTCACAGTCGGCGTGGAGGCAAAGGCTTCCAAGACCCTGACTCTCTCACCGGAGTGGAAGAAGGAGAACCTTCGTGTGATTGTTGCAGCCAGCACCTCGACAGACGGCGGTTATACTTTCGTCGTGAATAACGTTGCCGAGTGTAAGCTTGGTGAGAGTGTAGGCTATCAATATGCAGAGTAATATGATGAAATTAAGATACATATTTACAGCTTTCTGTGCGGCTGCTATGATGGCATGCTCTGGTACAGTAGATGATTCGTCACTTCCTGTACTTGAGGTCAGCGATGCTGAGATCGATCTTGCTTCCGAGACAAAGGCTGAGTTTACGGTGACATATAATGGTGTTGACGTGGCTGACCAGTCTACCATCGTCTCGTCTGCAGAAGGCCTGGAGGGAAACATCTACACTCCTGCTGCAGAAGGGTCAGCAGTATTTCATGCCGTTTACAATGGCCTTGAGTCTAACGTGGTTACTGTCGATGTCATAAATTCTGATGTGAAGATAGAGTCCAAGTATGACAGGCACGTTCTCATTGCAGAGTTCACAGGTGCATCTTGCGCCTTCTGTCCGGAAGGATATGACAATATGGCTCTTCAGCTGTCAAAGCCTGCGATGGCTGCCAGGAAGTCGAACATCCACATCTGCGCCTTCCATTCGGAGGAGATGGGACCGGATTCTTTGGCAATAAAGGAGACCATGGATCTTAAGAACATGTTTGTAGGTCTGGAGCTGCCGTCTTATACCATCGACTTCAGAAATGCTGGAGGACTGAACACTGAGGGACTGGCAGGATTCAACGAGGCATTGAAGGCCGCATTCGCGGACCACACTCCTCATTGCGGAGTTGCAGTGTCATCGTCGATTTCAGCCGACGGCAAGACTGCGGAAATCCAGGTGAAGGTGGCCTCGGAGTATACTACCGAGTACAGGGTTGTAGTCCTGGTGATTCAGGATAAGATCGTAGGCTATCAGAAGCACGGCACATATGGTGAACTGAATGATTACACCCACAAGCATGTCGTTCGTCAGGTGGTGACCAGCTATGCGGGAACATTTGCTGGTGAGAAGATCACTGATGACGGCAGGATAGCTGCCGGCGAGGAGGCGACCAAGTCGTGGACAATTCCGGTGGACAAGAGATGGGTGCTTGAAAATACCGAGATTTATGCTCTGGCATTGGACCAGGACGGATACGTAAATAATATGAATGTCTGCGCATTTGACGGCGGAGATTCCGGATATGATTTAAAATAAAGCTTTATATACTATGAAAAAAACAATCAATTTTCTGTTGGCAGGTCTTGTTGCCTTCGGTATCGTGGCTTGTGACAAGCCTCAGCCTGAAGAGGATGATAACAAGGATGAAGAAGGTACTGAGACACCGGTAGATCCTGGTAATGGAGATGAAAATGGTGACGGTAACGGCGATCAGGGTAATACCCAGAAGCCGCAGCAGTTCGAGTTCCCGTTCATTGAGGAGTTCCCTATCGAGTGTGGAAATCTTCTCGTAGAGGGTTCAGAGGTAGGTGTGACTATCGAGGTTACGAAGGTCGAGGACCAGAACTTCGTGTTCGAGCTTCGTCCAGGTCCGCTCGTGCAGTCTTTCAAGCTTGATGTTTATCCGCTTGCACAGCTGTATAACAACCTCTTGAATGACAAGGCATTCGGCAATCTTACAGAGTCTGAGTCATGGGCAGTGAACGAGCGCATCCGCGAGTACCTCTTCAATGAAAGCGGCAGCGGCGGATATGCATTCAGCATCAATGACTTTGAGGATGCAGACGACTTCCTTCAGGTCGAGTTCGACTGGATGAACACTCCTTATTCGGCAGCATCAGCGATTGCAATCCCTGATTGTGACTACATCATCGCTGTCGTAGCAAGTACTGAGGAGAATATCAGCAGCGTGACCCAGGAGGATCTCACCCTTTGTTATGTACACACAACAAGCCAGCCTCTTATCGGCGACCCGCAGTGTGAGATCGAGGTTAATGCAGGATATACTTCTTTTGGCGTCCAGCACTATCTTAATGCAGATGCAGCTGCAGTATACTTCTTCGGATATCTTTCTTCTGAGATCGATGCGTACATCGATGCGTTCGGTGACACATTGTTCCGCGATTTCATCCGCACACGTGTGACTGCACCGTCTGTGGAGAATGATCCTAACAACCCTGAGAGCCTTTACTATTCTGTTAAATACGGTGACGAGGCAGATGCTACCATCATGAGCACCACATGTGCAGTGGCAGTTGATGCAAACCTCACTCCACAGGAGGGCTACAGCCGTCGTGACTTCCATCTGATGGAGGTTCCTGAGGATATGCCGGAGGCTGAGCTTGCAGTGGATGTTCTCGAGGATAGAGTAGCGTCTTCGTATGTCGAGTTTGACGTGACATTCAGCAAGGATTGCCAGACAGTGTTCTATAATGTGTTCCCTGTATCATACATCGAGGAGATCAATGCCATGAGCGCTAAGGACAAGAGAACTCTTGCCCGTTATATCAGGGATTTCGGTTATGGTTGCCACAACCCTAACTTCGCATGGGATGCTGAGGCTGGCGTGGCGACTGGAGGCAGCGCAGTTGTAAGACTTGAGGCTGTAAGCGCCTTTGCGGCAATGGATGCAGCCAATGTGTCGATCTGGCCAGGCAACACTTATGCAGTTGTGTTCGTAGGACGTAACGGTGCTCAGCAGCTTACTGAGTTGCAGATCTCGGAGACATTCACAACTGATAAGAGAAATCTCGAGTCTCCGGACAACTGTAAGGCAAAGGATCTCAAGCTCGTTCTCGACAATCCTGGCAGAACACAGTTCAGAGGTACAATCACATATGATCCTGCTACTGTTTCAATGGTTTATGTGCAGTACATGACAGCTGACAACAATCCTGGTCTCGACCAGAACAGCTCATGGAAGGAGTGGATCGATTTCATCCTCGGTGCCGGCTCTTCAAACATGCTGATCAATGCATGGCCTACAGACCCAAGCGGACGTGACGGTCTCACATGGACCGGAATGACTCCTGATACAGACTACACAGTTTTCATGTGTGCTGAGGACTTTGACGGAAACATCAGCCCGATGCATTTCGCAACAATCAGAACTTCAGAAATCCAGGTCGGACCGGATCCTACAATCAATATGGCGCTTGTTCCGTCGAACTATGACCAGTACGATTGGACTGTCACATATAAGATCGACCATGACGTAGAGTACTTCCTCTATTGCTATACAGATAATCCAGCTGACCTTTCGGCGTTCATGCCAGGTATCAACAAGGGTCATATGAACAACATCAAGGACTCTGGTTATAGCTATGAGGACTGGGTAAACGGTATCTACGAGTGGGTTGCCGGTGGATTTGAGGAGAACGGTGGCGGTATGCGCGCCGAGAGCGATACCTCACAGGACTTCGCAGGTTCGCAGACTGTAATCGCTGCTTGTATTGCAGCAGGTCGTGATGCTGACGGAACTCCGGTCTATAAGCTCTACCACCTCATCTGTCAGGACGGTAAGGCACAGACTCTTGAGGAGATCTTCGGAATAGAGTAGCATATATAATTGATAACACTTAACTACATAACTACATTATTATTTATTAACTAAATCTATCTAATTATGAAAAGACAGTTTATGAAGGGTCTTATGGCTCTTTGCGTCGGTGTCATGACACTGGGCGCGTCGTCTTCTCTTTTTGTCTCTTGTGACAAGTATGATGATTCTGAGCTTCGTGAGCAGATCTCGGACCTTGACAAAAGAGTACAGAATCTGGAGGCTCTCAAGGTTAAGCTTGAGGAGCTTACAGCTCGTGTAGATGCTCTCTACACTCTTACTTTCCAGGTTTCTTCTGAGAATGAGCTCCAGTACTCATTCGACGGAGGAAAGACTTGGATTTCTACAGGTATCATTCTCGCTGCCGAGTGTGATTGTGAGCCTGCACCTCCATGTCAGTATGTTCCTTGCGATCATGTCTGCCCAGAGGTGTCTCTTGTTGACAACGGTGACAGTGTGACCATCAAGGTCGGTGACGCTGAGTTCACTATCGAGAAGCCACAGGAGATCGTATTCGAGATCCGCGCTGGTAAGGTTTACTTCGAGTCAGAGGGAACAATGCTCGTTCCAATCAAGTCTTCAGGTATTGAGGACATCACAGTAATGTCAGCTCCTAAGGGTTGGTACGCTGAGATCAATCCAGAGGGACTTGTTGAGATCACAGCTCCTAACTATGAGGATTGCCAGGACGGCTACGGCTGGGATGAGAACGACGAGTACTATGAGATCCCTGCTAAGTACGCTGCTGCCGGTTATGTGAAGATCCACGCTTGCTCAACAGACGGCAAGTGCATGGTAGGTAAGCTTCCTGTAGAGGTTGCCGGTCAGCCGCTCATCGTGAAGGCTTACGCTGGCAACGCTTACTTCACTCTCGCTGGTACTGCAAGCTGGTACAACGCTACATTCTACTATGGCGTTTCTGAGAGAGAGAATCTCGAGGCTGAGACAGCTGACCTTCTTGAGAGAATGAACCAGGGTGACTGGTCACTTATGGATGACTACCCATCTAACTGGGGTGAGGAGACTGAGGTTGAGGTCGCTATCGCTGAACTCCTCGGTGAGGAGCCACAGGTTGGTAAGGAGTATGTTGTTTGGGCAGCAGTAGAGAACTCGGAGGCTATGCCTTACGATCTCGAGGATCTCGTGCTTGCTTACTACTCTCCAGTTAACGTAACTATCACTGAGAACGAGGCTGCTAAGAATGCATTCAACGTTGAGGTGACAGTCGAGGTTCAGGGTGCTGACTCTTATGTTGCTGTTGCAATGCCTGAGTCACAGCTTCAGTGGACTTCAATCGACGATATCAAGGAGCAGATGGCAATGGCTATGGCTGAGGGTATGTACTATGGTAAGCTCTACACTGAGAGCTACACAGGTTCAGCTCTCGATATCGCAGCTGGTACAAGCTACTCTATGAGCGGCAACTACTCGCCTGATTCAGACGTATTCGTATTCATCCTTCCAGTTGACGGACGTGCTAAGCATGACTACACTCCTGCAGATGTAGTTTACGCTCAGTTCACTACTGCAGCTCTTACAGATGGCGGTTCGATCGACCTTTCTGCTAAGCAGGTGACTTCATACATGGGTGAGGTTTACGACTATGAGATCTGGGACTATGTAATGGCAGAGATCAACCTCGATCCATATACTGAACTTGGTGTTGAGGTAACTCCTTCGGCAAACGGTGACTGGTCAGCATTCTACTATGCTTGGATGGACGAGGCTACTTACGCTGATTACGGTGCATTCGAAGAGGATATCGTAGACTACCTCGTATTGAACTCATATCCAAACTCACCAGCTGAGATCAAGTCATGGCCTGTATATCTTACAGAGAACACTTCTCCAGCTACTACAATGCACTTCGTCGCATTCGTTGTAGACAACACAGGTAAGTATGGTAAGATTGCTCACGTTGAGGCAACTACCAAGGAGCTTGTAAAGGCTGACCTCCTTTGGGCTGAGCCTTACACTACAAACCTTGAGAACGGCGTTCTTAAGAACACTCAGACCCTCAAGTTCACTCCTGTATTCGAGGATGGCAAAGAGGCTGCTTCA
>JAGBTT010000180.1 GCA_017631175.1 Bacteroidales bacterium
AGCAGGCCGGTCCCGCTTCCGTAAAGCTCACATGGTCTGACAATGCGGAAGGAGAAAAGGGATACAGGGTGTTCATCCGCAAGGAGACGGATTCATACAACGTCGACCCGCTTGAGACAATAGCTGCGGAATCAACAGAATATATCTTTGAGAACCTTACCGAAGGTGAAGTGTATGACTTTGGCGTCCAGGCTGTTGCAGAAGACTTTACACGCCACTCCAAAGTGGTTTATCTGAATGATTACCAGGTTCCGGTGCAGGAGGAGCCGGAGACTCCGGTGGATCCTGAGAAGCCGGTTGATCCTGAAGTGCCGTCAGTAGACCCACAGACCGTTCCTCAAGTGACAAAGGTGACTGCTTCATATGCCTATATTGCCGTTTCATATAAGGTAGAGAAACTTGCCGGATCTAATCCGGAGCACGGAGTATGCTTCAGCGCAGACGACGCACCGACAGTAGACGACATCAAGGTCCTCGGTCCTCAGCTTCCGGCAAACAGGGAGATTCTCCAGGTCGTTCCAAATGCATATCTTGAGGATGGCAAGGAATATCAGATGAGTGTATTCGTCAAGAATGGCAGCGAGTACAGATACAGCGAGCCTCAGACAGTGAGCCTTGACGCCCAGCCGGAGGTAGTAAACCTCACATGGGAGAAGCAGGACTACGCAGACCTTGCCGAAGGAATCGAGGTCTACAAGACAACATCGCAGCTCAACGGACGCAACTTCAATGCATGGTACGCAATCGCAGACCCTTCAGTAGTAGATTTCAGAGTACTTTACCCTGAAACTGTCGGCTCGAAGAAGACCATTTCCTCACAGGCTGACGCCGCAGAGAGAACCCAGGTACTGATCAACGGAGCCATCTACGGAAACTACAACATCGGCGTGATCATCACCGAAGGCAAGATGACCCAGCAGTGGCACGGAGAGATCGAGGGCTGCTATTGGGCGACAGACAACCAGCTCTACGAACTCACACGTCCTATCATAGGAGTAGACAAGGACGGAAAGGCGGGAGCTTACTGGGTTGGAGTGCCGCAGCAGGGTACATTCTATTATTATGACAGACCTCAACCAAACGTAGTCGGCCAGGCTAAATACGGAAAAGTGACAGCATCGTCGCCTACGGCTGCTATCGACTGGAAGCCATACTATGCCATCAGCTGCGGCCCTATGGTGCTGTACGATGGAAAGGTATGCGCAGACAATTCTATGGTAGACGACAAGCGCTATTACACCAACTTCGAGTGCTGGGACGAGTCTGGAGTATATTCGGCTCATCCTGACAGATCGGCTGTCGGAGTCACTGCAGACGGAAAGATCGTACTTTTCATCTGCGACGGACGCATCGACGCAAGCCAGGGTGCCTACATCAAGGAACTCGGACCTATCATGAAGTCGATAGGCTGCGTGCACGCTATGAACCTTGACGGAGGCGGATCGACCGGAATGTGGGTGAACGGCAAAGGCATGATCAATTTTAAGGACGGTAGCTGGCGTGCAGTTAAGTCCACCCTTGGATTCTTTGCAAAATAAATGATTAGAAGACTTGTATATATAGCTTCTGCTCTTCTCCTCCTTATCGCTTGCGGCAAGGAGGAGAAGCCGGAATATGTACCTAATCCCGTAATCGAGCTTTCCTTCAAGAGCTTTCATGAGGATGGGGTGGTCCTTGAGATAAAGAGCCTCAATACAGACGGCATTTACGTGTCGGTACAACCTATGGCTGATCAGGCACCATCGGCTGAAGATATTCACATCAAAGGCGTGGAGGCAGAAGGCAAGGAGGTATTTGTCGGAGGCTTGCAACCGGATTGCGACTACACAGCATATGCCGTCGGCATATTGAAGGAGAAATACAGCAAGATCTCGGAATGTACATTCACTACCCCTTACAGGCCGACAGACAGGACGGAAATACCGACCTTCGCTGACCTTGATCTGCTTTCCGGAGGCATCACCAACAAGTCTCCGAACACATGGGATGAGAACAGGCTTCTGCCCCATGTGACATTCACAGACGAGAATGGTCAGGAGCAGTGGCTCCATGAGGCTTTCCTTCTGATCGGAGGAGAAGATGCCAAGAGAAACAGGATCCTGTGCATCGATTCCGGCGGACAGAAGTCCGGAAACAAGGATTCATGGACTGATTTTGCGGACTACTGGCTCAAGGATGGCGGAGTGGTGGATGTTCTGGACCAGACCATAGCAAATGCCAAGGGACGCATCGGAAGGCCTTCCTTCAGACATAAGGTTGTCGTAACTATGCCGGACCCAATCATGCTGGAGACCTTTACCGACAAGAACTCGTCCACAACATATTGGGGCAAGGTTAATGACCGCCAGCTCGACTTCACTAACGCCTCGGACCAGGTGCTGGCCTATCAGTGGTATATCAATTATGTTATCGGGCAGTGGGAGGCCCTGGCTCCGCAGAATGTGGATCTGGCTGGATTCTACATCCTTTCGGAAGTGCTCGTGGCAAAGCCAAGCGGATGGAACTACAAGTACAAGAGATGGGACAAGATCCTCCCACCTGTGTCATCATACCTTCATGAGATGAAATACGGACTGTATTGGATCCCGTATTATCAGGCTGACGGCTATGACATGACTGCCGAGCTCGGCATCGACTACACATGGATCCAGCCGAACAAGTACTGGGACTACCCTGAAAAGAAGCAGAAGAAGTCATGGACATGGGTATTCGGAACCATGGACACATACGGCCACGGAATGGAGATCGAGTTCGAGGGTTCGCATGGAGAGGCCGGATGGAGCCAGTATGAGGAGGGCGTGAAGCGCACAAGTTCTTCTATTCTTGAGACCGTACGCACCTCGAATGACGCCCAGGGCACAGCCAAGGGCAAGCCGAATCCACAGGCGGCGCGCAACAAGCAGCTGCTTCGCGACTACATGAACGAATTCAAGAAGGCGGGATATTACGGAAAGGCCCGCATAGCCACATACTCCGGCACCAATGCAATGTATGAGCTCGCGACATCCCCGGACGCAAAAGACCGAGAGATGTACCTCGAATACTGTAAATTCATCGTTGAAAATCCATTAAGAAAATAATATGAAAAGACTATTGACCATTACCGCAGCCCTTGTAATGCTGCTGGG
>JAGBTT010000181.1 GCA_017631175.1 Bacteroidales bacterium
AACCCCTGTCACTTCGTGACATCCCCTTTCAGGGGAACACCGACCACTCCCTATGGTCGGGTCGGGCGGCCCCGCTGCTTCAACTTTCTGCGAAAGTCTCGCTGACGCGGATGCCGCGGCGCTGAAGCGCCTTCGCTACGCTCAAAATAATTTCCCCTTTATGCTTGGCGGTTTAGTAAATGTTTGATCAAGGCAAGAATCTAGTTAAAGACTGTTGTAAGAATCAAGAAAGTTCGTACCTTTGCGAATGTAACATAGGGTAATTATTATCCGCCTATATATCAGGTGTCTAACTCCCAAGTAGGCACCTGATTTATTAAAAGAAAGTTGGCCGAAGGGTTGTACTATGTGTAGGAGGTGTGTAATTCCAAGCAAAGTTCTACAAGGATAATAATATTAACTATGTTACAGAGAACTTTTGCATTTGAATTTCGGCTGACTATAAGAATAGGTATGCCAAGACTTGTTCGTGTGAAGATGCGTTTGCGTGTTCGACGGAACAAGTAAGTTAGAATTCAAGCCTATATATCTTTCCTGTCTTGGGAGTATGGAGAGGGGATAGCGTGAGAATGATGCCTTTATGGTAGTCTATTGCCTTTCGGCCTTTTCTTTAATTGTGATGCAGCATGTTCAGCTTTATGGCCTTGAGTTCGTCAAGAGGTCTTTCGGGCTGTTCAAGTTCTTTTGGTACTGGCATTCCGGAAAACTCCTGAAAATACTGTACGCAGGCATCTCTCCACCATCTGGCATCACTTTCCTGAATGACCAGCCTTTCATAGACGTGCTCCCATCTTTCGGGGTCCACATATGGCTTCATCTTTTCCCAAAGTGCCTTGTATTCGCGAACTTTCTTGATTCCGCGATCATATCTGAAGCACATCTCATCCCAAAAAGTTCTGCCTGATGACATCCTGTGGTCCCAAGGGATATGATGGAACCATAGGAGAAGATCTTCCGGACATGCATCCAGATTATTGAATATTGATCTCAGCGGCTCATGGTATTGGTTTACATTTCCGCTGCCTGTTTGTGTCCTGTCAAAGCCGATACCGTATGGCTCAGCCTGGTGGTAGTATTTCGGAAGCCAGTCAGGACGTGCACCTTCAGGCTCATACCATGGTTCCGGGCCATAGTGGTGGGTTCCGGCAAACAGGTGGTGGAGGCCAAGGGGCATCATGTAGTCTACAGCGGCTTCGCGTGAGGTCATCATCATATCAAGCACTGGCTCTACGAATTCCGGCTTGTCGGTGAAGGTCTGCTGCAGCCACTCCATTCCGATTTCCTCAGATGAGAGATCTGCATTCCATGCCAGACGCCCGAAGGCATACCACGAAGACTGGGCGAAATGATGACCGCACCAGTTTTTGTCGCGACCGATGTTGGCCACTCCAGCGATTGCTGTTGTCTTGTATGTTTCCGGATATATCTTTCCTGCAGTTACTGCTGAAACTGTTGAACCGGGCCCATGGCAGTAGGTGTCGCTGTCCAGACATTCTTCGAAGAGAGGGGACAGATAGACCAGATGGTTCGATGCCCCCAGATACTCCTGTGTAATCTGGAATTCAACCATCATGGCTGTTTCGGACATTCCGCCGAAAAGCGGGCTGAACGGTTCCCTCGGCTGAAAATCAACAGGTCCGTTCTTGATCTGCACGATCACGTTGTCATTGAACTTGCCGTCAAGCGGCATGAACTCCTCATATGCCTGATTTGCTCTGTCGGGGCTGTCCGGGGCATAAACGAAGGCTCGCCACATGACGATTCCTCCGTAGGGCTCTAAAGCTTCTGCAAGCATGTTTGCTCCGTCTGCATGGGTTCGTCCGAAATCCTGCGGGCCAGGCAGGCCTTCTGAGTTCGCCTTGACAAGAAAACCTCCGAAGTCTGGAATGAGCGCATAGATTTCAGCGGCTTTGTCTGCCCACCATTTCCTAACCCGAGGATCCATAGGGTCTGATGTAGGTAGCCCGCCAAGCGCTGCTGGGGAAGAGAAGTTTACAGAAAGATAGGTGTGGATTCCGTATGGCCTCATTACGTCCGCAATGGCGGCAACCCTTTTCAGATTATCTGCGTTGAGTATCTCCGGAGTCGCATTCACATTGTTCAGGACGCTTCCGTTGATTCCGATCGAAGCGTTTGCCCTTGCATAGCTGCGTATCAGCTCTACCGGCACAGGCTCTCCCCAATGCCAGATAGACCATCCAGCATAGCCTCTTTCAATGGTGTTGTCGAGATTGTCCCAATGGTTCAGGATGCGTCTTTCATATGAAGGCTCTTCCCTTATATCCAGCTTGCCGTCAGCACCTCCTGTCCTTTCAAGACGCTGAAGGGCAAATCTCCCGTACATTGCTCCGATTTCTGTCTTGGCAAATATGTGACGGCCTTTCGGAAGATCCTTGATGATAAAGCCGTCATTGACCAGGTCCAGTTCAGGGTCAATCACTACTTTTGCACTTATGCACGGTTCTCCCTCAGGAAGCCATAAGGCACTGCCGTTGTTGTTCTTGAGTACCGCGTCAGCAATACGCTTGCCAAGCGTCTTCTTGTCAAGCGGATGGATGTCGTTCCATTCTCCAAGGTCACTGTTCTTAATTAGGAATGCCCCCTTTGCAATATCAGCCGCTTTTGCCTGCTGCAATCGCATCTCTGCCCAGGCTGCACGTCCTTGCGTATCGTCAGGATGGAGGAAGTCCGCTAGTTCCACAATGTAGAAAGGAAGTTCGGGGTCATTGAATGTCTCTCTCCAGTCAGCGATCATGAGGGTCAGCAGTCTGGAGTATTCATTTCTTCTGTCTACATTAGATTCACCCTGGTACCATAGAACTCCCTTGAACTTAAGACCTTTCAAAGGAGAAATCATTGCATTGTATAGGCATACAGGCTTATAGCAGAAGAACATCATCGAAGGGGCAGGCGGCATAGGGGAGCCCTGCATATATTTCCATTCCCCTTCAAGACTTGCTTCGTTCTTTGCTCCGACGACCTTATATGGCTTTTCCGGAACGAATGATGGCTGCCCTCCATTGCTTATGATCCTGACGGTCACATTGTTGCGACCTTTTTTCAGAACTCCTGCCGGTATTCTGTATATTCTCGGAGGATACTGATATGTAGTGTTTCCTACAAAATGTCCGTTGACATATGCGGAATCGGCGTCAACTATGCATCCCAGACGCAGCACAGCCTCCTTTCCAGCCATGCCGTCGCTGATTTCGAAGTCTTTTCTCAGCCAATGCGATCCGCCTTGCGGTCTGAACCCATCGTTGCCCCACTCACTGGAGAACTGCTCCACTTTCTTCCATGAACTGTCATCCAGTTCCTCCGCATACCACTTTGTCGGGCCGGACAGTCCGGGGTCATTGGAATCCATAGTGGTGTTCCACCTTCTGAAATCCTCTTCTTCCAGTCCTTTGATCCTTTGGCGGTAGGCCTCATCCTCATATATCCTTTTGCTGTTTATATGTTCGGGGAAATCCTTCAGGCTTTCCTCGCTCATCCATGCCTCCACCGGTGTTCCGCCCCAACTGGAGTTCACGATGCCCACAGGCACGCCTGTCCTCTCATTCAATTCATTTGCAAAGAAATATGCAAGGGCGGAAAACTCCATTATGTTCTCCTGGGTGCATGCTTTCCATGAACATGGCGACATGTCATCCTGGGGCGCGCTGAAGTTGAATTCCTTAGGAATTATGACCTGTCTTATCTCTGTGTTTTCATATCCGGCTATTTCAGCCGCGAACATGTCGGTGACTCTTCTGACCGGCAGTTCCATGTTTGACTGGCCTGAGCACAGGAATACATCTCCGATGAGGATATCAGTGATTTCCGTATTGCCGACACTCATGGAATAAGGGCCTCCTGCCTTTTCGGAAGGCAGGATCACTTCCCATCTTCCCTGTCCGTCTGCGGTGACGGGATAACGCACATCCTGCCAGCACAGGTCGAATTTCTCACCGCTTTCAGCCCATCCCCATATGCGGATCGGCTCTTCCCTCTGCAGCACCATCCCGTCGCAAATTATGGATGGCAGTCTTACTTCGGCTGAGACATTCATGCTGACAACCGCCATTGTGGCGGCTAGCAGGCACCTCTTTACCATTGATTTCATGTCTTATTTAACAAACTTGATGCAGCACCAGTTGTCTATCGAGTCGTGACTGACGTATGTGAGGCCGGAGTTCTGGGCCATTCCTATGATCATAGGCATATCCTCCAGATAGAATCCGCTGACGAAGAGCAGTCCTTCCTTATGCAGGCAGAGGGCGTAGGTCGGGATGTCCTGCAGGAGTATGTTGCGGTTGATGTTGGCCAGGATTACGTCATATGTGTTCCTCTGGAGGAGGGAAGCATCGCCGCAGCATGTCTCGATTCGGGTGCCGACTTTATTGAGCCGTGCATTGTCGTATGCAGAGATGGCTGCTATAGCATCAATATCTATTCCATATACTTTTGCCGCTTTCATCTTTGCGGCCAGGATAGCCAGCACTGCGGTTCCGCAGCCCATGTCGAGGACGACTTTGCCTCGTACTGAA
>JAGBTT010000182.1 GCA_017631175.1 Bacteroidales bacterium
CCCATGACCCCAACATTAAAAGTGTTGTGCTCTACCTGCTGAGCTAGCGAATCAATCCGTGGTCATTCTTGGGTCTCTAACGAGTTCCTTTCGAATTGGGACTGCAAAGGTACTACTTTTTTCCAAACCTCCAAATATTTTCGCAAAAAAATCTTCACATTCTGCGCCTGCGACTGCAAACAGGGGCAAAATGTGAAGAGTACTGCTTCTCGATATCCCCGATCAGGTCAGGAATGACGGGAGAAGAGCAGCATTTAGAACGCCATACCAAGCTTCAGACCAAGGTTATTAAGCCCCTTGATGTTGAAACTGTCATTGCGGTTTGTTGCATAGCTGTAGTAAGCTGCAAACTGAAATCCGACATCATCCTTATGGAACGGGAAGAATGTTATACCTATCTCTGGAGAGATATAGAATCCCCAATTATCCTTCCTGTTAACAAAGGTGGACATGTAAGTGCTTTGAGTTGAGTACTCCGCACCGACTTTAGCCTCGAAGTAAGGCTGAAACTCTGTCCTCATGAAGCGGACCCTCATTGTTGCACCGAACGGAACCTGATAGACCGATCTGTCAAGATCTGTCGTAATGGCAGCCTTATCTTCAAGCTGATAGGTCTGCTTAGGGATATACTCGTTATTTGTTCCGAAGCTAGCGAATCCTCCGACGGCTAACATAGGTGTGACATAATAACCACCCTCAACATATGCACCATAGGCCTGAAAGTTCTGGACATAGTCATTTGCTATCGTTCCATTCATCTGCCATCCGCCGTTGATGTAAAGTCTTTTACCCATCTGGGCATTGGCTTCCCCTGCAAAGAAGATCAATGCTGCCGAAGCCATCAATATGTATATAAACTTTTTCATATTATCATAAATTCATTTGTTTCTATTCGTTATTTCTGCGCGGCGTTCTTATTAAGATATGGAGACTGAGCGAAAGCCTGATCAATGGAAGCATTCATCCTTTGTACATCATAGCTGACACTTGGTCCGGCAGGTCCTCCTATGTATGACGACCATACGATCTTAAGGTTCTTGCCACTACCCTGTTCAGATGTAAGATCTACAATATCTGCAACAAGCGCATTCGTAGAGAAGGTATATGTCATGCGATAAGGATAATAATATCCATACCAGTCACCCCAATAGCCTGGAGACCAATAGCCAGGATAGTCCAGCCACCAGTATGGGTCACCATAATACTGCACATACCTCTCTGTCTTGATCATGTATGTAAGTTGGATACCAAGATCCGCATCAGGATTTGATGGTGTGTAGATGTAACCCATCTTCTCCATGTTTGTTCTATAAGCTTGAATCAGCGCAAGAGCATTGTCGGACTGAGAGTACATAGGCTTCTCACCCTGTCCGATAATGAGAAGGCTGTCCGGGATGTCAAAGGTGGTATAATCGGTAAAATCCACGTCTTTGGCTGGCGAGGTATAAACGAGATACTCGTTATCACTATCCTGTGGGTATGGCTCCTTGTGGCATGCTATGGCCAGAAGAGCCAATGCTGAAATGAAGATGATCTTTTTCATGTCTTTATTGTTTAATTCATATTATAATGAGCTTCCTTCAATGACTCTGGAGTTCTCATATGGAACTATGTTGCCCTGCACCCACACCGTATTGGCATTGAAGTTAGGGTAGATTGTAGCTGAAGCCTGATTGGTTCCCGGGGTAAGGTAGATTTCAATCTGAGCATTGATGCCGATGCCTGTCACACTGAAGGAATAGGTGGCAAGACCTTTCTTGCCCACGCGATATTCCTGTCCGGAGATTCTTCCGTCCACTGTAACTCCGCCTACACCGTTAGGACCGGCCGCAAAATCACTTGGAGAAATCTGAACGACCGCTCTGTTGCCCTTCACCGAAATGAAGTTGGTCATATCATTGACAAACACTGTCGATCCGTTTCTGAACTGGACGGTCTGCGCTTCAAGCACAAAGTCCTGGTTCTTCACTGCAGCAAATGCCTGTACTGATGCAATCGAATCAGTCAATTCCTGGATATGCCTGCGTTCATCGGATCGGGCCCTGAACTCGGCCATATCCTTCTGCCATGCATCCATCTTGCTCTGCCCGCTGTCGGTACGACCATTGCGGTTGCCGCTCTGAGCAGATGCGTCGGGGGCAGTCATTGCAAGCCCTGCGACTATAACAATAAAGGTCAGTAAAACTCTTTTCATATCTATTTGTAATTTTTAATAGTTCGAAACAAGACAAGACAAAGCGCATACCAAAACCCTAAGATACAGGGCTTGATTTTTGCTGACGGGAACATACAAACGGATAAGATATGAAGACACACCTATATATAAAGTCACCCGCTGACGGGCTCCCACTCAAGACATTGGTCTTATGCGGCAATGAGAAGCCGAAGGCTGCCGTCCTGTTTATCCATGGTCTGTGCGGAAAGATTGAACGTATGCTTCCGACCATGAACCATTTTGCAGATGAAGGCTATGCATGCATCGGATTTGACATGAGAGGACATGGCGACAGCATTAAAGCTGAAGAAGACAGAGGATACACATACCATGGAGGCAGCAAGGCGATGACGGAAGACATCCGGGCTGTTATCGGATGGATAGAAAATAATTTCCCGAAGACGTCCATATACTTAGTCGCCCACAGCATGGGATCCCTTGCCGCAAGAACATATCTTAAGAGCGACGACACGCATATAAATGGTCTGATACTATGCGGCAGTCCGAGCTTTAACCCGCTGAGCACGATTGCGAGGCTATTTCTAAATGTATATAATGCAGCCACAGGAGGCCACGACAGACTTGAGGCATTACAACGATTCATATCAGACCTTTACAACAAGGATTTCAATGACGAAGGCTTCCAGGCATGGATGTGTTCCGACCCCGAAGAACGTCAAAAGTTCTTCGACGATCCCGAATGCAACTACACATGCACGACAGACTGTTCGCTGACCCTTCTGATGCTCATGAAGGAGACTTACAGCAAAAAGGGCTGGCATGTAGCCAACCCTTCATTACCTATTTTATTCATATCCGGCGAAAACGACTCATGCATGATCAGCATGAAGAAATTCCATGAGTCTGCCGGCTTCCTGAACAGCGTCGGCTATACCGACGTATCCAGCATCATATTTCCATATATGCGCCATGAGGTCCTCAACGAGATCGGTAAGGAATCAGCATGGCAGGCAATAAGCGAATTTATTTCAAGAGAGCGTCGAGACGGCTGAAGATGCTCAGGCGCTTCTTGTATATCTCCTTGATCTTGGCGCGGTTCTTCCTTGCCACGAACCTGCATGTGCCGAGGAACTTCATGAACAGCCTCATGTAGTTCCATGCAAGGAGGAACATGAACGGGAATGCCACAAAGTATCCCAAAGCCCACCAGAAGCCTGCAAAGATCCAAAGAAGAGCCGACGGGATTATCATGCACAAAGGGATAGTAATCAGAGCACTCACCGCAAGACGGAAAGTACTTATGAACATCTGGTCCTTGATCATCTTCTTAAGGAAGATTTCCGGCACCACAAAAAGAAGGGCTGTAGGAATGATGGACACGACGAACAACGGCAAAAGGAGAAGCAGAGCAAGACCTCTCAGCACAGCTGAAAAGACTCTTGGCTTACGACGGAAAAGCCAATCCCTGATATTAAGCTCCTTGATGCCTTTTACAACCTCAGCTGTGTCGTTATAGACCGCTTCCATCTCTTCCGGATGCTCAGACGACGCCTTCTGGAGATCATTTACGAGAGCCTGATCAGAAAGCAGACGAGAAGGAAGGTAATTATACTTGAATCCATGCTTGCGGGCATATCTCTTACCGTATTCGTTCTCGCGGAGCCAGTCGATCTGGTCATAGTGTTCTATATCCTCGACGTGAAGCATCATCTCCTTGATCTCGCTGTGGACCAGAGCATTGATCTCCATCATAGTCGCACGAGGCTCCTCCTGATAGCGCTCATAGTATGGCTTCAGAGAAATAGGCTTGCCAAACTTGATGAGCATCTCAGTCCTGGCGTGAAAATAATTGGAATAGTGGTTGCACGAAGGCAGGATGATCACATCCTCCTTGAACTCCATCTTCTCTGCAGCTGCAAAAGCTATCCTCAGATATCCGAGCTTGAACTGGCCGAGCCATCTCTTGTCCTGGTGTCCTCCTTCCGGATAAAGCATGACGGTCTCGCCGTCCATGAGTGCATTTCCTGCATCTTCAAATGTCTCAGAGTTCCTACGCACATGCGCCAATCCCTCATATCCCATACGATATGCAGGAAGAAGGCCCATTGCACGGAGGGCCTTATTGAAAATAGGGATATTGAAAACGTTCGCCCTCGCAAGGAAGTTCATCCTTCGGTCTGTGAGCTGCAGACACACACACAGAGGGTCGTTCAGACAGTTCTGATGATTAGATACAATGATGGTTGGAGTACCATTTACAGGCACATTCTCAAGTCCAATCACATGTTCCTTCTTGAAGTACAGTCCTGAGTTCACAAACTGCAGATATGTACGGAATGCCTTCAGAAAAAGGGAATGTTCCCTTGGGTTAGTCTTTGCCATGTTAAAGGTTTTAGTTTAAGTACAAATGCAAAGGTAGTAAAAATATTTACTTTCTCCTAAACACCCACTTGCAGTTGTCACTGCCGCACATGTACTCGGCAAGCGACGGAGTACTGTCCGCCACAGATGTAAGAACATACTGACGGGAAGTTCCGGGCACAGACTTCGGCATGATCCTGTAAGTTCCGTCCGTAAGCTGCTCTATCCTCCATAACTGCTCCGGAGCACCAGTAAACTCCGGCACTACAACCACTTCCGCGCCTTCCGCTGCAGCAAGGACCCTGTCTGTTCCCTCTATACACATCTTATAATATTGTCCTCCCAGATAGCCTCCCGCTTCGGAAACAGCCGTTAAGGACCACCTCTGATGCGGACGGTTCATCCAGTCTCCGCAACGCGTTGCAATCTCACCTTCCGGCCAAGTCGCAACAACCTCCTCAAGTGTCTGGTTCGGATAAGATACCACCGGCTCATTCGGATCTATCATCCAGAATCTGCTTCTCGGAATATCATGTCTTACAAAATCAACTGCAAGTTCAAGAGCATAACCTCTGCGTACAGATGAAATCTCGTAGACACCGTCACTGAATGCATCTCCTGCAACCGGCCAGTCACCCACCCACAGAAGCGGGCGTATAGCCAACACGCTGCGGCCGCCACGGTCAAGGTCCGCCTCCCAGTGGAACGACATCTTCTCCACGCCCTCATCTTCGATCCAGCGGCCGAAATGACCGGCACCGAACTGGCGGTCAGTGGCATCCACGACCATCTTTCCACCACCGGCGATCATATCTCTGCCGACATTATCCAGGTATGGTCCTGTCACATTGCGTGAGCGGCCCACGACAATATTATATGTCGAGTTCACGCCGTCGCAGCATGTGCCGTGCGTGCCAAGAAGGTAATACCATCCGTTTCTCCATATGATTGTTGTAGCTTCACAGTCTATTGCGATATTTACGGGTTCATTTCCCTCGACGCGCGCTCCGGTCAGAGGATCGAGCTCGACGATGCGGATAAAGCCGAAGTATGTGCCATACGTACACCAAAGGCGCCCACTAGTCGGATCCATGAACAGACCGGCATCGATTGCATCGCAATCCTCGTCAACCTCAGACGACGCTACCTCTATCGGTTCGGTGAACCCGAAATCCGGCGAATTAGGGTCCAGGGTCCTGTTCCACATGGTAAGGATGCGCCCTGCATGACCACCTCCCAGTCCTCCACCCGTCGAACTGTATGCCACCAGGTAACGGCTTCCTATCTTCATGGCATCCGGAGCCGCACCACCGCCCGGACGCTCCGCACCCGGAAACCAGTTCCAACCATCCTCGGATATGAGGCCGCCGCCACCTGTTCCGAAAGTATAATATTTGCCGTCACATTCCATGATTGTAGATGGGTCATGGATCCACGGCTGCCCCTCCTGTGCAAACGCAGACATCGACATAAGCGCCAACACTGCAGACAATATGATTGATTTCTTCATGTATAGTCTATTTTAGGATCTGATAACCATTGACAGGATTGCCCTTCTCATCTATGAATCGGACGCAGAAGTCGCTCATGCCCGGACCGTTTATCACGGCTCCGGTAATCACATGACGGCCCTTCTTGAGCGTAATCCTCTTTGAGGCGCCGTCATCCATGACCATTCGGCGGTCTCCTGACAGAATCAGCGCCTCCTCCCCATCAATCCACCACATCGAAGCGGAATTCGAACCGACTGCAAGACGCACATTCTCGATATCTTCCATAACCTCTATCACTGTCACGGCGCGGAATATCAGGCCATAGCGGCCGGCCCCAGTACCGACAGCGTAGCGATATAACTTCACATTGAAGAGCTTACTGTCAAGCTGATGCCATGCTCCCCCGTCCTGGGGAACCTTGAAGTCTCCTTTATTCCAGCCTGTATCGAGATTCTCTCTGATATAGCTGTCAACGAATACCGTATTGGTAGGGTTGGGTTTTTCTATCGGTTCCATCAGCGTCCACCTGCGGATGAATCCGAGTTCATCAGGCTGCACCGCCTCTTCTACCGGCATGCTGAAATACGGCGCCAGCGCCGGATATTTCTCTATCAGGTCCACCTTCTTCTTCCTGGCATCCGCCGGGAAAGTCAGCGTCAGGCACGCCAGGAGAACCATTATCTTGACAATGTACTTCATAACTATTCTGGAAAAATGATCTGATACTTTCCGCTAAGGTGCATGAATGCAAACAGGCGCAGAAGGCCGTCATAATATGCATCGAAATAACCGTCCTCGTAAGGCTTGTTCTCCGAGTTCCACAGAGCATCCACAAACTCCTTGTTGATGGCATGGTCGGTCAAAAGCGAAGCTGCGCCGAGCGTAGACACAAGACCCACAGAATGGCGAAGAGCCTTGCCCCACGAGCCTGCAGGCAGGATTTCATCCTCAGACGGCAGCGTTCCGTCAATGCGGTACTGGTCTACGAAGTCATTGATACCCTGCTCATAGAAGAAACGCTGGATCTTCTCTCCATACTCCCTCTGCCACTGCTTGTCCGCGCATGACCATGAATAATCCATGGCTATGTTCATAGGCACACGCCATGAGTCATAACGGAAGTTACCTGTTCCGAAATGGCTGCCGTTATACATTCTGATGGAGCCGTCATAATTGCTGTAGTCGGAATTGAGGCCGGTCTGCTCGTGGACTGCCTTATGGAGATATTCCCTCGAAGCCTTGGCACATTCCATCCAGAAATCCGAACGGCCGTCATCTGCCCATTTCGCCCATACCTCATAGAATGCAGGAATGTGGTATGACGGATCTGTGAATGTGTATCCGAACTGATCAGGAGTAAAGGTTATGAGCTTGTGCTCCGTATTGATGAAGTTATTGATCTTGGTCGTATCATTCTTCGCGAATGCACAATCAAGAATGTGCTGAGCCTCAGCCTTGTAATTGATACCGGTATCATTACCCCATCGATTCGAAGCGAACAGGAGCGAAGTAACATAATACAGCTCTCCGTCCGATGCAGGTCCTTGCGAATTACGCGTGCCGTCTGTCTTGCAGCTCCATGCGAAATAGCCTTCATAAGGGCCGTCGGTGTGCTGCATGTACTTCTTGCACCAGCGGAAGAGCTTATCAAATATGTCCTTTCGGTCCATCTGGACAGCTATCATCATTCCGTATGACATGCCCTCCGTACGAACGTCATTGTTCTTGATGTCAGAGATATATGCCAGGCTGTCCTCTACCTCGAAATACACCTTGTCAGGACCAAAGAAGACCTCCTCAAAAACCTGATTTACCTTTGCATCCACCTGCTCCGGGAAATATCCGGCCTCAACGAAGACATTCCTGTAGCGACGTGTCTCGAATGCACCTTTCTCCGCCGGCTTAAGAGTCTTGATACCCGCTCTTGTCTGCACCACTGGCTTTATCGTTCCGTCAGAATTGTAGAACATCTCGTCCACGCATACGCTTCGGCGGCCGGTCGCAGGGCCGTAGCCGTCAAGCGAAAGGGTAGAATTGTGATAGAACAGGTATGTCTTTCCCTTGAAGTCGATCACGCCGGGATGGATCGTGAAGCTGTCCTTGGCCATGCCGGTGAGCTCGCCCATGAATGTCCATGGACCTTCAACATTGTCAGCCATGGCATATGATATAGTCTCAAGCGGGAAACCCATTGAAGCATATACATTATAATAATGTCCGTCACGCTTGTAAAGCCATGGACCCTCGACATAGTTCTCCATCGGCAGGACCATGATCTCGCCATCCAGCTCGACCATATTCTTCTTCAGCTTCACCAGGAAGCATGTGCCGTTGCCCCAACTCATCCACGGAGTACCGTCATCGTCTATCATAACAGTCGGATCGAAGTCATTCCACCAGCCCCTCTCGCCGTTATCGGTCATCGAATCCTCAATCAGAGGTCTGCCGATCGCATCCACAAACGGACCTGTAGGGCTGTCTGAAACAGCTACACCCACAGCCTTACAGTTAGGATCGCCGCACTGGGTCGACACATAGAAATAGTACTTTCCGTCTGCTCCCTCAACGACCTGTGAAGCCCATGCTTCGCCTATTGACCATGCGAAATCAGTCGGCTTCATGATCACACCATGATCAGTCCATGTCTGCATGTCCTCTGTCGAATAACAGAGCCACTCGGTGATGTTGAAACCATATTTACCTTCGTATCCAGGCCTGTCCTCGAAGCACTCGTCATGACCGCAGATAAGATAGAGCCTGCCGTCTGAGGCTACCATAGGAGCTGGATCCGCCGTATACTTATCTCTTACGAGAGGATTGCCTTCATACTCGAAGGTATTCTTCGGTCCGCAGCCGATGAGGCTCAGACCTGCGAAGATCATTGCCGTTAATTTTTTCATAGTCTATCTGAATGTTATCCAATCTATTTCTACGTCAGTTCCTTCTACGAGTTTCATTTCCAGATTATGCATTCTCTTAACCTTGAACGGCATAGGCATGCACACTTCTTTCCACTCCTCAGCAGCAGGAAGGGTGACTGTCATGGTCTCCCCTGCCGTCAAAGCCATCTCGCCTCCCTTAGGTGCCTTCACGCACAAGACAACGCTCTTGGGAGCCTTCTTGCCAAAATCCAGTTCATCGAAAGCGACCTTGTCACCCGAATTTGTGAATATGGTCTTCCATCCCTTGAACAGGTCAGTCGTATCAACATACTCTATCCGTGCGCCATCGATGCTGCTATATCTGTCTATTTCAACCTTCGACGTTGCCTTTACCGGACCGACGCCACGAAGCGTAGGAATAACCTCCCGGATCGTTCCGTCCTCATTGAAATAAAGTTTGTCGATTCTTGCCGAACGGTTCTTGTCGAAGTCAGGAGAATAATCATTATGGTGATAGAACAGATACCACTGTCCCTTGTACTCAACTAGCGAATGGTGATTGGTCCAGCACCCGGTCGGAGACTCCTTCATTATCAGGCCCTTGTACTCAAACGGCCCAAGAGGGCTGTCGCTCATGGCATATGCAAGGGTTTCTGTATTCTCCCTTACCCACGGATATGTAAGGTAGTATTTCCCGTCACGCTTGAACGCGAACGGTCCTTCCTTGAAACCTTCCGGAAGCGATCTGTCAAGACGCACTGGACGCCCGTCAAGTTCAACCATATTGTCATTGAGTCTGCATCCGCTGAGTCCCATACCGGACCAATAAATGTACGACGAACCATCATCGTCAATCAGAACACAAGGGTCGATGCCAAACACACCCTTTATCGGTTCCGTCTGCGGCGTGAACGGACCTTCCGGTCTGTCAGCTACAGCCACGCCTACACCGAACCCAGGTCTCCCCGCCGGTGCATCAGGGAAATAGAAATAATACTTCCCGTCCTTACAGACACAGTCAGGAGCCCACATCGCATACGCATCCGGCTTACCCCAAGGAACATCCTCCTGTCTGAGGATCACTCCATGGTCAATCCAGGATGTCAGATCCTCTGATGAGAACACATGATAATCGGGCATGCTGAACCATGCCGATCCGTCATGATGCGTGATGACGCTTGGAATGTCATGGGAAGGATACATGTATATCTTTCCTTCAAAGACTCTGGCAGTAGGGTCTGCCGTAAACTGGCCTGTGATTATCGGATTGGTTCCCGTTACGATCGCATCACCTTCCGGCTGAACGGCAGTACATGCCGCCATAGCGAGAACAGCCGTTGATAAGAATAGCTTTTTCATGACATCATGATATTACTTCGTCAAAGCATCCAGCATCTGCTGGTCGACCGGGCCTTCCATACCCGAAAGGATACCAAAACCGTCCTCACCCTCTCTGTAGCACCAAACTGCGCGGGCGATACCGAGTTCATCGAACACGTCATTCACGTCGGTAAGCCATCTGTAGCGCATATCGTCGTTAGGCTCGTCAGAAAGGCATCCGTACTCGCCACAGTAAACAGGGATTCCATATTTCTTCGCGACATTGGCAGCCATACTGAACTCCCTTGCGAAACGTTCCTTGTCATATGTCTCGCATGTCCATCTTCCGAAGCTCTCCTGCTCGGCTGCAGGACGCTCAGCAATCTGCTCCGGAGTCACAGTCTGACCAGGATAGTTGACAGGACCGGCATAATCCTTATACTCTGTCCATCCTGCCTGATAGTGGGTAAGGATCATAGGTTCATAATAGTGGAAGCTCAGGATGATGTTTGGATCACCTTCAGGAAGCGCAAGCTGCTCTGCAGTGCGGAAAGACTGCCACATGTTGCTGCCGATCACGATGACTCTATCCTTTTCAAGCTCACGTACGGCATTGTAGCATTCATTGACGATCTTGTTCCAGTCCTCCGGATCATCCGCAACAGGCTCATTCATAAGCTCGTATGCAACCATAGCTGTGCTATAGTCCTTCAGTTCGCCGGAGATTTTTCTCCAGCACTCGTAGAATGCTTCCTGCGCCGCCCTCTCAGTAAAAAGAGGCTTCGATGCAGCATTGAAATGATGCGTTCTTAGAATGTGAAGATCCACAATAGCCCTGAGGTCATATTTATCACAGAGCTTCAAAGCATCATGCAGAAGAGCAAAAGCCTCCGCATCCTTCGTTCCATCCTCATGGAACATCTGCTCCTCATCAATCGGAATCCTGACATGGTCAAATCCCCACTCGGCAATCCTTGCCACATCTGCCTCAGTGAAATACCGTGCACGTGACTCTCCACGGGCGCCACTTTGCGACAGCCAATGGGCAATGTTCACACCCTTTTCAATAACAAACCCCTCATCGGAATCCTTCGGGCAACAAGCAGAAACCGCCACTACGGCAAGCAGAAATAGCAATATACGTTTCATAAGTTTAAGGTTATTAGAAAGTTTGTTGAAAGTTAGTGAACTTTTACCGAATAAAAAACGATCGGACAACTTTTCAGCTGTCCGATCGTCTTCGTCTACTAATACTCCTCCTCATTCCAGAAGAAGTCATCCTTAGTAGGATAATCTGGCCAGATGTCCTCGATACTCTCATAGATCTCGCCATCATCCTCAAGTTCTTCAAGGTTCTCCACAACCTCAAGAGGTGCTCCTGAGCGTGTAGCATAGTCAATGAGTTCCTCCTTGGCTGCTGGCCATGGAGCATCCTCAAGATGACTTGCAAGTTCAAGTGTCCAATACATAGTTAATATAATTTAAATTATTAATAATCAGTGTTTTTCGTCCACTCTCTCATTTTGGGGCGGCAAATATAGACAAAAAAAATCAATAGTGATGTTCTTTTTGCTATTTTTGCATACAATTTTACCATTCCCAACAAAAACCTTGCAAGATGGCATACACAAAAGAGGAAAGATACGATATGGCAACAACTGAAGCCATTGCGGAACATTATAGAGAAATCCTGAGACTTCTTGGCGAAGACCCTGAGCGCGAAGGACTTGTCAAGACTCCGGAACGCGTCGCTAAAGCATTGCAGTTCCTGACGCATGGCATGAATCAGGATGGTGCGGAAATTCTTCGCAGTGCCATGTTCAAGGAGGAGTACCAGCAGATGGTACTCGTTAAAGACATTGAATTGTATTCAACCTGCGAACACCACGTCATGCCATTCATCGGCAAGGCTCATGTGGCATATATTCCCAACGGTACCATTACCGGTCTGAGCAAGATTGCCAGAGTTGTGGAAACCTTCGCCCGCCGTCTCCAGGTACAGGAAAGACTCACAACCCAGATCCGCGACTGCATCCAAGATACCCTCAATCCACTCGGTGTTGCAGTGGTGATCGAAGCATCTCACACATGCATGACTCTCCGTGGAGTGCAGAAGGCCAATGCAGTAACAACCACATCGGCCTTCAGCGGCATCTTCCTCCGCGACGAACGCACTCGCAACGAATTCCTGAATCTCATAAAATAA
>JAGBTT010000183.1 GCA_017631175.1 Bacteroidales bacterium
CACAAATTTCTACCAGAGTTCTCATGAGCAGTACGGAAGCGGCATCGGACTCTCCTACTCCAAGATCCTCATCGAGCTCATGGGAGGCAAGATCGGAGCTCAGGACAATGAAGACAAGGGAGCGACATTCTGGTGGGAAATTCCCGTCACTGCCGAGTTCGGCGTGACACCTGTCAAGGCATACCTCAACGAACTCCTCGGATATGACCCAGGAGAAGAGATAATCGTTCCGGAAACCCGCAGCATCGACACCTCCGGAATGACACTCATGCTGGTGGACGACAATGCCGATCTGCTGGACTTCCTCAAGGAATCCCTCCACTCGGAATTCAGGGAGATTCTCCTGGCATCAAGCGGAAACAAAGCCATGAAGATGATAGAATCGGGCAAGGTGCCTGACCTTATTGTCAGTGACGTGAACATGTCTGACGGCGACGGCTACAAGCTCTGCAAGGAGATTAAAGACAGCGAGAAATACTCTCACATACCGGTAGTCCTTCTGTCTGCTCACCGCCAGGAAGAAAGCCAGAACGAGAGTTACAAGATCGGAGCGGAGGCATTCCTGCCGAAGCCTTTCGAGATCGATACCCTGCTGGAACTCGTCAGAAACATCCTGGCACGCAAAGCAGAGATCAAGAAGATGTATCTCAAGTCCGATAATGAAGGCTCATACAGTTCGAAGGAAGAGGGATTCATCCTGCAGCTGAACAGAGTGATTGCCGAGCACATGAGCGACCCTGAACTGGACCAGCTGGTGCTCTGCCGCGAGCTCGGCATGAGCCGCGCCGCCCTTTACAACAAGATGAAGGCGATCACCGGAGCCGGTGCCAAGGAATATATCACCAGGATAAGGCTGGAAAAAGCAAAAGCCCTTGTCGAGACGACAGGGCTCAGCATAGTGGAAATTTCTGAAATGACCGGTTTCACAAGCCAGAGCTACTTCAGCACAGCCTTCAAGGCATACACAGGCATGACTCCAAGCCAATACAAAAAACAGAAGGCATCACAGTGATGCCTTCTGTCATATCATCTATAATCTTCAAAGATTATCTCAGTTCAAGTGCGGCAGTCTCACCGACCTTCACTGCGCGGCAGTTGTCGATGTATGTGTCGCCGTAGTTGCCATAATTAACAACCCTACTGTCCACACCATCAACCTTATCACGGTCACCGTATGGTTTCTCTACATAAATGAGGACTTTCATATTATCCGGATCCCATGAAGACTTGACAGTTCCTGAGAAAGATTTCTTCACGACCTGATAATCTTCCGACACTTCAATCCTCTCGCCATTCATGGATGTGATGGCAAGGCGTGCCACATCGTTATGGACATAGTTATTATCAGAGCGTCCTCCATTATTCTGATAACCGGTGATATTGTCTTCAAGAAGAAGGACCGTCACTCTATATGTATCAGCCTCCTTGACATAAAGATCAAGGTCCACATTGATGGTATTGCCGCTCAATGTACTGCTGCACGCAATACCTGTCGTCACCGGATAAGAGTCTGCTGTCTCTGTAGCAACATCAACAGCAGCCTTGGATGTTACTGATTGCTCATCATTATTGATTGTAGCACGTGCGTCTACGACTCCTGTCGGAAATCCCTGGACGCGAAAGCGGCTTACCAAAGTGTTTGTGCCGGAGAATTCATAGTCTGAATCACTTCCATGCAGGCTGACAAGTTCCAGACTACCGTTCATCTGGCTCTTTGCAGACTCAAAAGCACTTCCCAGCATCGGACAGTATCCGCACCATGTAGCAGTGAACCTCATAGCAAGCGAACGATGCACGAACTGATCCTTCTTCCAGTCATCGGATTCTGTTCCTGTCGCTCTCTGGGTAAGGGTAAATTCCTTTGTAATGTCTCCTGCGACGAATGTAATGACTGTCGTGCGTTCCTGAGGAAGAGTGTTAGGTTCCACAGTAAATGCGACCTGACGGGTGCGTGGCGCCTTTGTAGAAGGACCTTTCACCCAATCGTCCTGACATTCGTAGCTGAAATCCACATCAGTGTACACGCTTACCACAATTTCGCCTCCAAGACAACTTACTTCCTTCTCGACATCAAGAAGATCGAAGGTTGCCAGGAACGGCTCCTGTGTAACTGTTATCGGAAGTTCGAATCCCTCTGAGCAGATGGTCACGACTGTCTGTCTGGTCTCCTTGGTATCATTCTGACCAGCCCTTATCGAAATGCGGGCTGTACCAGGACCGCCTTCCATAGGATCGATGGTCAACCAGGTGTCTGCACACTCTACATGCCAATCAAGAGCGGATGAAAATCTGACAGACTCGGTACTTCCGTCAGAATCGATCTCAATCACATCTTTACTGCTCGATGAAAGCTGAATCTCGCCGAGTATCTCTGTCCCACTTGGGCCATCGCATCCCAAAAGGGATGCAATGACTGCAAGCAGAGCTATAAAACATTTTTTCATTCTTAAGAAATATTACTTTGTCCAAAAAGCAGGAACGAAATCAAGCTGCATAAGGTTGCCTGTCTTGAGAGTTCTCTGCTGCACGTATGGGATAGCAGGCTCTGATGACATCTCAGCTGTGATAATTTCATTCTTCTCTCTTACGGTTACTGTTGGCTCACCCTTAACCTCAGATACGTTGAGCGATGCAGCGGTTGCAGTTGTTGATGAAGTACCGTAAACCTGGTCAATCAGATCAAAGAGAACAGAGATGTCAGTCTTGTTTGCCTCTGAGCAATTAAGGAGAATACGGTCAATAGCTCCCTCACCACCATTTGCATCAACAGCGTATGAGAATGCAGTCTGGTCTGCGTCCCAGTTCATAAGGAAGAATGAATATGGCGCAGTCATGTCGATTTGCTGCCAGTAACCAGCGAGCATATTCTGGATTGTTTCATCAGGGTACTGCTCAGTGTCCATTCCGTTGCCTTCAAGGATACCTCCATATACTGCTGCTGTAGGGTCTGCGTTGTACTTGACTACTGCAATACACTTGCCTGCAGTAGCTGCCGGCTGACCGAACACAGCACCGTTCTCATCATCGCCCGAGAAGTAACCGATAAGCTCCAGCTCAGGAACAACTGTTCCGACAGGCTTTGTCTTTGCAAATGCAGGGAACTCGTGAACCTTAGCCACCTTTCCTGTCTTCTGGTCAAGAGCTACAATGTACATAGTGTACTCTGTATCTGGTGTGAGACCCGAAGCGTCCATCACACTCTCGCCGTTCCAGAAATAATTAGCGATAAGCGCTGACATTTCCATAGGAGAACCAAACATGGCCTGCATATCGTACAGGTCCTGGATTCCTGCTTCAATCTCTGCTGCTATTGTAGCCTCATCGTACTCAGAAGCAAGGCATACATCGCCTGTGAAATATGTAGTAGGGTCTGAAGGTGTCACCTTGAATGAGAATCCATATGTCGATACCTCCTGAAGCGCAGCTTCGAATGTACAATCTGCTGCAGCTCCGCCAGGAAGAGTACGGAATGTCACCATCTCAGGCTCCGATGTCACGCCACCTGCATATCCGAATGCGATTACGCAGAAATCAGTATCTGGAGCACCTACCTTGTACTTGTAAGGACTATCTGGGCCACCTGTGTAATCCTGCACACCATATGATGACATGAATCCCATGTCAAGGAACATCTTGTTAGCTGCAACGATGCCATCCATGACCTCTGTAGGTGTTGAAACACCGTCATACTCCTGTACAATCCAGCAGTATGGCGCTGAAAGGTCAGAAGGAGTGATCTTGATCGCTGCTCTCATCTGATCAACGTCAGTTACAGAAATATCGAATGTGAGCTCGGTCTTGGCAACGTCTCCTGTAGTGTAAGTACCCTCGGAAGGCTCGGAAGCGATAAGAAGGTTCTGTCCATCGATCTCGAAAGCTGCAATGAGATATACATATTCAGTGTTTGCGTTCAGGCCTTCAGCATAAAGGTCCTGCTCGCCCTTAAGGAACATGGCAGCAAGAATCTGCTCTTCAGTGTATCCCATGCCTGCGTATGTCTGGATCTCATTCTCAGCATATGCCTGATAGAACACGTCCTTTGTCCACTGATAGTCGCCTGCAGGGTCAGTATAAGCGTCATACATTGCCTTGGTTACAGTGAGGAGGTGCCATGAGATGTTGTTGTCAGAAGGAACAACATGGAACGAAACAGTGTTATTCTCAACTGTTGTTGTCACATCAAATGTGTACTCGATAATCTCGACAGCATTGGTCTTGAACTCCTTGACATCTGGGAAAGTTGTGTATTCCCAAGCCTTTGCAGGATCAACTCCGAACACAACGAGAGCATACTCTGTATCAGCAGCAAGACCATCAATCTCAACTTTGTCGGAAACACCCTTCACAGCAAGCTTTGCCATCTTAGCTTCGAATGTAGTGTTCTCAGCCTCGGCAGCAGCCTTTACGTCTGCAAATACAGCCTCGACGATAGCCTCGTCCTCGAGACCTTCAAGGCTTGCTGCAGTCTTTACTACTGCAAGATACTCCTTGTCAAGTAAAGCAGGAGTAACAGTATATGTTACGGTTGTTTCTGTAACACCGTCAACATTTACTTCAAACGACTGAAGCGCCGGTTTTGGATCTGGCTCCGGTTCTGGAGTAGGTTCAGTCTGCGGGTCGCATGACCACGAGGCAAAGACTCCCAGAGCCATTGCCATGTACATTAAAATTCGTTTCATAGTTATTAGTATATTAGTATCAAAAACAAATTTAATAAAATATATATAAGAGAGCAAACTATATATAAAAAATCCGGACTCCTTTACGGAATCCGGATTTATCATGTGCAGCGCTATGCTGCGATGGTTGTCTGATTACTCAGCAGCTGGTGTCTCGACCTCAGCAGCTGGAGCAGCCTCAACAGCCTTCTTCGAGCTACGACGAGTGCTCTTCTTAGCAGCCTTCTTAGGAGCTGAAGCGAGAGCAGCCTCGTTGAAGTCAACGAGCTCGATGAGAGCCATGTCTGCACCGTCACCCTGACGGAAACCAGTCTTCAACACGCGAGTGTATCCGCCTGGACGGTCAGCGATCTTAGGTGCTACTGTGCGGAAGAGC
>JAGBTT010000022.1 GCA_017631175.1 Bacteroidales bacterium
GAAATCAAATCTCAAACCTCCCGAAAGTCTGTTCTCTACGGTAATGATACCTCCGTGGAACTGGACCGCATGCTTGACAATTGAAAGGCCAAGGCCGGTGCCACCCTTCTGGCGAGAACGTCCCTTATCTACGCGATAAAATCGTTCGAACAATCTTGAAAGCTGTTCTTCATTAACGCCACATCCGTCATCTTCGAACACGATCCGACAATAGTCATCGTTGTTCTCAGCCAGTGCTATGTATATGTTTCTGCCGCCGGAATAGGCCAGGGCATTTTCGGTAAGATTCCTGAAGATCGAACCGATCAGGGAAAGGTTGCCATCAATCACGACAGTCTCATTGAAGTCGACGTGTAAGGCAAACCTCTCATCTTCCGACATTATTTCCAGCTCATCCCCAATCTCCTCGATGATGGCGTTGATGCTTACCGGTTCCCTGCTGATGAGCTGGCTTCCATCTTCCATACGGGTAATCAGAGAAACGTCTCCCAGCAGCCTGCGCAGTCTCTCATTGTGCGTGTAGCACCTTTCAATCAGCTCCTGACGCTTCTCCTCGCTAAGATTTATTCCTGACAGGAGAGTCTCCAGACAAACCTGAATCGATGCGACAGGAGTCTTGAGCTCGTGATTGATATTGTTTGTCAGCTGTCTTTTGATCCTGATCTTTTCCTGCTCTTGACGTAGCGCCGCTTCATGTGCTATGTCCCTGTCCTTTATCGTCTGCTGCCATTGGCCGTACAGTCTGACAATATGGTTGGAAATCGATCCGAGCTCGTCATTGCTGAACTGTTCGTCCTCATCAAACGACTCCCCCTTTTCTGCCTTGGCTGCAAATCTGTTCAGACGCTCGATATTCCGGCCAAGTCGCCTTGTAACGAAATAGCCTAGAACATTCATGGCAATGCTGATGGCCACAAGTATTCCAAGGAAACTCCAGTCTGTCCTTAAAAGTCCGCGCAATGATGCCGTATATGGAATTGCAGTGCGGACAACGACCTGGTCGCCCTTAGTAGCCGAATAGAAATATTCCCTTCCGTCGCTGGTGGATTGCCTTCCTATCCTGTATCCCGACCCATGCTTGAGCGCCTGTGCAACTTCAGGGCGCCGGCTATGGTTGTCAAGGGTGCTTATAGGCAGGGTGCTGTCATAGATCACCTCGCCCGAGAGATCGATTACGGATATTCGCAACTCGTCAAAAGGCATGTCATGAGTATCAAAATAGTCATTGAGCGACAGACCATTTTCGACCGTACCAATCAACTGTCTGTTATATATCTGTAGCTGCGCGTTCAACACTTCTGACTTATACTGCTTTTCACGATAGTATTGGAATCCTACAAAGCTCAGCACTATAGTACAGGTGAAACCAAGCAACATCAGAAAGAGTCGCTTGTGATATGTGAGTTTAATAGCTGAAGCCATAACCAAAGCCAGAACGTGTTACTATATAGGATCCGTATTTGCCGATCTTGGTGCGCAGGCGGGTGATGTTGACATCGATGGTGCGGTCCAGCACCACAACTTCGTTGCTCCACACTTTTGCAAGTATCTGTTCACGACTGCATATCTTTCCTCTGTGAGATATGAGATACGCAAGCAGCTCGAACTCCTTCTTAGTCAGCTTTATTTCAGCACCGTCAACCAGGCATCTCTTGAATTCAAGATCAAGCTGCAGCCCCTCTATCTGCAGGATCTCCGGCTTTTCAGCGGACGCGTTCACAGGCTTGCTTCCAGATGTCCTGCGAAGGACACTCTTTACTCTGGCTATGACATTGCGGACAGTATACGGCTTCATGATGTAGTCATCCGCTCCGAGATTCAGGCCCATGATCATGTCGTCTTCCGTATCCTTTGCCGTACAGAAGATGATAGGGATATGGGATGTCTTTATATCAGCCTTCAGCATCTTGGCCATCTTGATTCCGCTTATCTCACCCATCATGATGTCCAGCAGTATCAATGAATATTCCCTCAGATCAAGGGTCAGTGCCTGCTCTGCGCTGAATGCTATATCCACGTCATATCCTTCGTTTTCAAGATTGAGCTTCAGGACTTCGCAAAGAGTCTCCTCATCATCAACGATCAATATTTTCTCAGTTACCATAATGTTCATATGAGTTCGGATACAAAAATATGCAAAAATCCGACTTGAAGACCACTGAAAATCTCAATCACAGGCGATTTCATTGAAGCATAACGGATTTGTAACAATTATGAAACATTTATGGGATTTCTTTGCGGAAAATTTAGTTTGGAATATGAATATAATGCAAGTCTTTACATTGTTAGGAGCATTGGGAATGTTCCTTTACGGAATGAACCTGATGAGCTCAGGACTTCAGAAGGCGGCAGGCGACAAGCTTCGCGGACTGCTTTCTTCAATGACGTCAAACCCGTTCAAGGGAGTGCTGACGGGATTGGGAGTGACAACAGTAATCCAGTCATCTTCTGCAACGACAGTTATGGTGGTCAGCTTCGTGAATGCAGGCCTTCTGACACTGACTCAGGCTATCGGAGTGATAATGGGCGCTAATATAGGAACGACAGTAACAGCCTGGATGGTATCGTGGCTGGGCTTCAAGGCTGACATCTCCGTTCTTGCCGTACCGATGATGATGCTTGGTTTCCTATTTTCCAATTCGAAGAAGGACAACAGAAAGAACATCGGCGAGCTGATCGTCGGCTTCAGCCTGCTGTTCCTCGGTCTGTCATTCATGAAGAACTCCGTCCCAGACCTCAGGCAGACACCGGAAGTCCTTGAGTTCGTAAGTGCATGGTCAGCGCACGGATTCGGATCCGTATTGATCTTCCTGGTTTTCGGTACAGTGCTTACCTTGATCCTCCAGTCTTCATCAGCGACAATGGCAATCACGCTCATAATGCTCAGCATGGGATGGATACCGTTCCCGATGGCCTGCGCAATGGTTCTTGGTGAGAATATAGGTACAACAATCACTGCCAACATCGCCGCTTCGGTCGGCAATACACAGGCTAAGCGGGCAGCGATGTCTCACACGATCTTCAATGTCTTTGGCGTAACATGGGCCTTGATTCTCTTTAAGCCATTCCTGGGCCTTGTCGGCTTTATAATCGAGCATCTTTTCGGTCTTCCGAACCCGAATGCAGACACCTTTGCGGTTACGGATTCGGCTTCAAGCGAGGGCGCGGCGGCGTTGTATGGACTATCGATGCTTCATACATTGTTCAACCTGATCAACACTCTTATCATGGTCTGGTTCACGAATTTCATTGCGAAGGCCGTGACATGGATCATTCCGGCGCCAAAGAATCAGGAGAAGGAAGTATTCAGACTCAAGTACATTTCTGCAGGTCCGCTTGCAACTCCAGAGCTGTCAGTCGAGCAGGCATTCTGCGAGATCATCCACTTTGCACAGATCTCAAAGAACGGTGCAGCATATGCAAAGGAGGCTATAAATGCCGCAGAAACTGATAAGTTCGAGGAACTTAGAGAGAAACTCGTCAAGTATGAAGAGATTTCAGACCGTATCGAGTACGAGATAGCCACATTCCTTAATGGCGTCACTTCCGATGAGGTCAGCGAAAGCACATCGGTCAAGATCAAGTCAATGTACAGGATCATCGGTGAGATGGAGTCTCTCGGAGATTCGGGTGAGGCTATCAGCAGAATCCTCTCAAGGAAAAACATCCACAACAAGGTGTTCGACACTGAGTCGGTCAAGAATCTCAATATCATGGCAGATGCTGTAAACGAGGCATATGATGCAATGATAGCGAACCTTACAGCAGCGTGGGAGGGCAGACTTGAGAATATAATCAATGCATACAATGCAGAGGATAAGATCAACAACCTCAGAGATATGTTCAGAGATGCGGTGATCGAAGGAGTTGACTCTGGAGATAAAAATTACCAGACCAGCGTATACTTCATGGATATCCTGAGCGAGTACGAGCGCATGGGTGACTTCATGATCAACATATCACAGAATCTCATGAAGGCCTATAACCTTCACTATAAATTTCCCACTTCGACTGAAATTGACTGACGAGGGATAAAAACAGTCAAAACTCCTTATCAGC
>JAGBTT010000023.1 GCA_017631175.1 Bacteroidales bacterium
AGACTCGAGGACAGGTTCATGAGTCCCTGCCTCTTTCAGCCTGGAGAAGACCGCATGCACATCAGGATCACATCGCTTGACACCGGCATCCATGAGACGCTTGATGACCTGTGTCGGAGTCATCTTCTGACCGTAAACCTCGGAGTATGCTTTCACAAGAAGCTTGAATTCGATGGCAATGTCTTCCTTCAGATTGACAGTGCAGAACTTGCCCACTCCCTCACCGTTTTTGCGCCTGGATGGCTTATATAGATCTTTAGTCCTGGCCATAATTATTAGTTAATGTTTATGTATGCAAAAATACAAATATTAACTAATATCTGAAAAATAAATCTACCGCCATTAGCTAATATCAAGAACACTGCTGACCTCGAAAAATTTATACTACCGATTTAAAGAATTATACTACTGATTTCCGAAAAATTATACTACCGATTTTCCGCCCTCCGAATCCTTCAGCGTCCGGTCCGGCAAGCCGGAGTCACCACCGGTGACGGCCGTTCGGATTCCCCGGGATTCTCACTTCATCGAAACCGTTCTCTCAATCCCCCGGATTTCGAGCCTGGGCATGCCCAGGACACTATCTCGCCCTGATGAACCAGCTTGAGATCTTCTCTTCAGCGAGAATCCAACGGACAAACATTTCCCCTTCCCCTTGCAAGTCCGAAATAAATTCGTACATTTGCTTCGGGAAAGGGTCAATATTTGCCCTAACTCAGTAGGGCAAGTTTGCCCACTTCGTCAAGGGTGCCCCTTGAAACCCTCGGCGACTCCAGAAAGTAAGGGGCCCGCAGCGTTCGCTGCCCTTACTTTTCTCTCATCTCCGACCAAGGGCAAGCCCTTTGGAATCCCGCCAGAGATGCGTAAAAACCCCGGGACCCGACCCCGGATTTTTCCTTTCCTGGCAATGAAAACACCGACCACATAGATATACAATACACATGGGACAGTTTTGCGTTCTACACATGGAGTCCAGAGCAGAGGTCTCCTCGATCTTAGAAAGACATATAGTTCGACAGGAAGTCAAGTACGTCAACGGCGTTCGCGTGGAAACCGTCTGGGTTCCTGACAATGCCGACGTGTCCAAGGTGCACCTGAACAGGGAGCTTGTTTCTCGAGAAGTGACGGATCCGTCGACAGGAAAAGCAAAAACGCTGACCATACAGCAGGCGGTTAACCGCAGGATTGAGGAAGCCGGAATCACGAAAGTTCGCAGTAATCAGAACACCTGCATAGAGATCATCTTCAGCGGATCACCGGAGACCATGTGCGCCATGTCCCCGGAACAGGTGAACGCCTGGGCCAACGACACTCTCGCCTGGGCTCGTGGTCGATGGGGATATGAGAACGTCGTTTCAGCTACTCTTCACTGTGATGAGAAGACACCTCACATGCATGTGATCGTGGTGCCTATCGTGCAAGGACAGAGCCGCAGGTCAGCGTCCAAGGAAAGGATGGATGCAGCGATGGGCGTTGATACCAGGAAATACAAGACCGACACCACAAGGAACAGGCTGTGTGCGAACGAGGTCTACACAAAGCCGCTGCTCTATGGCTATCATACCTCATACGCTGAGACAGTGGGTGAGAAGTACGGACTCTCGAGAGGAGTCAGGGCTGAGCTCGGATCATATAAGAAGCACACGTCGTCCATCGAGTATAACAGACAGCTGGCCGAGGAAACAGCTGAAAAGGAAAGACTGATAAGCGAGCTTACTGCAGATTATGCTGAGCTCACTTCGGCTGTGGAAAACGCAACAAGTAAGCTTTCTGCTCAGAGGGAGATAATGCATCTGCAGGAGAAGACCATCGCTGATAATGATGCCATCATTCAGAGCCAGGAGAAGCAGAAGGCTTCGGTGGTCATCAATGACGATGCTGTGGAAAAGCAACTAGCGGAAAAGTATGTTTCCCTTGCAGAACTAGAGGCAAAGGAAAAGCAGCTTCAAAGGTCTATTACGGACAAGACAGCAGAGTGTGATACACTGGATAAGAAGATTCAGACCCGCAGACAGCAGCTTGCCACCAAGGTGAATCTTACTGATGTTCCGAAGAAGGGAGTACTGGGCTACAACACCGCAGAAGTTACGTCCTTTATTGAGTCTGTAAACACAGCAACTCTTCTTTCCCAGATGAACCAAGCTCCTAGATTTTATAATCCAAATGAGAGCCTGGAAAATGAGGTCTATCGCCTTCGTCGAGTAGAGGACGAGTACAAGAAGCTGCTGGATTCGCCGCATCTTTTACAGGAGCGTATAGATGAACTTAAGGTAGAATTTCAACGAAAGGGAATAGAGAACATGTTGAAGTTCGCCATTAATGATACAGGTGTTCATGTGAACTTTATCGAAGTCAAGAACACCTCTGAGGGAGATGATATATTTGCCAGGTTCACAATAGGGGAAGGAACATACCAATATGCGGCACACATATCCCCAAGTGAGCATATTACGTATACTGACGACTCAAGGATCATAAGTCTTTGGGCATGTCACAATTTTAGTAAAGAAGAAATCTGGTGGAATCTTGGAACACCTGATGAAATTCAGCAGAAGCGCGAGAAAGAGATTGTCACGGATCGACTGTCAACCAAACTTACAATGCTGACAAGAGAACGAATTGTGGTGGAGGATTATAAGGTCAGTGGAGATCGCTATCTGGCATTTGCAACAAACGGACGAGCATATTTCATTAACCGGGAAGGCAAGACATGGAGCACTAATGACGAT
This sequence comes from Bacteroidales bacterium, assembly GCA_017631175.1. Lineage (GTDB taxonomy): Bacteria > Bacteroidota > Bacteroidia > Bacteroidales > UBA932 > Cryptobacteroides. The sequence goes on from JAGBTT010000023.1 coordinate 2,730, forward strand.
AGGGTTAAGACTATTCAAGATTGCAAGAGATATGCAAAGGAGAAAATCTGGGACAGCCATGGTGATATAAATCAACTGAAACAGAGTTTAAAGCATAGATTATAATAATTACTACTTTATTACTTGTAATAAATATTACAGAGGTCTTATGTAAGCATTGAAGTACAAAAAACAGGGATGCACTGTGATTGGTGCATCCCTGTTCTGTAGATATTTAATCTGTAAGATTACTTGCGTGCCTTGAATACGAAACTTACATTGATGCTCTCAACACGTGCCTCCATGTCTGCGAAAACTTTCTCTGCAGCAGCATCAGACAAGTCAAAATTACCCTCTAAAGGCATAGTAAGAACCTTCAAGTTTGCAAAGTAGTTGACGAACGAAGCAGTATGCATATAGATATGCAACTGTGTATTGTCCTTGTCTTGGAACATATACATATCTACCTTGCGGCAAGCAGGGTTTACAGCGCTAAAATCAAGGGTTACCTTGTTGCCTTCAACTGTCATTGGAACATCAGCTCCAGCACTTTCACCATTTTCAAGGAGTAATCTATACTTGAATAAGTTTCCATTTAACTCTACATTGTAAAGGTCTGCACATAATAACTTATCAAAGTCGTATGCTTTAATTTTGGCGATGTTTAAGGTATTGCCAAAAATAGTAAAATCTTCATCTTTACCCTTTGCATTGGTAACATAAGCAGATTTATAGTCGTATGTATTGTCTGTGAGGTCGAGACCTTCCTTTATACGGAGCCATGTAGAAGTGAAACCATTATTAGTATTAGTCATAATATCACCCAATGATGTTCCATTCTGAGAATATGTCACTTTCCATGCAATGTATTTACCATTAATTTCTTGGAAACTCACATCACCTATAACCTTGTAGTTGCTTTCTTTTTTAACAACAATCTCACCATCTATTTCACCAAAACCTGTAAATGTTGATTTGCCATTCTCATTGAATGTCTGAATATTCATATTATTTTCTTCAATAGATGAATTGCCAGTACATACCCACATACCAACAATCTCATCAGCAAGGTCATTTGCACAGTAGTTGTAAACGTAACGCTCTCCAGTGTTCTCGAAGAGAGAGAATGCCTGACCAGGGATGATGTCAAAGTGTCCTGTGAAGTTATCATCATCCTCAAATATCATAGTGATATTGTTCTCTTTGACAGTAACTGTACCGCGTACATTCTCCCAATACTCGCCGTCCTCTACTCCATAAGACACAGCAGTACCATCAGCATTGATAATCAACGCCTCTGCATAGTTTTCAGTAAGACAAGTCCAAGTACCAACAAGGTCAGCACTATGATCGTCATAGATGTGCTCAGGTTTGTTGTCGCAAGCTGCGAAACCCAACATTGCCACGAAGGCAACCACTAATAATTTAAGATTCTTCATACTTTTTAATCGATTAAATTGTTTAAGAATTTACACAGAAAAAGGCATTACAGACAAGGCAGAGGATCCGCCAAGTGTAACGCCGAAACGAATTTATAGACCGTATTACTACAGTCAACTATTTGATTGTGAGTGTTTTTAATGGGGGGGGGCAACGGTTGCGTCAAAAGCTACCTCCAAATCTCTAAGGAAGCTTTTCATCGCGCTATATGTAACCTTACCTATATTCACTCTATCAGTCTGTCGAAATTGAAGCTGCAAAATTATGCAATTTTACCAAATATCAATTGCCTGCACTCTATAAATATACATGTGTTTCAATGCGTTTTCATCGAACAATTGCCTCTAGACTTGCCTTCACTCTCTGCACTGTCGATATCGAGATGCCCGTAAGCTTGGCAATTTCTCTGATGGAGTTCTTTCCCTTTCTGAGGTGTCTGACCACTTCCGGATACTTAGCCTGAATGTCTTCATTGGTGAGGGCACTCCCCTTTGGTCGGCCCATCTTTACGCCTTTACTCTTGGCCAGGGTTCGACCGGAATTCAGGCGGCCGAGTATGAGCTTGCGTTCCATCTCGGCTCCTAGAGCCAGGACAGTAAGGACCATCTTTGCGACCGGGTTCTCCTCTCCCCTTTCATCAAGAGTGGATAGGTTAAGATCCAGGATGTAGGTATTTACTCCAGCTGCAGTCAGCTCCTCGACAGCCTTGAGAACCTCGACGGTGCTTCGTCCAAGCCTGGAGAGTTCCGTCACCATCAGGGTTCCGGGGTGTTCTGTCCTGCAGAACTCCAAGCACTCGGAGAGCACTCCCCTCTCCTGATTGGACTTCGCTCCGGAGATGTGCTCCTGGAAGACCTTTACGATCTCATAGCCTTTCCCTTCAGCGTATCTGGTAAGATCCTCAATCTGTCTTTCTGTCGACTGACGATCGCCCATGGACGAGACACGGGCATATATGACGGCCGTATGACTCATATAAATCTTTGATTTAATTGAGTACAAATATAATGAATATTCAAGTAAATGACGCGATTAATTTGAATACATGGGAAAATGAACACGAAATTATAAAGTATCGTTATAACGAGAGTTTTGTTAATTCTCTGCAGACAGGATATCCATCAGCTCAGTATTGAACCATACGAACTCCTTTCCGATCTTAGATTTTGTGAGGAGACCGAGTCCTTCCAGATCTGTCAGATATTTCTTGGCGGTATTCACGCTCTTGATCTTCTCTGAAACAAGATTCTTCGGACGGATATAAGGCTGCTCGAAGAGCTTCGGAATCTCTATCTTGGCAACGGAAGGCTTCCTTTCCCTGATTATGTCCTCGGTTTTCGAGATGAGGGCGCGGATCCTGTTGATCTTATAGATGGTGAACTCTGATGTCTGGATGACAGTTTCCATCATGAACAGCAGCCACTCCTTCCAGTTCTGTGTTCCAGTTACGTTGCTCAGGTCGAAATAATATCTGTCCTTATTCTGAAGGATATAGGCACTCAAGTACAGGATCGGCAGATCCAGGAGTCCCTTCTGAATGAGATAAAGCAGACAGATTATTCTTCCTGTTCGTCCGTTGCCGTCACGGAAAGGGTGGATAGCCTCAAACTGATAGTGGGCCATCGCCATTTTCATCAATGGATCAACCGGGAACCGTTCGTCATCATTAAGAAAATCGACGAGGTCGTTGAGCATCTTTTCGACAACTCCCTTGCCCCTTGGTGGCGTGTATACAGTCTCCCCTATCAGCGATCCCCATCCGCGTTTCTTGATGACGATTTCAGCCTGATATGGGCGAATGCCGTCATGTGTCTGCTTCACCTGGCGATAGATCTCTATGATGGCGTTAACAGTAAGCTTTCCTGCCTTGACTATTTCTGTGTAGCCCTTCCAAAGAGCCTCCCTATAATGAAGAATTTCCTTGGCCGGTCCCTGAACGTAATCTTCCTCCTGATAAGTCAAAGCCTTATAGAGCTCGTCATCTGTTGTGAATATATTCTCGATCGCACTACTGGCCTTGGCCTCACGAAGAGCGATGGTGTTCACGAAGATCGACTGGTTCGGCAGCATCGAGGCTACACCCTTCAGTTCTGCTAACTTTCTACTTGCCTCTGCTAGTTTTAGAATTACTGTATCGTCTTTGTAAAGACTCTCTGCTGGCGGAAGCACGGGAAGAGAGTTGTATGGTATGTTTCTATCGAACGGTTGCATGAATTGACAGATTTTTATTTATCTGTCAAATTTAGCGGATTTTTGACAGATGGCAAAAGTTCTGTCAAAAAAAAATAACGCAGACCCTTGTATGGATCCGCGTTATAGATATCGAGTTCAAAGTATCACCATGAGACTTTGAAATGATACTTTGGAATGATTTTCAGAAGGTTAATAATTATTACTTTATTACATGTAATATTTATTACTTACCTGCAGCGGCAAGAGTCTGTTCCATGAACTCGTTGATGAGGGCGGTGACGGTCTGTCCGCTTTCGGCAGCATATGCCTTGAACTTGCGGTATGTCTCCGGATTGATCACGATGGTTGTGCGCTTGTTCTCCTGCTCTGACGAGCTTTTCTTTGTCTCTACTACTGGCTCTGTCGGATGAGTCATAGCCTTGAGTGGTGAAACAGGAGTAGTGCCAGACTGTGGCATTGTCAAAGTCTTCTTTGCCATATTATAATATTACTTTATTATATTATTACTATATTACAATTTCTCCAGCAGCTCGTCTACAAGAGTCTGGAAGTCTGCGGATCCATTTGAGCCAGGGTAAGCGGTTACCACATCGGTATATTCGAATGCTGCTTTCGCAACATCGTTATTCTTGCGAACAACAGTATCAAGAACTCGATCTCCATACTTAGCTCTTACGTCAGCCTCGACGATATCAGTCATGGTCTGTCCCTTCTCGTAGATATTGAAGAAGATGAAGTCGATATGGATGCCAGGATTAAGATCCTGCATCTCGGCACAGAATGTATCCATCATGTTCAGACCATAAGACGACATCAGGTCTGTCTTCATCGGAACGATGAGCTTGTTAGCTGCAGCAAGGGCGTTCATCGTGATGAGACCGAGGGATGGGGGACAGTCCAGAAGGATGAAATCATAGCGGCTCTTCTGAGGCTCGAGAAGATCTTTGAGAACATCTTCTCTTCTCCTCATGTTGGTCATCTCGATCTCGATACCGGCCATCTCAAGTCCGGAAGGAGTAAGGTCAAGGTTCTGACGCACCGGATAGATCGGAAGATCCTTTCTTTCCCTGATCGCATGGTATACTATTCGCGAAGGAATCTCTGCGAAGAAGTGACGTGTGAGGTTCGCCTGGGTATCGAGGTCCATGAGAAGAACCTTCTTGCCTTTAGCGGCCAAAATAGCTCCAATAGTGGCTACTGAAGCTGTCTTTCCGACACCGCCTTTATGGTTGGCTACGGCTATGATCTTAGCTTTCATATTTATTACTTTATTACTTTATGCGAAGATATGAATTATTTTTCAATGGACAATACTGGATGAATGGGGAAGTGAACTAGAAAAATAGAACAGTATAGGTAAAAATATCTCATTGATAATATAATGCCCCCCGAAAATAGGTGGAAATTTCTCATTGATAATATAACGCCCCCCTGAAAATAGGTAAAAATAGCATATTGATAATATAACGCCCCCTGAAGAATGTGAGGAGCGAAGTGACGAACTATCTCTAAAAATGGTTGGATTTTAGGTTAGATTTCATACCTTTGCGAATAGGTCAAAATAGCATATTGATAATATAACGCCCCCTTTCACAAGCGACGAGTGTAACGAGGAGCTCTCTCAAAAAAAATCTGTGTGTATGAGTGAAGATTTGAATAAGGAAAATATGAGTGATGATATCGGTGATATTCCTGATGACATCTGGTATGGTGACGTAAAATATGACAGGACTATCGAAAGATATGGAGAAGGTACGCCTTTTCAAGAGGGGGATGATAAGGAGTATATCAAGTCACTGTCTTTTCATGATCAGAGAGGACTTGAGTGGTACCATCAGAAGAATGAATTTATGAGGAGCTGTCCGGAGCTGAGGGAGATAAGCACCACCGACTTTCTGCATCTGCTTTTCTGCAGGGATGACGATGAGATGCTTCCGTTCGAGGAACAATGGTGTGAGGCTTACGATTGGTGGGCCAGGCATCCGAGATCAGCCAAGAGGCCGCCGGAACATCCGTACGTTTACAATGGAATCGCCCAGGCAATCTATGGAAAAAGAAAAAGGGAGGCAGATCAGAAGAACAAGACATTTGTTATTACAAATAAGATTGAGCAGCTGAACGAGATTATGCAGCACCCGTTCGTGATCATGTCTCCGGTATCATATACCGGCAAGAGGCGCACAAAATCGAACGCCCGATATCTTTATGCGATTGCAATCGATATCGACCGCGTGGAGGCAAAGCACGTGGACAATCTGCTCTATCAGTCGGATCCGACCAGAACGGTGCCGCTTACCTTTCCTCGCCCGCAGATCATCGTTAATTCCGGCTCAGGTATTCATATCTATTTCCTGCTCGAGACGCCGCACCCGATGTTCAATGATGTCTATCCGATTCTGAATAAGATCAAGAAGGAGCTGACCCGCCGTGTATGGAACATCGGTACCACTCATGAGGATCCTAAGCACCCTCAGTTCCAGGGTAACTGTCAGGGCTTCCGACTCCCGGGAACACAGACGAAGACCAGGCAGAAGGTAACGGCCTTCCAGAGCATAAACCCGGCAGGAAAGCCATTCTATAAGATTACAGAACTTATGGCGAACGGTGGAGGATTCTTGTCTGATCAAGAACAGGAGCTGCTCAGAAAAGGTATTTATAATCCGAAGCGAATTTCTCTGAAACAGGCGAGGGAACTGTATCCGGAGTGGTATGAGAGAAGGATTATTCAGGGACATAGGCCGGGGCGCTGGTATGTGAAGAGAGATCTGTACGACTGGTGGAAACAGAAGATATCGGTGAAGGTGTCTGTAGGACATAGATACTTCTGCCTTATGGCCCTCGCTGTGTATGCGGCGAAGTGCAATATCGAGGAAGAGGAGTTCATGAGGGACCTAAAGAGCTTTGTAGAGCCGTTCGATGGCATCTCATATACTAAGCGTCCGGAAGACCGCTTTACTATTGAGGACGCTCTGGACGCTGCAGCTGCTTACCGTGAGTGTTACTGTACCTTCCCTCTGGAAGACTTGAGAGATATTACAGGCGTGGATATAGAAAGGAATAAGACCCGCAAGTTCAAGAAGCAGAATATACATCTTGAGGAAGCCAGGGCTGTACGTGATGTCCGACAGAAGAGGGAAGGAAGAATATGGGATGAGAGTGGAGTCAAGAAGACAAAGCTCGTCGATATCTACGAGTGGAGAAAGAATAATCCGGGAGGTTCGAAGTATGCCTGTGCAAAGGAGCTTGGAATTTCCAAGCCGACCGTCATGAAGTGGTGGGACGCTACAGAGGAGACAATCGAGCAGGAGAATGAAAGAAGAATGAAGCTGCTCGAGGATAGAAGGAAACTTGTCGGGGGATATGAGCTGCATGATAGGGAGTCTTCTGAGCTTCATGATATCGGAGCTGGATACAATAGAGGATACCTGGCAGACAGGAAAGCCGCAGATCTTGTCATGCAGAATACAGCTGGATATGAGGAACAGTCTGAAGAGACCATCAGGAAGACCGGCAATGATCTGGCTGACCTCATCAACTTCTCCGAGGTTTCAATCGATGAGATCATGCGTACTATGGGAATACCGGAACCAATGATCCCTATACTGAAGGAGCAGATGAGAGAGGCGATGAAGACTCCGGAATTCTGGCAACAATACAAGGCCGCGAACCCGACAGTAGATACCAGCAAGTGGCCGAAGGAAATACAGGAGCGGTTCAATAAGAAGATGAAAGATAACTGATTACAAAAGTAATAAAGTAATATAATAATAAAGTAATAAAAAATGCAGGCACCTTTTGACGGGGTGCCTGCTTGCGTGATTTACTTGTATGTACAGTTACTTGCCTTGTCCAGAAGCCTTGAAGTAGTACTTTGCAAAGATACTATTTTTTATGGTGTGTCTTTATTGTCTGAGCGATGATCTTCGCCTGGTCTTCGTTGATCTCGATGCCGGCATCATTCATGAACGTATAGCCCTCCTGAATGAATTTCCAGAGACCGACGTCCTTGCCGTTGAACTTGCCGTAGAACGGCTGCTTGTCTCCGACCTGAAGCTCGACCTTATCTCCGTCCTTCACCGCAAAGTAACGCCTCTCCCATACATCTCCCTGGGTCGGATCAGACTCGAGGACAGGTTCATGAGTCCCTGCCTCTTTCAGCCTGGAGAAGACCGCATGCACATCAGGATCACATCGCTTGACACCGGCATCCATGAGACGCTTGATGACCTGTGTCGGAGTCATCTTCTGACCGTAAACCTC
>JAGBTT010000024.1 GCA_017631175.1 Bacteroidales bacterium
AATGAATCTCATGAGCTCCGGCCTTCAGAAGGCGGCCGGCGACAGACTGCGCGGACTGCTTTCTGCAATGACATCAAATCCGTTTAAAGGTGTACTGACCGGTCTGGGAATCACCTCGGTGATCCAGTCTTCTTCCGCTACGACCGTGATGGTCGTCAGCTTCGTGAATGCCGGCCTTCTTACTCTGGCGCAGGCGATCGGAGTGATTATGGGAGCCAACATCGGCACCACAGTGACCGCATGGCTCGTATCGTGGCTCGGATTCAAGGCAGACATATCGATCCTTGCCATCCCTCTGATGCTTCTGGGATTCCTCTTCTCCAATTCGAAGAAAAACCAGAGACAGAACATCGGAGAACTCATCGTGGGCTTCTGCCTTCTGTTCCTTGGTCTCTCGTTCATGAAGGAGTCCGTTCCTGACCTCAATGAGACACCGCAGGTGCTTGAGTTCGTGAAGGCATGGTCGGGTCACGGCTTCGGTTCGGTGATCATCTTCCTCGTGTTCGGTACGCTCCTGACGCTCGTGCTTCAGTCCTCGTCCGCCACAATGGCGATCACCCTCATCATGCTCAGCATGGGCTGGATTCCGTTCAACATGGCATGCGCGATGGTGCTTGGCGAGAACATCGGAACCACAATCACAGCGAACATCGCCGCAGCGGTAGGAAACACCCAGGCCAAGAGGGCGGCCATGTCGCACACCATCTTCAATGTTACGGGAGTGATCTGGGCGCTTATCCTCTTCAAGCCTTTCCTTGCGCTTGTGGGTAAGATTACAGAAGTCGTGTTCGGTATTCCGAACCCTGCAGCCGAAGGCTTCGCTGTAGTAAGCCCGACAGATCCGACAGCAACTTCTGCCCTTTATGGACTTTCAATGCTCCATACGCTCTTCAATACTATCAATACCTTGATACTCATATGGTTCGTGAAGTTCATAGAGAAGGCAGTGATGTGGATCATCAAGGCTCCGAAGAATCAGGAGAAGGAAGTATTCAGACTCAAGTACATCTCTGCCGGCCCTCTCGCTACGCCTGAACTCGCTACAGAGCAGGCCTTCGACGAGATCATCCACTTCGCTCAGATCTCCAGAAACGGCCTTGGATATGCGCGTGAGGCTGTTGCTGAGACAGATAATGACAAGTTTGAGGAACTTCGCGGAAAGCTCGTCAAGTATGAGGAGATCTCTGACCGTATAGAATACGAGATTGCCTCTTTCCTGAATGCAGTTTCCGAGGGAGACATCAGCGAGGAGACTTCAAGGAAGATCAAGGCCATGTACAAGATCATCGGAGAGCTCGAGTCTCTCGGTGATTCAGGCGAGACCATCAGCCGTGTCCTTGCAAGAAGAAACATCCACAAGAAGATCTTCGATCAGGAGACAGTCAAGAAGATCGAGGGAATGGTCGCTGCCGTCGACCATGCTTACGAGGCTATGCTCGTGAACCTTGAGGCTGCGCATAAGGGCACGCTGGAGGAGATATCCAACGCATACAATGCCGAGGACCGCATCAATAACCTCCGCAACAACCTCCGTGAGGCAGAGATCGAGGAACTCGAGAGCAATCGCAAGAACTACCACGCCAGCGTCTACTATATGGACATAGTCAGCGAGCTGGAGAAGATGGGAGACTTCATAATCAACATCTCACAGACGCTCGAGAAGTCTTTTGTGAAGAAATAGTGCTATATTTACATGTTCAACAGCACTATCGAGATATGATGAAAAGGTTTATGATGATGGCAGGGCTGTTGATGCTCTGCCATTTTGCTTCTGCTTATAGACAAAAAGAAGTTTTTGTCTATAGCGAATCCATGAAGAAGGATGTTCCGGCTACCGTGATAACTCCGGACGGCTACTGGAAGGGCAGGAACTACCCTGTGGTGTATATTCTCCATGGATACAGTGACAATCACATCGACAGATGGACCTACGATGGCCATCTGGGACGCCTTGCAGACCGTTATGACGTCATCGTGGTCGTGCCTGACGGAGGCTTCAGCAGCTGGTATTTCGACTCACCGGTCATGCCGGAGTATAAGTATGAGACTTTCGTCTCCAAGGAGCTGGTTTCATTCATGGACAAGCGCTACAAGACCTTGGCAGACAAGTCCGGAAGGGCGATCACAGGCAACTCCATGGGAGGACACGGAGCCCTTTATGTTGCCATCAGGCATCAGGATGTGTTCGGCTCGGCCGGCAGCATGTCGGGCGGTGTGGACTTCCGTCCTTTCCCTGAAAACTGGGACATAGCAAAACGCCTCGGAACCATCCGTGAGCATCCTGAGAACTGGGAGAACAATACTGTGATCAACATGACCCACCTCATCCAGCCAGGCATGAACATCATCTTCGACTGTGGTACGGGCGACTTCTTCTACGAGGTGAACTGCAACCTGCACAAGAAGCTCATGGAAGAGGGTGTCCCTCATGATTTCTACCAGAGGCCGGGAGAGCATAACTGGCCATACTGGTACAACGCCGTGAAGTACCAGTTCCAGTTCTTCAGCGATCGTTTCAAGAACTAGCGCAAGCTTCCGCTGTAGCTGGTCGGATAGTTTTCCTGTTTCTTTGTATTGAAGAAGCCGAGGGAGAACTCGATGGAGTCCCCTGATATCGTGCCGCGTAGGTCATCTACGCGGTACGTTTCGTATGGACCTCCCATTGCCCATGGTGTGAGGCCGTCTGCCTCGAAAGTCCATGAACCCTCACCGTCCGAAACGACAGGGACGTCCATGATGGTGACGTCGATCCTGATCGGCATCGCAGGCACGAATTTAACCTTCTGGAGCTTGATATCTATTGTGGTCTTGCTCTCGTCAAATTCTCCAAGCACCTTTATGCCTGTCTGCTCGAAGTCTTCGCCTTCGTAGGCTACGACCATTGTTCCGGTATACTCCGGTGAATCGTTTGTTATGATTGTAGGGGCCTTTTCGCATGCAGCCAAAGCCCATACAAGGGCGAATATTGTAAAGAATCTTTTCATCATAGAGATATGTTTATGCCGATATTCCATCGGAGCGGCTTTCCTCTCTGGAAGAAGTTGTTTCCGAC
>JAGBTT010000184.1 GCA_017631175.1 Bacteroidales bacterium
CGTCACGAACTTCTTCAGATCGGTAGATATCTCCGTCTTGATAGTCTCAGTAACGTCAACCGCATTAGGGTTCTCGATCACCAGGCTGATCGACGGCTTTCCGTCCCACACCCAGTTGTCGGTAACCTCAACCGTAGGCTTAAGTGCCTTGAGCTGCTCCTGGGGCTGTTCCTGCTGCTGTTCGTCGTCAGGACCCGGCTGCGGATCCGGTTTGGTACAGCTTACGAAAGCCGTAGCCATGAACGCGATGGCCGCGATAAAAAGGTAAGATTTCTTATTCATGTCCTCGTTATTTCAGAATTTCCTTGATCATCTGTGAGAGCTCGGCATTCTCATATATGCCGACGAACTTCTCTGCGCCAGGGCCCCATGCGTATACAGGAAGTGCGACTCCGTTGTGGCCTGTGTTGGCATAGTTCACTGCCACACTCTGCCCGGCAACCTTGCCTCCAAGCAGGGTCATACCGCCTGTAGAATGGTCTGCAGTGACGATCACGAGGGTCTCGCCGTCGCGGGCCGCCCACTCGAGAACAGCACCGACAGTGCGGTCAAAGTCGAGAATCTCCTCAACTGCATAACCAACCTTATTTGCATGACACCAGTCATCGATGCATGAGCCCTCTACCATCAAGAAGAAGCCTTTCTTATGGCCTCCCAAAAGCTCAAGAGCCTTCTTTACAGACTCCTGATGTTCTGTACCTCTGTCAAGAGCAGGCGGGAGCTCGGTATACGCTGTGAGTGCGATAACAGGACCTTCCTCAACTGCCTTGAGGCTCTCGATGTCCTTTACCACAGTATAGCCCTTCGCCTCTGCCTCAGCTGTAAGATCACGGCCGTCCGGACGGTTCTCCCACCACTTGAGTCCGCCTCCGAAGAGGAAGTCAAGCTCGCTGTCCACGAACTGGGCCATGATATTGTAGAGGCTGTCGCGGTTTGCATGGTGAGTCGAGAACACGGCGGGGGTAGCGTCGCATACGCGGCAGACAACTGATGTTCCTGTCTTCATGCCCTTTGACTTTGCATACTCTGACAAAGTCTCCAGCGGCTGTCCGTCAGGGGAAGTCGCAATCATGCCGTTGTTGGTCTTCGAACCTGTAGCGAGTGCCGTACCCGCAGCTGCTGAGTCAGTCACCAGCTTGTTTGCCGAGTAGGTCCACTGAAGACCCACATAAGGGAAATTGTCGGTGATGTTCAGGTGGCGGTTGTTAACGATCCATGCAGTGCTGAGCTGCTCCAGACCCATTCCGTCGCCGATCATGAGGATGACGTTCTTCACCTTCCTGCCCTTCGGCATCTCCACCGACACAGGCTCGTAGGTCTGCACGGCCGTATAAAGGTCGTCATTCTCAAAATTATTCACTGCATAGCGTGACTTGTCCCTCGAATCCGGATCCGGATTCTGTGCCATCGCTGACACCATCGCGCCCACCAGAAGGGCCGCTACCAACATTGTCTTTTTCATATTAGAAATATGTTTTCTCAATAATCCACTCATGAGTAACCAGCATTCGGAAAGGCATGAGGGAAGTGTCATAAAGGCCTTCGGTCTCGAGACGTCCCTGCGGGCAGTATGCGAATGTCCACTGCGCAAGGACTTCCTCAGAAAGCTGCTTGCGAATGTTGGACATGTGGTACTGCGAGCCGTTCACCAGGACGGCAACAAGTCTTCTGTCCTTATGCTCCCCGACATTATCCGACAAAGCCTGGAGGCATGACGGGCAGTCGGCATCCACAAAGAGCAGAAGCGTGCTCTCGCCCTTGAGGTCCGACAGCTGGAACTCCACTCCGTCTTCATTCTTGAGCATCACCTCCTGCGGCTGCATACCCTCACGGTTCACCGTCATCATCTGTCTCAGAGAAGCCAGATGCTCCATCATGTAACCATCATCTATAATATTGTCTGCCAATACCTTATCCAGCCACGCCACAAAAAGATCATCATTCCTGTACGGCGACTGCAGGGCATGGAGGAAAGGCTCGAACCAGCCCGACCACACCATATATGCGACCACATTCTGCGATGCCGAGTCCATGAACTCAGTCATCTCCGCTACAGCAGTCTCGTGCGGCACCTTGGTCAGAAGGGCGATGTATCCGTCGAACTTGTCTTCGGCCGCATCGATGTCGTCAAAACCGTCCAAAGACGTGAAATCATGGTCTTCCCAATATGTGGAAAGTTCCTGCGCCGTCCCGGCGCAGGAACAACCAGCGGCGAGTGCCGCTGCCACCCATACTAACCAAATGTTATATTTCATTATTCAATGTCTGCCTTATACTCTATCTTCTGTCCAGGCACGAGGTGGGCGCACTCGATTGTAGGAACGGCCTGAGCCGATACACCTTCGCCCTTGACATGGACCCAAACCTCCTCGCCAGGCATGAGGTTCTTCAGAGAGTACTCACCCTTCACGCCACCGACTGCAACGTATGCATCGCGGTAGATAGGAGCCACTCCGATGTTGCTGATAAGCACTGCCGCCTCATCACCCTTCACGCGGAAGTCCTTGATCTCGAACTTGTATCCCATTGACATAGAGGCCTCCTTGATGCGGTCCATTGTCTGGTAGCTCGGCTGGTCGTTTCCGAGGATGTAAGTCATGTGGTACTCTGCCACCTGGCTCTCGAATGTGCGTCCGTACATTCCCTCTA